>JACZJU010000264.1 GCA_014860395.1 Burkholderiales bacterium | reverse complement strand
GCGTCTCCCCCATTCTGCAAGCTTAAGCCCATGTCCGCGCTCAACAACAATCTGGCCAGCATAGACAACGAATTGTGGCAGGCGATCCAGGCGGAGAACCGCCGCCAGGAAGAGCACATCGAGCTGATCGCATCCGAGAATTATGTCAGCCGCGCCGTCCTCGAAGCGCAGGGTTCGCAGCTCACCAACAAGTATGCCGAGGGCTATCCGGGCAAGCGCTACTACGGCGGCTGCGCCCAGGTGGACGTCGCCGAGAACCTGGCGATAGCGCGCGCGAAGCAGCTGTTCGGCGCGGAGTATGCCAACGTGCAGCCGCACTCGGGCTCGCAGGCCAACCAGGCGGTCTACATGGCGGCGCTGAAACCGGGCGACACCATTCTCGGCATGGCGCTCGCCAGCGGCGGACATCTCACCCACGGCGCCTCGGTCAATCTCTCCGGCAAACTCTACAAGGCGATCGCCTACGGCCTGAACGCGGATGAGCTGATCGATTTCGACGAGGTCGCGCGACTCGCGCGCGAGCACAAGCCGCGCATGATCGTGGCCGGCGCCTCCGCCTATTCGCGCGTCATCGACTGGAAGCAATTTCGCAGCATTGCCGACAGCGTCGGCGCCTACCTGATGGCGGACGTGGCGCACTACGCCGGCCTCATCGCTACCGGCCTCTATCCCAGCCCGATCGGCATCGCCGATTTCGTCACCAGCACCACGCACAAGACCCTGCGCGGGCCGCGCGGCGGCCTGGTACTCGCCGGCGCCGAGCATGAGAAGGCGATCAATTCCGCCGTGTTCCCCTGCCTGCAGGGCGGGCCGCTGATGCATGTCATCGCAGCCAAGGCGGTCGCGTTCAAGGAAGCGCTCGCGCCCGGATTCAAGAGTTATCAGGAGAGCATCATCGCCAACGCTCGCGCCATGGCGCGGGTGCTGCAGGAGCGCGGCGTGCGCATCGTCTCGGGCGGCACCGACTGCCACATGTTCCTCGTGGATTTGCGCGCCAAGAAGATCACCGGCCGCGACGCCGAGGACGCGCTCGGCCGCGCGCACATGACGGTCAACAAGAATGCGATTCCGAACGACCCGGAAAAACCCACGGTCACGAGCGGCGTTCGCATCGGCAGCCCGGCCATCACCACCCGCGGCTTCGGCGTGGCCGAGTCCGAACAGCTCGCCAACCTGATCGCGGACGTGCTCGAAGCGCCGCAGGACGAGGCGGTGCAAAAACGCGTGCTGGCGCAAACCCGCGCCTTGTGCCTGAAGTTTCCCGTGTATGGCGGCAACGAGGCCTCCCGCCCCGCACAGGCGCAGAATGCCGCGTTGACTTCCTGAGGAGAGGGGAACCGCGGCGCATCCATTTCACACCTGACGCCCACTCCTCTCGCCCTCCAAAATCATGAAATGTCCGTTCTGCAAAGCTGACGACACCGCGGTAATCGACTCGCGCCTGTCCGAGGACGCTGCGAGCGTGCGCCGCCGGCGCCAGTGCAAGGAATGCGGCAAGCGCTTCACCACCTACGAGCGGGTGGAACTCGCCATGCCCACGGTAATCAAGTCGAACGGCTACCGCACCGCCTACGACCGCGAGAAAATCCGCACCGGCTTCATGCGCGCGCTGCACAAGCGCCCGGTGCCGACCGACAACGTCGACGACGCCATCAACCGCGTCGAGGCGCGCATCCTCGCCCTGGGCGAGCGCGAGATCAAGTCGCGCACCATAGGCGAGCTGGTGATGCGCGAGCTGAAGAAAATGGACGACGTCGCCTATATCCGCTTCGCCTCGGTGTACGAGGACTTCCAGCGCGTCGATGATTTCCGCGACGCCATCCAGCAGGTCAAGCGCCCGGGGCGCAAAGCGCGGCGCTAGGGTCTGCGCGCGACCAACGCCACCAGGCTGCGCCGCATGTTCAGTCCCGCCGACCAGGAGCACATGGCCGAGGCGCTGCGCCTCGCCGAAAAAGGCCTGTTCACCTCCACCCCCAACCCCCGGGTCGGCTGCGTCATCGTGCACGGCGGTACGGTCGTCGGGACCGGCTGGCACGAAAAGACTGGGGGGCCGCATGCGGAAATTCTGGCGCTGCGCGCTGCCGGCGAGCGCGCTCGCGGGGCGACGGCCTACGTGACGCTCGAACCCTGCAGCCACCATGGGCGCACGCCGCCCTGCGTCGATGCGCTGATAGAAGCCGGCGTCGCGCGCGTGGTCGCGGCGATGCAGGACCCCAACCCCAGCGTCGCCGGCAACGGCTTCGCGCGCCTGCGCGCCGCCGGCATCAAGATCGACTACGGGCTGATGCAGGAGGAAGCGGGTGCACTCAACATCGGCTTCGTTGCGCGCATGCGCCGCGGCCGCCCCTGGCTGCGCATGAAAATCGCGGCGAGCCTGGACGGCAGGACGGCGCTCGCCAATGGCGCAAGCCAGTGGATCACCGGCCCCGAAGCGCGCCGCGACGGCCATGCCTGGCGCGCGCGCGCCTGCGCCGTGCTCACGGGCATCGGCACCGTCAGGGACGACGACCCGCAACTGAACGTGCGCGAAGTCCAAACCCCGCGGCAGCCGCTGAAAGTGGTGGTGGACAGCCGACTGGAATTGCCGCTGTCGGCGAAGCTGCTCGACGGCGGCCGCGTGCTGGTCGCCGCGGCCGTCGATGACCAGGCGCGCATCGCCGCCTTGCAGGACAAGGGCGCCGAAGTGGTGGTACTGCCGAACGCGCGCGGCAAGGTGGAATTGGCGGAACTGATGCGCGAACTCGCGCGGCGCGAATTCAACGAAGTGCACGTCGAGGCCGGCGTCAAGCTGAACGGCTCGCTGCTCGCGGAGGGGCTGGTGGACGAACTGCTGGTTTATCTCGCGCCGAGCCTATTGGGCGATGCCGCGCGCGGCATGTTTTCCCTGCCCGAACTCACCGACCTGGCGCAGAAGCGGCTGGTACAATTCACGGACGTACAGACTATAGGCAGCGACTTGCGCATTCGTGCGCAGGTGCTGAATTAACCATGTTCACCGGCATCGTCACCTCGATCGGAAAAATCACCAAGGCCACGCCGCGCGACCAGGGGCTGCGCCTTGCCATCGACGCGGGCATGCTCGACCTGTCCGACGTGGGTGTGGGCGACAGCATTGCCGTGAACGGCGTCTGTCTCACCGTCATCGCCCTGCACGACGACCGCTTCGAAGTGGACGTGTCGCAGGAGACCATCAACTGCACGGTCGGGCTCGGCGGGCCGAACGAAGTCAATCTGGAGAAATCGCTGCGCCTGTCGGACCGGCTGGGCGGGCACCTGATGTCCGGCCACGTCGACGGCGTGGGCGAGGTGGTGCGCTTCGAAGCGGCGGGCGAGAGCTTTCTTCTGGTCATCCGCGCGCCGCAGGACCTGGCCAAGTACATCGCGCGCAAGGGCTCGATCACGGTGAACGGCGTCAGCCTCACGGTCAATCGCGTGGAAGGCGAGGATTTCGAAATCAACCTGATTCCGCACACCCTCACCGTGACCAACCTGAAGAACCTCAAGCCCGGCAGCAAGGTCAACCTGGAAGTCGACCTGATCGC
>JACZJU010000263.1 GCA_014860395.1 Burkholderiales bacterium | reverse complement strand
CGGCGGCGCTGTGCCGCCGCGCGTCGTATAATGCGCCTTTCCTTTCAGGGTATTGCCATGCGTTTCCACGGTTCCGACAATTACATTTCGACCGACGACCTGACCCTCGCCGTCAACGCCGCCGTCACGCTGCAGCGCCCGCTCCTGATCAAGGGCGAGCCCGGAACCGGCAAGACCATGCTGGCCGAGGAAGTGGCCAAGGCACTCGGCCTGCCGATTTTCGAGTGGCACATCAAGTCCACCACCAAGGCGCAGCAGGGTCTGTATGAATACGACGCGGTATCGCGGCTGCGCGATTCGCAGCTAGGCGACCCGCGCGTGCACGACATCAACAATTACATCGTCAAAGGCACCCTGTGGCAGGCGTTCACGGCCGATGAGCCGGTGGTGCTGCTGATCGACGAGGTCGACAAGGCCGACATCGAGTTCCCCAACGACCTGCTGCGTGAACTCGACCGCATGGAATTCTACGTCTACGAGACGCGCGAGCTGGTCAAGGCCAAGCACCGTCCCATCGTGTTCATCACCTCCAACAACGAAAAGGAACTGCCCGACGCCTTCCTGCGGCGCTGCTTTTTCCATTACATCCGCTTCCCCGACAAGGAGACGATGGAGAAGATCGTCGATGTGCACTTCCCCGGCATCAAGAAGCACCTGCTGCGCGAGGCGCTGGAAGTGTTCTTCGAGGTGCGCGAGGTGCCGGGGCTGAAGAAAAAGCCCTCCACTTCCGAACTGCTGGACTGGCTGAAGCTCCTGCTCGCCGACGATATTTCGCCCGAAGCGCTGCGCAGCAAGGACAAGAAGACCATCATTCCGCCGCTGCATGGCGCGCTGCTCAAAAACGAGCAGGACGTGCACCTGTTCGAGCGGCTGATCTTCATGTCGCGGCACAACCGATAGAGCCACGGCTGCCCGCTCGTCTCTGAGCCATCATGCTGATCGATTTCTTCCTCAAGTTGCGACAGGCCAAGGTCCCGGTCACGACCAAGGAATACCTCATGCTGATCGAAGGCATGCAAAAGGGCGTGGTCGGCTCCTCGATCGACGATTTCTACTACTTCTCGAGGACTTGTCTGGTCAAGGACGAGGCCAACTTCGACAAGTTCGACCGCGCCTTCGGCGAGTATTTCAAGGGGGTCGAAGCCGTCATGGGCGTGGAAGCCGACATTCCACTGGAGTGGCTGCGCAAGCAGGCCGAGCTCAACCTGACCCCGGAGGAGAAAGCCAAGATCGAAGCTATGGGCGGCTGGGAAAAGCTCATGGAAGCGCTGAAAAAACGCCTGGAGGAGCAAAAAGGCCGGCACCAAGGCGGCAGCAAATGGATAGGCACCGGCGGCACCTCACCCTTCGGCGCCTACGGCTACAACCCCGAAGGCATACGCATCGGCCAGGAGGGCTCGCGCAACCGCTCGGCGGTGAAAGTGTGGGACCAGCGCGAATACCAGAACCTGGACGACCAGGTGGAACTCGGGACGCGCAATATCAAGATCGCGTTAAGACGCCTGCGCCGCTTCGCCCGCGACGGCGCCCCCGAGGAACTCGACCTGGACGGCACCATCACCTCCACCGCCAGAAAGGCCGGGATGCTCGACATCCTGATGCGGCCGGAGCGCCACAACAAGGTCAAGGTGCTGCTGTTCTTCGACATCGGCGGCTCGATGGACGACCACATCAAGCTGTGCGAGGAGATGTTCTCCGCGGCCAAGACCGAATTCAAGCACATGGAGTATTTCTACTTCCACAACTGCCTGTACGACTATGTGTGGAAGGACAACCGCCGCCGCCATGCCGAGCGCACGCCGACCACGGACATCCTGCACAAGTACGGGCATGACTACAAATTGATCTTCGTCGGCGACGCCACCATGAGCCCGTATGAGATCCTGCAGCCCGGCGGCTCTATCGAATATTCCAACGACGAGGCCGGCGCGGTGTGGCTGCGGCGCATGCTCGACACCTATCCGAAAGCCATCTGGCTCAACCCCGAGCCCGAGCAGCTCTGGCCCTACCGCCAGTCGATCTCCGTCATCCGCGAGATCATGGAATCGCGCATGTACCCGATCACCATCGAGGGTCTGGAGCGCGCGATGCGCTATCTGAGCAAGTAGCTCCCTGGCGAAGCGCTTTCGCGCGTTGGCATGCGAATCAGGCGCAAATATTTTTTCCAATGCGATGGTGTACGGCGCTACGCGGAGACCCGTCGAACGAGACCGACGAGTCCCCGAGCAGCTTAAATTGCGACCTACGGAGAGGTAAGAATATTGCCGTCGGCTCCGACCATGACAAACTTCGTCCCGGACCAGGCAATACCTAACAGGAAACCTCCAGTGCCTGAGGCCTGTCGTGTCCACTTTACTCCGTCGGGCGATGTGATGATCGTTCCCCCGAAGCCGCTAACCCAACCCACCGCGACAAACTCCGTGCCCGACCAAGCTACCGCATAGGGTGAATTTCCGCCGGAAGAACGTTGCGTCCACGTGACGCCGTCCGGGGAAGTCAGGATGGCGTCACCGCAACATGAATTCGGACCTACGGCGACGAACTGCACTCCGGACCAGGTGATGCCATTCAGGGAGACTGTACTGCCGGAGTTTCGCGCTGTCCAGGCTGTTCCGTCCGGAGAGGTCAGGACGAGTCCGTTAGTTCCGACTGCCACAAATTGTGCGCCCGACCAGGTGACGGCCGAGATGTGGTTTGAAGTCCCCGACACCTGAGGCGTCCAGGTGATTCCATCGGGAGACGTGAGAATTGTGCCGCTGGTTCCGCTTCCCCCTGTGCTTCCGACTGCCACAAATCGTGTGCCCGACCAGGCTACACCCGACAAATCGCCCGTAGTACCCGAAGCACGCGGCGTCCACGATATGCCATCGGAGGAAGTGAGGATAGTGGCGGGACCTCCTGCGGGCGGGTTTGCCGGCCCTCCCACAATCACCAATTCTGAGCCGGAGCTGGCGATAGCGCGCAGCCCGGCCGTAGTTCCGGAACTGCGCGACGTCCATGTGATCCCGTTGGGAGAGGTGAGAATCGTTCCAACGGTTCCCGGTATGCCACCAGCCGCGACAAATTGCACCTCTGACCAAGCAGCCCCTGACAAAGCAACGGCCTGCAAGTTGTTTACAGCGCCGGAACTGCGGACTGTTACCGGCAAACCGGATATGGAGATCGGGACATAGTTAAAACCGGCGACGTACAAGCTGGATCCGGGAGCGGCGTTGGGTATCGGCGTTCCCGATGACAGGATCCCTGCGAGCATAAGCCGATTTCCCGCGGGTATGCTGAATGCAGGAATGGAATAAGAAGTCGCTCCCGGTGGGATTTCCTGGATGGAGCGACTTGAGGGCCACTGTAGCAAGCCGTTCGTATCGTAGGCATCCAGGATTCCGATCCCATAGGTCGCATTTGCCGTCGGCGCCCCACCGGACCAACTTACGGTATTTGCGACGCTCGAGTCCCAGGTCTGTCCCGATGCGGGCGCCGAAATGCTCGGATAGGAAGTGAACTGAGTAGCCGACGCTGCATAGGTGCCGCTTGCGTCCGTGACGCTCAGCGAAACGGCGCCGCCGGGAGCCACCGCGACATTGCCTTCGTAATACTGTTTGACCGGGCTGTAGGCCAAGTTCACGCCGTTCATTTGCACTGTCGCCGTAGTGATGCTGTCACCGTTCGCATTCAAGACGTAGACCGACGCGCTGCTGGTGAAGCCGGGCGGCGCGGATCCAGGCGGGAAACTATCGAGCTCGGCGCCAATAAAG
>JACZJU010000262.1 GCA_014860395.1 Burkholderiales bacterium | reverse complement strand
TCGGCGCCCGCCTGAACTGGCTGCTCTCGCACGGCAAGGGCAAGACCTGGGGCGCACCGAAGCAATTCATCCAGATCGACATCGCGCCGACGGAAATCGACAGCAACGTGGCGATCGCCGCGCCGGTGATCGGCGACATCGGCTCCTGCGTCTCTGCCATGCTGGCCGGCATAGGTTCAGGCTTTGCCAAGCCCGGCGCCGAGTGGACGGGTGCGATCGCCGAACGCAAAGAAAAGAACATGACGAAAATGGCGGCCACGCTCGCCAAAGATACGTCGCCGATGAACTACCACTGCGCATTGCGCGCAATCCGCGACGTGCTGAAGACGCGACCGGAGATCTACGTCGTCAACGAAGGCGCCAATACCCTCGATTTCGCGCGCAGCATCGTCGACATGTACCAGCCGCGCAAGCGCCTGGATTCCGGAACCTGGGGCATCATGGGCATAGGCATGGGTTATGCCGTCGGCGCGGCGGTCACCAGCGGCCTGCCCGTCGTCGCCATCGAAGGCGACAGCGCGTTCGGCTTCAGCGGCATGGAACTCGAAACCGTCTGCCGTTACCAGTTGCCGATTACCACCGTGATCTTCAACAACAACGGCATCTACAAGGGCAGCGATCCCAACCTCAACCCCAAGTCGAAGTCCGACGTCGCGGTGACCGCTTTCGTCAAGGGAGCGCGCTACGACAAGATGATGGAGGCGTTCGGCGGCAAGGGCTACAACGTCACCACGCCGGCGGAACTGACGAAGGCGCTGACCGAAGCGATCGCGGCAGGCAAGCCGGCACTCATCAACGCCGTCATCGACGAGGGGGCGGGCGCCGAGAGTGGCCGCCTGACCAATCTGAACCCGAAAAAGGGCGCAACCAAGAAGTAAGCGCACCCGCCGGCCGTCGGCTCGGCGCCGCCCAGCGCGGCTGCCGGTTCCGACGCGGGCCGGCGCGCAGGACCGCGCTCGGCGACCGTTTCAACAGGAGGGAATGCGCCCCTCCTGCCCCATTCACGTCTTGATGCGCTGCTCAAGCGAGCCGCTTTCCGCTAAAATGCCGTTTTGCGCTTTGCTTTGAAGGAGCTGGCAACAATGTCGATGGCCGACCGCAACGGTTACATCTGGTACGACGGCAAGCTGGTGCCCTGGCGTTCGGCCACCACCCATGTGCTCACCCACTCGCTGCACTATGGCCTCGCGGTATTCGAGGGCATACGCGCCTACAACACCGTGGACGGCACTGCCGTGTTCCGGCTGGCCGAACACATCGACCGCCTGTACAACTCGGCGCACATCTACATGATGAAAATCCCCTACAGCAAGGCGACGCTGATAGAAGCGCACAAGGAAGTGGTGCGCGCGAACAAGCTGCACGAATGCTACCTGCGTCCGATCGCGTTCTACGGTTCGGAGAAGATGGGGGTGTCACCGAAGGGGGCGACAGTGCACGTCGCCATCGCCGCCTGGCCCTGGGGCGCCTACCTCGGCGCCGACGGACTGGAGAAAGGCATACGCGTCAAGACTTCGTCGTTCGCGCGCCACCACGTGAACGTGTCGATGTGCCGCGCCAAGTATTCGGGCACCTATGCCAATTCCATCCTCGCCAACCAGGAAGCGACGGAGCACGGCTACGACGAAGGGCTGCTGCTGGATGTCGACGGTTTCGTCGCCGAGGGCGCGGGCGAGAACCTGTTCATCGTCAAGAACGGCTGCATCTACGAGCCGGAGCTGACCTCGGCGCTGATGGGCATCACGCGCGACAGCGTGATCACGCTCGCCGCGGAGCTCGGCTACACGGTGACGCCGCGGCGC
>JACZJU010000261.1 GCA_014860395.1 Burkholderiales bacterium | reverse complement strand
TATTCCCTACCGCGTCTACGGGGGCCTGCGCTTCTTCGAGCGCATGGAAGTCAAGCACGCGCTCGCCTACCTGCGTCTGATCGCGAGTTCCGAGGACGACAGCGCGTTCCTGCGCGTAGTCAATTTCCCGACGCGCGGCATCGGCGCGCGTTCGCTCGAGTCGCTGCAGGATGCGGCCAAGTCCGGCAACTGCAGCTTGTACAACGCCGTGCCGCAGCTCGCCGGCAAGGCGGGCAATGCCCTGGGGGCCTTCGTCGCGATGATCGAGTCACTGCGCCGCGAAGCCGAAGGCCTTGCGCTGCCCGAGGTGGTCGAACACATGCTGGCGAAATCCGGGCTGCTCGCGCACTTCCAGGCGGAGAAGGACGGCGCCGACCGGCTGGAGAATCTGCAGGAATTGATCAACGCGGCGGCGCTGTTCGTGCAGGAGCAGGACGAGCACACGGAGCAGCAGGACCTGGCCGCGTTTCTCGCGCACGCGGCGCTCGAGGCGGGCGAGCACCAGGCAGGCGAAGGCTCGGACGCGCTGCAGTTGATGACCGTGCATTCGGCCAAGGGACTGGAGTTTCAGGCGGTGTTCGTGACCGGACTGGAAGAGGGCTTGTTCCCGCACGAGCAAAGCCGCAACGAGGACGATGGCCTGGAGGAGGAGCGGCGTCTGATGTACGTCGCGATCACGCGCGCGCGCGCGCGTCTGTACCTGTCGTTCGCGCAGAACCGCATGCTGCACGGGCAGACGCGCTACAACGTGGCTTCCCGCTTCCTCGACGAAATACCGGCGGGCCTGGTGAAGTGGCTGACGCCGCGCCTGGGCGCGCAGCCTGCGCCGGAGCCGGTGCTCGCCTCGGCGCGCGACGCGGCGATACCCAGGAGTCAGCCGCGCGCGACCCAGATGGGCTGGCGCATCGGCCAGAACGTAATCCACGCGAAATTCGGCCAGGGTGTCATCGTCGATGCCGAAGGCCAGGGGCCGGATGCGCGCGTGCAAATCAATTTCGGCCGCCAGGGCATGAAATGGCTGGCGCTGGAATACGCCAAGCTGAGCGCAGCCTAGGAATGATTCTTTAACGGACTCCAAGCCGGGGCGAATGAAGATCTCGATCCTCGATGACTACCATGACACCTTGCGGACCCTGGCCTGCTTTCGCAAGCTCGAGGGACACGAGGTCGAAATCTGGAACGACCATGCGCAGGATGTCGACACGCTTGCCGCGCGGCTCGCGCACACCGAAGCGCTGGTGCTGATTCGCGAGCGTACGCAAATCCGTGCCCCGCTGATCGATCGGCTGGACAAGCTCAGGCTGATCAGCCAGCGCAGCGTGTATCCGCACATCGACGTCGACGCCTGCACCCGGCGCGGCGTGATCGTCTCATCCAGCCAGCACGCCGATACGCCTTCATATGCCGCGGCGGAGCTGACATGGGGGCTGATTCTCGCCGCAGTGCGCCAGATTCCCCAGCAGATGGCGGCGCTGCGGGCCGGGAAATGGCAGATCGGCGTCGGCGCCAGCCTGCGCGGCAAGACCCTGGGCGTGTACGGCTACGGCAGGATTGCCACGGTGGTCGCCGGATACGCCAAGGCGTTCGGGATGAACGTGTTGGTATGGGCGCGGGAGGCGTCGCGCCTGCGCGCGCAGGCGGAGGGCTATGCGGTCGCGCCGAGCAAAGAGGCGTTCTTCGAGCAATGCGACGTAATCTCGCTGCATATGCGTCTGAAGGAATCGACGCAGGGTATCGTCAAGGCCGGCGACCTCGCGCGGATGAAGCCGACTGCATTGCTCGTCAACACCAGCCGCGCGCCCCTGATCGAAAAGGGGGCGCTTGTTGCGGCGCTGCGGCAGGGACGACCGGGGATGGCGGCGGTCGATGTCTATGAAGACGAACCGTTGCTGGATACCGCTCACCCGCTGCTGCAGATGGAGAATGTCGTCTGCACGCCGCACATCGGCTACGTCTCGCGCGACGAATACGAAATCCAGTTTGCCGACATTTTCGATCAGATCGTCGCTTACGCGGCCGGAGCGCCGATCAACGTGGTCAATCCAGAAGCGCTCGCATCCCTGCCCCGTACACCATAGCCCGTCAAACGCCCGGTTCAGCCGGCTCCCATGGCCAGCGCCGCATGATAGGTCAGGAACGAAGCGGCATAGGCCAGCGCAAACAGGTAGCCCGCCATGATCAGCGGCATGGTCCAGCCGCCGGTCTCGCGCTTGACCGCCGCTAGCGTGGCCAGACATTGCGGCGCGAACACGTACCAGGCGAGCAGGGACAAAGCGGTGGCCAGGCTCCAGCTCTGCGCGATCAGCGGCGCCAGCGCTTGTGCCGTGTTGTCGGCCGCCGCCGAGAGGGCGTACACGGTGCCCAGCGCGCTCACCGCCACTTCCCTTGCCGCCAAGCCGGGCACCAGCGCGATGCTGATCTGCCAGTTGAAACCGATCGGTTCGAGAACCACCGCCAACGCTTTGCCCAGCATACCTGCGAAGCTGTACTCGATCGCGGCGCCGGTCGCGCCCACGGGCGCCGCCGGGAAGCTCGCGAGGAACCACAGCAGGATGGTCAGGACGAGAATGATGCCGCCAACCCGCCGCATGAATATGACCACTCTTTGCCAAATGCCGATCGCAATGTTGCGCACGGTCGGCAAGTGATAACTGGGCAGCTCCATCATCAGCGGCCGCACCTGGCGGCCGACGGCAGTGAAATACTTGAGCACCAGGGCGACCGCGAGCGCGCCCAGCACGCCGGCGATGTACAGGCCGAGCAGGACCAAGCCCTGTAGTTCCAGCCCGCCCCACACCTCGCGCTTGGGGATGAAGGCGCTGATCAACAGCGCGTAGACGGGCAGACGCGCAGAGCAGGTCATCATCGGCGCGATCATGATGGTCACCAGCCGGTCACGCGGGTTGGCGATGGAGCGCGCGGCCATGATGCCGGGGATGGCGCAGGCGAAGCTCGACAGCAGCGGGATGAAGGAGCGTCCGCTCAGGCCGACGCCGCCCATCAGCCGGTCGAGCAAAAAAGCGGCGCGCGGCAGGTAGCCCGATTCCTCCAGTACCAGGATGAAGAAGAACAGAATCACGATCTGCGGCAGGAACACCAGCACGCCGCCGGCGCCGGCAATCACGCCGTCCACGATCAGGCTCTTGAGCCAAATGTCCGGCATTGTCGTGCTCACCGCCGCGCCCAGGCCGGCGGTAGCCGACTCGATCAGGCTCATCGGCAACTCAGCCCAGGAAAAAACCGCCTGAAACACCAGGAACAGTATCAATGCCAGCAATGCCGGCCCGATGACCGGGTGCAGCACGACGCTGTCGATGCGGTCACTCGGCGTGTGCGGCACGACTTTGTCCAGGCCCAGGCGTTGCAGGATGTGGCGCACCGCAACGTGATCGGACTCGTTGCTGTGGGAACTGCCGTTCGCAGCGGATTCGGCAAGGCCGCGCGCCGGTGCCGTCACGGCAATGGAGCCCCACAGTTCTTCATCGTCGAACAGCGCAAGCAAGGGTCCGGCACCCGCGCTCTGAATGGCGACGGTGCTGACCACCGGTATGCCAAGTTCGGCCGCCAGCGCGCCCGCTTCGATCTTGATGCCGCGTTTCTCGGCCAGATCGGTCATATTGAGCGCGACGACGCAGGGCAGGCCCAGGCGCTTGACCGCGAGTGCCAGACGCAGATTGCGCCGCAGGTTGGTGGCGTCGACCACGCACACCACCAAATCCGGCCGTTTCTCGCCGGCGGCGCGGCCGAAGAGCACGTCGCAGGTGACGCGTTCATCCGGCGAGCGCGGATACAGGCTGTAAGCGCCCGGCAGATCGAGTACGCGCAGCGTTTTGCCGGCGGGCGTGGTGAGTCGGCCTTCCTTGCGCTCGACCGTTACGCCGGCGTAGTTGGCGACCTTCTGCCGGCCGCCGGTGAGCAGGTTGAACAGCGCGGTCTTGCCGCAGTTGGGGTTGCCGACCAGCGCAAGCAGCGGACCGCTCGGGTGGAAGTGGATGACGGCTTGATTCATGGCTTGCGCTCTCCGATGCCTGCCTGAGCCGCGGGCGCTACCCGTACGCAGGCCGCTTCGGCACGGCGCAAGGCAAAGGTGGATTGGCCGACCCGGAAAACCATCGGGTCGCCACCTGGAAGGCCGCGCGCCATCAACATCACCTGCTCGCCGACAATGAAGCCGATCTCTTCCAGCCAGCGCGCCCATTCCGGTGCGGCATGCGGCGCTTGAACCTGCTGCACCGTCAGCGTGTGCCCGATCAACGCGAGATCGAGCGTCGCGCCTGAAATTCCATTTTCCATGTATTTCACGTCAAAGTCCTATGAGTCTATTTCAAAATGAGGGGATACCTCCCTCTCATGCTCACCTAAATCAGGGGCCATTTCGTTAATTCTGCAATGGCCTCTATGTTGATCTGTTCCTGCGCACCTAGCGGTATCGCCAGGTAAGGCCTGCAGTGGCGGTATCCCTCGTCGTGCTGGGACTGTCATTGTCGGACCAGTGCACAATACCGATGGAAAAATCAAGATCCTTGCTAGGCGAGTAAATTGCGCCTAGCTCCGCAAAACTTGTGCGCACGTTGGTACCCGCGGCACGCGCGGATTCCGTTCCCAGATCGAAGGCCAGCTTCCACCGCACGCTTACATCCCACACGGGAGCGATCGAGACGTGCGTCGTCGTGTCGTCGGGATTCGTCAAATTATCGCGATAGCGGTTACGCAACACGCCCGCGTTAAAGTGTATGGCGCCGAATGGAACTTCGCGCGTGAGTATGAAAGTCAAGTTGCCGGAGATCTTTCCGTTGTCCAGCGCGGCGTGGTCGCTGCCAGCGCCAACCGGCACGATAATTCCCGGCTTTACCGCGAAACTGGTTTTCGTCGTTTCGTCTTCGTAAAACCGCCACTTGACCCCGAATAGTGGGTCGCTATCGCCATTCACGTCGCTTCGAGGGATATCCGATCGAATCCGCTGGTAGATAAGCCCTACGAAAACATCGAGCGTCTCAGTCACACCACGGGTGTAGACAACAGGCAAGGCGCGCAAACGCTCGACGTTGCCGGCCGTTTCTGCATTATCTGCGACAAACGCAAACTCCAACTGGTTGCCGCCGCTGCCCAGAGTGCCGGTATCGTCGGTGATAAGAGGCTGGTAGGCGGAGACCGGGAGGGAAAATCCGACGAGCGCCATCAGCGCCAGTTGGACTGAATAGCGTCTAGTCGGTTTCATGAGAATGACTTGCCGCAAAAAGAGTATGCATGGAAACGCAAGCATAAATGAGAACCGTTCGCATTAGCAAGCGGTATTTTTGAATGAGGGAAAAGGCGGAATCTTCAATGAATCGGTGCAAATCGGCGACGAAAGACGGGAAGAAACTCAATCCGACCCCCCCTCCCGCGCAGCGTACGGGGTAGATTGATCCAAGCATTGCCCGCCTGCGGGACGATGGGGCGAGTCTAGTCGCCACCCGGATCCTCGATCAGCGCCAGGGCATGGAATGGCTGGCGCTGGAGTACGGCAAGCAGAGCGCGGCTTGATCCGAGGGTTCGCGGCATCAAGCGTTTGAAAGGGTACCTGTATCGAGCGATTGTTCTCTCGTGTTGACTTGAGATTGAGTTGGCGTGAGCTTGAGTCTTGCCTTCATGTTGAACTGTGCTTTACATCGCGGACTTCAGGGCACAGCGTCTTGATCATTGTCAAATAGCCAGGCGCTCGGCGCACTAGCATAGACCCAAGTTCGTGGCTGGTTGAAGCGAATACGGTGGTGCGCATCGAGTCGCGGACTATGGTGTCTGCGTTCAACGGCTTACCGCTCGCGTCCTCGGCCGCCGGCGCAAACGGGCTGGATAATCCTGCCTTAATAATTCCTGGCTAGACTGCGCGCTACATGACGAGGAAGACCGTGCGATCAATCCTGTTCCCGATACTCATTTTTTCCGCCGCCGTGCATGCCGCGGCCCCCGCCGCGCGCATCCCTCTGAGCGCCGACCAGGCTCGGGCGCTTGGCATCGAGTCGCAGGCCGCGACCGTTTCCGGCGCCGCATTGGCCTCGGCCTTGCCGGCGCAAGTGGTGGTCCCCAACGAGCAACTGCGCGTCGTAGCCGCGCCGCTGGCCGGCCTGGTGGTGCGCATCGACGTTGCCCCGGGGCAGAATGTGAACAAGGGGCAAGTACTGGCTCGCTTGGCGAGCCCGGCACTGCTCGCTGCCGGCCGCGACTATCTGCAGGCAGCGCAGCAGGCGCAACTGGCGGCGCAGGCGGCCCGGCGCGACGAGCAGTTGTTCAGCGAAGGCATCATCGCCGAGGCGCGCCATCAGGCGACGCAAAGCGACGCCCGGCAGGCCGCGGTAGCGTTGGCGGCGCGGCGCGAAGAACTTCGCCTGGCGGGCGTTTCGGAGTCGGCGCTGGCGGCGCTGCAGGCGCGATCGGGGCTGCCCTCCGAAGTGACGATCACTTCGCCCATCGATGGCGTTGTGCTCGAACAGTTCGTCCAGCCGGGGCAGCGCTTCGAAGCCGCTGCGGCGTTGTTCAGGATCGGCAAACTTTCGCCCTTGTGGCTCGAGATTCAAACGCCGGCAGTTCTGGCGTGGCAGTTGCAGGCGGGGCTGGTGGTAAGCATTCCGGCCAGCGGAGCGCAGGGCAAGGTGATCAATGTCGGCCGCCAGACTGACCCCGGCAGCCAGAGCGTGACGGTGCGCGCGCGCATCGATGTCGGTGCGGAAAAGCTGTCGCCGGGGCAAATGGTCGAAGCCATGATCGCAGTGCCGGCGCGCGGCGACGCCGGCAGCACTTTCCGCATAGCGCAGTCGGCGGTGGTTCGCCATCAAGGCCAGGCCTATGTCTTCGTGCAGGAAACGGACGCTTTCCGGCCGCTGCCGGTCACGCTCGTCGGGCAGGCGGGAGATCAGGTCTTGCTGCGCTCGCCCGTATTGAAGCCTGATACGCGCCTTGCCGTGAAGGGGCTCGCGGCGCTGAAAGCGGCCTGGCTGGGGGTTCTGGAAAAATCGGCCGAGGGCGGCTAGATGCTCGCCCGCCTGATTGAATTCTCGCTCACCCAGCGGCTGCTGATGCTGGTGCTGACGGCGCTGCTCATCGGCGCCGGCGGCCTCGCCTTCAAGCAACTGCCGATCGATGCCTTCCCCGACGTTTCCACGACGCAGGTGAAGATCATCATGAAAGCGCCGGGCATGACGCCGGAGGAAGTGGAAACGCGTATCACCGTGCCGATCGAGCAGGAGATGCTGGGGCTGCCGAAACAGCGCCTGCTGCGTGCCGTCTCCAAGTACGCGCTGACCGACGTCACCATCGACTTCGAGGACGGCACCGATATCTACTGGGCGCGGCAGCAGGTCGCCGAACGCCTCGGCAACGTGATGACGGATCTGCCGCCGCAGGCCTCGGGCGGGCTGGCGCCGATCACCACGCCGCTGGGCGAAATGTACATGTTCACCATCGAAGGGCCTGCATCGCTTTCGCTGGAGCAAAAGCGCACCCTGCTCGACTGGACCATACGACCGCAGCTGCGCACGCTGCGCGGCGTCGCCGATGTGAACAGCCTTGGCGGTTTCGTTCGCACTTTCGAAGTGGTGCCTGACCCGGCGGCGCTCAACGCCCGCGGCGTGTCGCTTGACCAATTGAAGCAGGCATTGGAGGGCAACAACCGCAACGACGGCTCGGGCCGCCTGACCGAGGGCGAGGAAACGCTGCTGGTGCGCGTGGAAGGCGCCATCCGCAGCCTCGACGACCTGCGCGCCATTGTCGTCGCCAGCCGCAACGGCGGCGTGGTGCGGGTCGGCGACGTGGCTGCCGCGAAAATCGGCAGCCTGACCCGCTACGGCGCCGTGAGCAAGGATGGCAAGGGCGAAGCGGTCGAGGGCCTGGTCCTTGGACTGCGCGGCGCCAACGCGCAGTCGGTGGTCAATCAGGTGCGCGCCAAGCTGGCCGAGATCGAAAAGACGCTGCCCGAAGGCACGAAAATCGTTCCGTTCTACGACCGCGGCCATCTGGTCGAGCGCGCCGTCGGCACCGTATCCAGGGCCTTGCTCGAAGCCATCGTGCTGGTGGTGATCCTGCTCCTGGCGTTCCTGGGCAACCTGCGCGCGGCGCTGGTGGTGGCCACCATTCTGCCGCTGTCGGCCTTGCTCACCTTCATCCTGATGAACGCGTTCGGCCTCTCGGCCAACCTGATGAGCCTGGGCGGCCTGGCCATCGCCATCGGCATGCTGGTCGATGCGGCCGTGGTCATCGTCGAGAACGTCGAGTCCTTTTTGGCGCAGGGCGGCAGCACGCGCAAGCTGCCGCTGCTGCACGTCATCTACCGCGCCGCGCGCGAAGTGGCTGCACCGGTTTCGATGGGTATCCTGATTATCATCATCGTGTTCCTGCCGCTGCTGACCCTGGAAGGACTGGAGGGCAAGCTGTTCATTCCGGTGGCGCTGACCATCGTTTTCGCCCTCGCCGCCTCCCTGCTGCTGGCGCTGACCGTCATTCCGGCGTTCGCCGCAATGCTGATGAAACGCACCGGCGACGAACACGCACATGCAGAGCCGTGGCTGGTGAAGAAGTTGAACGCCGCGTACGCGCCGTCGCTCGATTGGGCGCTGGCGCACACCAAACCGGTGATCGTCACTGCGCTCGCCTTGCTCATCGCCGCCGCCGGCGCCTTCACCTTGCTCGGCAAAGCCTTCATGCCGGGGATGGACGAAGGCGATCTGATCATGCAGCTGGAAAAACTGCCGTCGATCAGCCTGGCGCAGAGCATGGACACCGACCTGCGCATCCAGCGCGCCATCCTGGAGCGCGTGCCGGAAGTGAAGAGCATCGTCGCCCGCACCGGCGCCGACGAGCTCGGACTGGACCCGATGGGGCTGAATCAGACCGACACCTTCCTCGTGCTCAAGCCCATGGTCGAGTGGCGCAAGCCGGACAAGGCGTGGCTGACCGACCAGCTGCGCGAAGTGATGAAGGATTTCCCGGGTATCGTCTACAGCTTCACCCAGCCGATCGACATGCGTGTTTCCGAGATGCTCACTGGCGTGCGCGGCGACATCGCGGTCAAGGTATTCGGTACCGACCTCGATGAACTGGGCCGCATCGCCGGCGAGACCGAAGCGCTGCTCAAGGGCATCACTGGCAGCGAAGATGTGTTTACGCTGAAAAACGACGGCGTGCAGTATCTGCGCGTCGACATCGACCGCCTCGCCGCCGGCCGCCTCGGGCTTGGCATCGACGCAGTGCAGAGCGCATTGAAGAGCCTGGTCGAGGGGCAGCAGGCCGGCCTCGTGGTCGAACCGGGCCGGCGCACGCCGATCCTGCTGCGCGGCGGCAGCGAGATTCGTGACAGCGCCGAGCGCTTCTCTGCTATGCGCGTCGCTTTGCCAGACGGCAATACCGTGCCGCTGGCGCAGGTGGCGAAAATCGAGCGCGTCGAAGGCCCGGTCAAGGTCGACCGCGAAAATGCACAGCGCTACGTCGTTATCCAGTCCAACGTGCGCGGCCGTGACCTGGTTGGCTTCGTCGAGGAGGCCAAAGCCGCCGTCGCGGCAAAAATCCGCATGCCGCCGGGCTATCGCATCGTCTGGGGCGGTCAGTTCGAGAATCAGCAGCGGGCGGCGCTGCGGCTCGGTATCGTGGTGCCGGTGGCGTTGGTGCTGATTTTCCTGTTGCTGTTCTCGACGTTCGGCTCGCTGCGGCAGGCGACGCTGGTGCTGACCAACATCCCGTTCGCCATGGTCGGCGGCATTTTCGCGCTGCTCGCTTCCGGCGAATACATGTCGGTCCCGGCCTCGGTCGGCTTTATCGCGCTGCTCGGCATCGCCGTGCTCAACGGCGTGGTCATGGTCACCTACTTCAACCAGTTGCGGGCGCAGGGGCTGCCGCTGCACCAAGTGGTGGTCGACGGCGCCCGGCGCCGCCTGCGGCCGGTGATGATGACGGCCTCGATTGCCGCCTTTGGCCTGGTGCCGTTGCTGTTCGCCAGCGGCCCCGGTTCGGAAATACAGAGGCCGCTGGCCATCGTCGTGATCGGTGGGCTGTTCAGCTCCACCTTGCTTACGCTGTTGCTGTTGCCGATCCTTTATCGCCGCTTCGGCGAGAGCCCGGGAGGAAGATCGTGAAGCAGCCCGACATCTGCCTGATGCTGGTGGTCGCCCGCGAGCTCGAGGAAATGGTGATCGACGTCCTGCTCGAGCATGAGGACTTGGTCCGCCGCTTCGGCTCGCAGCCGATCGACGCCCACGGCGCGCGCATCGGCTATGCCACGGTGGCGGAACAGGTGCGCGGCCGCTCGCAGCGCGTCGAATTCCAGCTGCTGCTCGCGCGCGAGGACAAGGAGTCGATCGTCAGTGCGCTGCGCGAGCGCCTGCCGCGCGCCGAGATCACCTATTGGGTGCTGCCGCTCCTCGACTATGGGAGGATCGAATGAACCTGCGCTGGCTGGCCCTGCTGTTCGTCGCCACCGGCGCGCACGCCGCGGACCCGGCGCAGGCCTACCCCACCGACCTGCCGCCGCTCGACCAGGCGCTGACTGCAATCCGCCAGGCGCCGGCGGTACGCGCGACCAAGGTGCTGATCGACGCTGAAAGCGCCAATCGCGACCGTCTTGAAGCCGGCCCGCACGAGTGGGCGATACGCCTGGAAAGCCAGGTGCGCAACATCGTCACTCCCGAATCCAGGCGCTACAACGAGTGGCGCGGCGCGCTGGAGCGTCCGCTGCGCCTGCCCGGCAAAGCCGCCATCGACGCCGAAATCGGCGCCCAGGGCATCGCCCGCGCCGAGGCGGCGTACGGCGACGCCCTGCACGAAACCGCGCGCAGCCTGCTCAAGCGCTGGTTCGCCTGGCTGCGTGAACGCGAAGCGGCAAGGCAGTGGCAGCGCCAGTCGGATTCACTGCTGAAGCAGCAGCAAGCCACAGCGCGGCGGATTCAGCTCGGCGACGCCTCCCGGTTGGAACTGATGCAGGCAGAAGCGGCGACTGCCCAAGCGCAGGCGGCGCTGGAGCAGGCAAAACTGAAGGAAATCGTTGCCGCGACCGAACTTGGCGCGAGTTTTCCGGCCATCCGCCGCCCCGAGGCCTTGACGATCACGGCACCGCAGCCACTCGCCGGCAGTTTTTCCGAGTGGCGCGAACATCTGCTGGAACACAATCACGAACTGATGCTCGCCCGTTCGGAGTCGCTGCGCGGCCGCCTGCTGGCCAACCGCGCCGATGCCGAACGCCTGCCCGATCCTACCGTCGGGGTGCATTTCGGCGCCGACCGCAGCGGCGAAGAACGCCTGGTCGGCATCAGCCTGAGCATCCCCATTCCGGGCGGTGCGCGCGCCGCCAATGTCCGACGCGAAGCGGCGATGGCCGAAGCGTCATCGCAATGGGAGGCCGCAACGCTGGTGAAAATCGACGCCGAAATCGCGTCCACCTTCGCCACCGCGCAAGCCGCCTTCATCGCCTGGCAGCGCGCCGACGAGGCGGCGCAGCGCATGGCACAGGCCGCGGCGCTGATGGAACGCGCCCGCGCGCTCGGCGAGGCCGGCCTCGCCGAGCAGCTGCTGGCACTGCGCCAAGCAAACGAAGCAACTCTGCTGGCGACGACCGCCCGCCTCGACGCACTGGAAGCAAACTATCGCCTCTATGTCGATGCGCACGAGCTGTGGCGGTATTCCGATGAAGCCGAGACGCCTCGAATGAAGTGAATCGCGCCGACCTGTTCGCCCGGCACCTGTTGTAGGGTTGTGTACCCGTTGATCGCCCCGCCAGGCATCTCCTGCAGTGGCGTTCTTCCTGCGCGAAAAGCCGCGCAGGTGGCTAATTTGGCCCGATGATCGTCTGCTTCGGAGGATTTCGTCGGCCTGCTGGACAAAAACGCGAATTCAATCGCCGGCCGGGTCCCCGAACAGGGACAGCTGGCTCGCCAGCGACAGCACCGTTTCCTCCACTGCGCGCTTGGCCTCGACCAGGGTTTTCGCCTGGCCCGCGCGGCTGCCTGCCTGCCAGCGGTAGACGCCGTCCCATTGTCCGCGCTCGCCCAGCTGCACCGTGCCCAGGCGGTTCTTGCCCTGCCAGTAACCGTGCGACTGGTAGCCGCGCTCCCAGATCGGCTTCGCCTTGCCCGTCTTTCTTGTGCTCTTCTTCATCGGCGCTAGCTTACCAAAGTGCCCCCTGCGCGACCAGCCAGTAGCGCGCGAAACGCCCGGCGGCCGACCACAGCGCCACTGCGACCCAGTTGAGTTTGATCCAGCCCGCGGCGAGGCACAGGGCGTCGCCGACGAACGGCAGCCAGGCCAGCGCCAGCAGCGGGCTGCCGTAGCGCTTCACTCGTTCCAGCTGGGTCAGCGGCTTTTTCGCGCCGAAGTATCGCCCGATCAGGTAGGTGGTCAGCCCGCCCAGGGTGTTGCCCAGCGTGGCCACGGCAATAGCCGGCCAGGCGAGGTCGGCGTGCAGCTTGAGCACGGCAAAGAGCGCCGCTTCGGAGCTGATCGGGATCAGCGTCGAGGCGAGAAAGCTCGCGCCGAACAGCGTCGCCAGGCTGGCCCAGTCGCCGATCAAGACGCGGCTCTGCCGCACTTGCGCCGGCTGATTGCTTGCCCGGGCGAAGCACATCCTGCTACCCTTCCACGCCTACGCCGAACTGAGCTCCCATGCATCCCGACTATCTCGAAAAAATCCTCAAAGCGCGCGTCTACGACGTGGCGATCGAATCGCCGCTCGATCCGGCGCCCATTTTGTCCGCGCGGCTGCACAACACCTTGTTGCTCAAGCGCGAGGACGTGCAGCCGGTATTCTCGTTCAAGCTGCGCGGCGCGTACAACAAAATGGCGCAATTGCCCCCGGCGACGCTGAAGCGCGGGGTCATCACCGCTTCGGCCGGCAACCACGCCCAGGGCGTGGCGCTGGCGGCGCAGCGCCTGCACTGCAAGGCGGTGATCGTGATGCCGGTGACCACGCCGCGGATCAAGGTGGACGCGGTGCTGGCGCGCGGCGCTGAAGTGGTGCTTCGCGGCGATTCCTACGACGAGGCCTACCGGCACGCGCTCAAGCTGGAAAAGACGCGCAAGCTCACCTTTGTGCATCCCTACGACGATCCGGACGTGATCGCCGGCCAGGGCACCATAGGCATGGAAATCCTGCGCCAGGCAAAAGCGCCGATCGACGCGATTTTCGTCGCCATCGGCGGCGGCGGGCTGATCTCGGGCATCGCCGCCTACGTCAAGCGCCTGCGCCCGGAGATCAGGATCATCGGCGTGCAGCCGGTGGACTCCGACGCCATGGCACGCTCGCTCAAGGCCGGCCGGCGCGTGCGCCTGGCGCAGGTGGGCCTGTTCGCCGACGGCGTCGCGGTGAAGCAGGTGGGGAAAGAGACATTCCGCCTGTGCAAGCAACTGGTCGACGAGATCATCCTGGTCGATACCGACGAGATTTGTGCCGCGATCAAGGACGTGTTCGAGGAGACGCGCTCCATCCTCGAGCCGGCCGGAGCCCTGGCAATCGCCGGAGCCAAGGCCTATGTGGAGGCAAAAGGCGTGCGCGGCCAGACCCTGGTGGCGGTGGCCTGCGGCGCCAATACCAACTTCGACCGCCTGCGTTTTGTCGCCGAGCGCGCCGAGGTAGGGGAGCACCGCGAAGCGATCCTCGCCGTGACCATCCCCGAGCGGCCCGGCAGCTACAAGAAATTCTGCGCCACCCTGGGCGCGCGCAATGTCACCGAGTTCAATTACCGCATCGCCGAGGCGAACGAGGCGCACGTGTTCGTCGGCGTCGAGGTGCACGACCGCGACGAGACCGCGCGCCTGGTGCGCAACCTGCGCCGCCACGGCCTGAAGACCATCGACCTGTCCGACAACGAAATGGCCAAGCTGCATGTGCGCCACCTGGTCGGCGGACATGCGGCGCTGGCGAAGAACGAACTGCTGTACCGTTTCGAATTTCCGGAACGCCCGGGTGCGCTGATGAAATTCCTGAACAGCATGCGCCCCGACTGGAACATCAGCCTGTTCCATTACCGCAATCACGGCGCCGACTACGGCCGCGTACTGGTCGGCATGCAGGTGCCGCCCAAAGAAATGCCGCAGTTCCGCCGCTTCCTGCGCGATCTGGGCTATCCGTTCTGGGACGAGAGCAAGAACCCGGCCTACCAGCTTTTCCTCGGATGAGGCGCCCGTAATCAGCTTTCGGCGTCCTCGCCGAAGTAGCCCGGCGCGATATCGGCGGCATAGCACACCGGCGAACTGAGTTCGATGCGCCGCTCCTGCGGCACACCCAGGAACTCGAGCCGGTCTGCGTCGCGCCGGTATACGCCGCGTTCGGTGACGACATAATCCGCCGGGATGTCCCAAGGCTGGGGGTGAATGGTGTCGATCGCGGCGAGTTCGTAGCTCACCCCTAGCACCAGCGGCTTGCGCGCGTGCAGGCTCGCCAGCGTGCGGTCGAAAAAGCCGCCGCCGTAGCCGAGGCGATAGCCCTGCGCATCGAAGCCGTTCATCGGCAGCAGCACCGTGTCGGGCGCGAGTTCCGCGCCCGCGGCCGGATAGGGGATGTCGAGCTTGCCCATCGCCATATCCACGCCCGGATGCCATTCCCGGAATATGAGCGGCGCTTTCGGCGCGACCACCACCGGCAGCGCCGCAGTCGCGCCCTGCTCGCGCAGCCGGCGCAGCAGGTGGCGCGCGTCGTACTCGTTGCGGATGGGCCAGCAGAACGCCACCACGCCCCTCGCCAAGCCCGGGAACCCGTATTGCAGATGCCGGTCCATCGCTAAACGCCAAGCCTGCAGCAGCTTTGCGGGCACCGCCAGCCTGCGCGCAACCAGTTCGCCGCGCAGTTGTTTGCGCCAACCCATCAGTTCAACGTGTTGCATATATTTGATGAGCGTCATCCATCGGTTATATAGAGCGTTTATACTGATTTTTTCATGGATTTGGTCGTAAAGCTACATATAAAACCTATGCTACGAGTCCTGATCCTCCTCAGCTTCATCCTGGCGCCGGCCGCGCTGCGGGCGCGCACGCCCCAGCCGCAGACGCAGGAAGAGATATTCCTCGCCGCGCAGGCGGCGGTGCGAGCAGGCAACTACACCAAGGCCGCCAGGTACGATGCGCAACTGCAAGACTATCTGCTCGAGCCTTATGTCCAAGCCTGGCTGCTGTCCCCGCGCCTGGCGCAGGACGCTACGACGCGGGAGGTGCGCGCTTTTCTCCAACGCGAAGAAGGCAGCGTGCTGGCGCAGCAGGTGCGCAAGGAATGGTTGAAGGCGCTGGGCAAGAAGCGGCAATGGGATCTGTTCCGCGCCGAATATCCGTTGCAGATCGGCGAGGACAACGACATCGCCTGCTATGCGCTGCAGGCGCGTTGGGAACAGCGGGACGCATCGGCACTGGAGGAGGTAAAGGCGCAATGGTACGCGCCGCGCGACTTGCCCGAAGGCTGCGCACCGCTGGCCGAGGCGCTCATCGCCCGCGGCGAATTCACCGACCGCCAGGTATGGGAACGCATACGCATCCTGCTCGAGGCGGGCGCGGTCAGCGCGGCATGGCATACCGCCGAATACCTGCCTGCCGACCAAGCCTTGAGCCGCGGCCGGTTGTTCGCGGTCGCCGCCGGAGCGAAGCGCTATCTTGGCGACAAACGGAAGAATCTGTCGCGGCGCACGGAGCGCGAACTCACCATGTTCGCACTGCATCGGCTGGCGCGCAGCGACCCGCTCGCGGCCGCGGGCTACTGGGACAAGAAGCTGCGCGCCAGCTTCTCCACTGAAGAGCAAGGCTACGTCTGGGGCCGGCTCGCGCTGCAAGCGGCGCGGCGCAATCTGCCCGAAGCGCTCGAATGGTACGGGTATGCACGGGCGGCGGGGGCGCAGCTGTCGGTAGAACAACTCGACTGGCGCATGCGCGCCGCCCTGCGCCAGGGCGACTGGCGCGAAGTCCAGATTTCGGCGGAAATGATGGCGCCATTGCAGCGCAACGAACCGGCCTGGATTTACTGGCGGGGGCGCGCGGCGCAGGCGCTCGGAAATGCTGCCGCTGCGCGCGCGCTGTTTGCGCGCATCGCCGGCGAGCATCATTTCTACGCAAGGCTTGCCGCCGAGGAACTGGGGCTCGCCTTCACCATTCCGGCCAAGGGTTATACGCCGACGGCGCAGGAGGTGGCGGCGATCGGACGCGAGCGCGGCTTCCGGCGCGCGCTCGCGCTGTATCAGCTGGGCCTGCGTTCCGAGTCGGTGCGCGAATGGGCCTGGTCCACACGCGGCATGGACGACAAGCAACTCCTGGCCGCGGCCGAATTCGCGCTGCAGAACGAAATGTTCGACCGCGCCATCAATGCCGCCAGCAAGACGCTGGCGCTGCACGATTTTGGCGTGCTCTATGTTGCGCCTTACCGAGATGCGCTGGGCGAGAACGCGCGGGCGCAGCAACTGGAGGAGGCCTGGGTGCTGGGGCTGGTGCGCCAGGAAAGCCGCTTCGTTTCCGCGATCAAGTCCTCGGCTGGAGCGGCCGGCCTGATGCAGATCATGCCGGCCACGGCGAAGTGGGTAGCCCGGCGCATGGGAATGCGCCATTATTCCTGGGCGCGCGTGACCGATACGGACGTCAATGCGGCCCTGGGCACTTATTACTTGCGCCACGTGCTCGATGGCCTCGATGGCAATCCGGTGCTGGCCGCGGCGGCTTATAATGCAGGGCCTAGTCGAGCGAAAAGATGGCGTGGCACGCGATCGCTGGAGGGCGCAATTTATGCCGAAACCATCCCGTTCGACGAAACCCGGGACTACGTCAAGAAAGTGATGAACAACACCATGTATTACGCAGCCATACTGGGAGGCCAGGAGCGCTCCCTGAAGGCGCGCCTGGGCATCATTGCCCCAAGCGGCGGCAGCGATAGCGCCGCGGCGCAACGCGAGACCGAAGAGGAAGAATCCAAATGAAACTGGAACGAATAGCCGTCCTTGGCGGCACCGGCTTTGTCGGCCGCCATGTGGTGCGCATGTTGGCGGAGCAGGGCAAGCAGGCGGTCGTGGCCACGCGCCGGCGCGAGCGCGCCAAGCACCTGTTCATGCTGCCTACGGTGGAAGTGGTGCAGGCGGACGTATGCGATCCGTCGCAGCTCGCCGCCGTCCTGCGCGGCTGCGACGCGGCGATCAACCTGGTGGGCGTGCTGCAAAGCCGGCCGGGCGAGCCGTATGGCGTCGATTTCCGCCGTGCGCATGCCGAACTGCCGCGTGACCTGGTGAGCGCGTGCGAGCATCTGCACATCCCGCGCGTGGTGCACATGAGCGCGCTGAACGCCTCGAGCAAGGGCCCCAGCGCCTACCTGCGCTCCAAGGGCGACGGCGAGAACTGGATGTTCGCCGAAGGCAAGCGCCTGGCGATCACCGTATTCCGGCCGTCGGTGGTGTTCGGGCCTGAAGACAGCTTCCTCAATGTATTCGCGCTGCTGCAACGTTTTTTGCCTTTGGTGCTGCTTGCCTGCCCCGAGGCGAAATTCCAGCCGGTCTATGTCGAGGACCTGGCGCAGGCCATCGTGCACGCGCTCGCCGATCCGGAGAGCTTCGGCAAGACCTACGACCTGGTCGGGCCGAAGGTCTACACCCTGCGCGAGCTGGTCAAGTTCGCCGGCCGCGCGAGCGGCCATGCGCGCCCCATCATCGGCCTCAGCGCCAAATACTCCATGCTTCAGGCCTGGATCATGGAGTGGCTGCCTGGCAAGCTCATGAGCCGCGATAACGTTCTGTCGATGTCGCTGGACAGCACCAGCGCCGCGCCTTTCCCCTTCGGCATCCAGCCCACGGCGCTGGAAGCGGTGGCGCCGGTCTACCTGCAGGGGATCAACGTGCGCTCGCGCTTCAACCTGCTGCGCTACCATGCCGGCAGAAAGACGCACGCAGCGTGAAGCCGCTCAAGCTCGCGATCGCCAACAAGAACTACTCCTCCTGGTCGATGCGGCCCTGGGTGCTGCTCACCCAGGCCGGCATCGCGTTCGAGGAAATTCAGCTCAAGTTCAGCGACGAGGGCAGGGTGCACGGCATAGAGTCCTACTCGCCGACGCGCCAAGTGCCGGTATTGATCGTCGGCGGCGAGCCGGTGTGGGACTCCCTCGCCATCTGCGAAGCCGCGGCCGATTTGTTTCCGGAAAAACGCCTGTGGCCGACCGATGTGCGCGCGCGCCAGATCGCGCGCTCCATTTGCGCCGAAATGCATGCGGGTTTTCGCAACCTGCGCGGCGCCATGCCGATGAACATCCGCGCTTCTCTGCCGGGCAAGGGCATGAGCCCGGCGGTGCAGCAGGACATAGACCGCATCGTCGAAATCTGGGAATCCTGCCGCGCGCGCTACGGCAAAGGCGGCGAGCTGCTGTTCGGCGAATTCACCATCGCCGATGCGTATTACGCGCCGGTGGCCTCGCGCTTTCGCACCTATGCAGTCGCGCTGCCCGCCGTGGCGCAGCGCTACGCCGACGCATTGCTCGCGCTGCCGGCAGTGCAGGACTGGATGGCGCAGGGGCGGCGCGAATCCGAATTCGTGCGCGCCGACGAGCCCTACGTCGAAAAATCCGCTGCAAAATGAGTTTTGCAGCGGCCGGTCCAGGGGAGTATGAGGGGAGGTATCCCCTCTATTCCCATGGATCGTGAGCCCGGCACGGGCACGGCGTAGGCACGCAGGGGGCAACCGGTGAAGATCTACGCAGTCGGCGGCGCGGTGCGCGACGAGCTGCTCGGCCTGCCGGTCAAGGACCGCGACTACGTCGTGGTCGGCGCCACGCCCGAAGAAATGACCCGTCTTGGTTACAAGCCCGTGGGCAAGGATTTCCCGGTGTTCCTGCATCCGAAGACGCACGAGGAATACGCCCTGGCGCGCACCGAGCGCAAGACCGCGCGCGGCTATAAGGGTTTCCAGGTCCATGCCGCACCCGACGTGACGCTCGAACAGGACCTGTCGCGGCGCGACCTCACCATCAACGCCATCGCCCGCGACGCCGAGGGCCGCATCATCGATCCTTACGGCGGCACCGTCGATTTGAAGCGCGGCGTGCTGCGCCATGTGAGTCCCGCTTTCGCTGAAGACCCGGTGCGCATCCTGCGCGTGGCGCGCTTTGCCGCGCGCTTCGGCTTCAGGGTGGCACCGGCCACGCTGCGCCTGATGCGCGCAATGGTCAAAGCGGGCGAAGCCGATGCGCTGGTTGCAGAGCGCGTTTGGCAGGAACTGGCCATCGGCCTGATGGAGGCCGCGCCATCGAAAATGTTCGCCCTGCTGCGCAGCTGCGGCGCGCTCGCGCGCGTGCTTCCGGAGCTGGCGGAGGCCTGGGCGCAGCGTGGACAGTACGCGCGTTCGCAGCGCGCACTCGACTACGCCGCTGCCCGAGGTAGCGCACCTCGAGCGCGCTACGCCGTGCTCGCCTGCGCGCTCGCCGGGCTGGAAGCGCCAGAGCGCGAGTTGCGCCGCATGAGCGCGCGCCTGCGCGCACCTGCGGACGCCGCTGATCTGGCGCTGCTCGCGCTGCGCCATCGCGAACAAATCGACCTCGGCGCCAAGCTCGAAGCCGAAGGCATCGTCACCTTGCTGCAGGCCTGCGACGCCTGGCGCCGGCCTGCAGCAAGGTGACGATGCCTTCGGCTTCGAGCTT
>JACZJU010000260.1 GCA_014860395.1 Burkholderiales bacterium | reverse complement strand
GCCTTGCTATCGAGCGCCACGTACACCTCGTGATCGCGTATCAGCGAATTGGCGACACCCAATGCATGGCAGCGATAGCTCGACCAGGGGTAATCTGCCGGATCGCTCACCATGCCTGCGCGCACCGGATTGAGCTCGATGTAGCGGCAGCACTTAAGAAAATATTCCTCCGCGCTCGCCAGGCTCGCCTTGAAACGGCCCTCCCAGAGCGTGCCGCTCCTCTTGTAGAAGTGATTGACGTACTGCACGTAGCGGCGCCCGAGCGCCTGCATCAGCGCCGAGGCGGCCCTGGGCGCACCGGGTGTAAGCAACAGGTGCACGTGATTGGTCATGAGCGCATAGGCGTGGATGGCGCAGCCGTGCTTGCTTGCGCCGGCGTCGAGCCAGTGCAGATAGAAGCGGTAGTCCTCTTCGCCGAAGAAACAGGCCTGACGATTGTTCCTCCGCTGGACGACGTGCAGCGGAAGTCCTGAGAGATTAAGGCGTGGGTGGCGTGGCATCGGAGATCGCTGGAACTCATCTTGTCATGCGACTTGAGCAAACCACATCACAGCATGCGCTCGTGAAAAACATTGCGAACCTGACCCCTTCTGCTAATCATCGCGAAAACCTGCGACTGCGCCAGTCCGGTGCCGGCTATGACGTTAGCGTCATTGGCAGCATCTGCCGGATCATCCGTACCCCGGAAAGAGACGTACTTTTGCCCATTTGATCTATCCTCGAACACCGTCACCGAAA
Source organism: Burkholderiales bacterium (assembly GCA_014860395.1). Lineage (GTDB taxonomy): Bacteria > Pseudomonadota > Gammaproteobacteria > Burkholderiales > SG8-39 > 2-12-FULL-64-23. The sequence goes on along the minus strand of JACZJU010000260.1, from coordinate 3,116 downwards.
AACCCGATGCTGCATCGGTCGTTTGATTGACCACTGTGAAATTCTGGCCCACGTAGTCAGCCAATTTTTGGGTCAATCTCAAGGCGAGTTTGCCCCCGAGAACGATAGTGCCTTCGTCCCCAGGAGACAGTCCGTCTACATAGCTGGCATCCGCAAGGATCGCATTGACAAATGCATCGTGAATTTCGGTGCTCATTTCGTCCCTCCAGAGTTTCCTTTGTACGGCAGCAACGTTTGGATAAGCTGGCTCTGCGCCACCAGTGGCGGAAGACATTGCGCGGGAACTATTAGGGCCTGCTCGGCGACAGTCCTACTCAACCAACCTCCGCGTGACGCATACTGTCTGAACTCGGTCAACAAACGCCCCGGCTTCGCGTCATAAATCTTCCTGTCCCAATACTTAATCGGAATCAGCGCCGGTACGAAAGCGCTATACGCCGTGCCGGAATCCGAACGGATAATGGAATCCACAAGGGCCTGAATCTGATTTCTTTCCCGAAAGTCAAGCGACATGTCGGTGAGCTTCCATTTGCCGTCCGCCGTGTAGAGTTCTTCTCCGACCGGTATGGTCGCGTAGATCTTCACCTGCGCGGCTTCCTCGCAATACCGTTTGTACTGGTACTTTCCGATCAATTCGTCCGCCACCGGTGCTACGAACAGCGCTGGCGCAACCGTGAGGAACAAAACCGGCTTGGACCAGCCCGGTTTCACCCACTTCGCCACACGCGACGCAGCCCAAACGCTGAGGACAAACCAGATGCCGGTACCTGCAAGGAAAAACACACCCATCAGTTCATCGCCTCCGAACTCAAAAGCTCACAAAATTATCGTCTTTCGTGCTTCGGGCGCGCCCCGCAATCGCGCGCTTACACCACGCTGACGCCCTGCCCCGCCACCATGCGCCCGATACGGCACACGGATTCGAAACCATGCTTCCTGAATTCCGCCAGCACCTCGGACTCGCTATCCGCTGAGCAAGCAACGAGCAACCCGCCGCTGGTTTGCGGGTCGGTGAGAAGCGCGCGTTGCCACTCTGGCATCGCCGCAGGCAGTCGGAACTAAAAGGGTCAGAGACGAATTCTTTTTCATGTCCGACAACTCTCTAAGCTTGGACGCTCACTCGACGCTTATACCCCGCCCCGCGACCATCCGCCCGATACGGCAGGCCGCATCGAAACCGTGCTTCGTGAATTCCGCCAGCACCTCGGCCTCGCTATCCGCTGAGCAAGCGACGAGCAGCCCGCCGCTGGTCTGCGGGTCGGTGAGGAGCGCGCGCTGCCAATCGGGCATGCCCTCGAGCAGACGAATCTCCTTGCCGTAGCCCGACCAGTTGCGCTCGCTCGCGCCGGTGACCGTGCCCTGTTGCGCCCAGTGCAACGCCTCGTCGATGAACGGAAGGTCAGCGTAGCGAACCTGCGCTCCCAGCTTGGAGCCGCGGCAGATTTCGAGCAGATGCCCGGCGAGGCCGAAGCCGGTGATGTCGGTCATCGCATGCACTCCCGGCAGCTCGGCCAGCGGGGTGCCGGGCGTATTGAGCTTGGTTGTGGCGGCGATCATCTGCGCGTAGCCTGAAGGCGAGAGCGCGCCTTTTTTCAGCGCGGCTGAAAGGATGCCCACGCCCAGGGGTTTACCCAAGATCAACACGTCGCCCGCTTGCGCGCGGTCGTTGCGCTTCACCCGGTCCGGATGCACCAGGCCCAGCGCAACCAAACCGTAGATCGGTTCGAGCACGTCGATGGAATGCCCGCCGGCGATGGGTATGCCGGCCTCGGCGCATACCGACTCGCCGCCGGCGAGAATCTTCTGGATCACCTCCAGCGGCAGTTTGTCCAGCGGCATGCCGACCACGGCGAGCGCCATGAACGGGCGTCCGCCCATGGCGTAGATGTCGGAGAGCGCGTTGGTCGCGGCGATGCGGCCGAAATCGTAGGGGTCGTCGACGATGGGGGTGAAAAAATCGGTGGTCGCGATCAGCGCCTGGCTATCGTTGAGGCGGTACACCGCCGCGTCGTCGCTGGATTCCGTGCCCACCAGCAGATCCTTGGGCAGAGCGCGGATCGGCGTGGCGGCGAGCAGTTCGGTGAGCACCCCTGGCGCGATCTTGCAGCCGCAGCCGCCCCCGGAGGAGAACTGGGTCAGGCGAATTGGCGCGGCGATCGGTGCATTCATGGTGGCGGTGCTCGGTTGGGACGGGGTGTTTGCGTGTAAACTCGCGGCTGTTTCCAAAGCAGCGAAGCCGCATCGGGATTCGATGCGGCTTCTTCGGAAAATCCGTGAAATTTCCTAACGTCGTTACCGTAGCACAGCTGGCCAAATTTGACGAGGTCATCGACGTGCGTTCGCCTGCGGAATTCGCCGAAGACCATGTTCCGGGCGCGATCAACTGCCCGGTGCTCGACGACGCCGAGCGCGCCGCGATCGGCACCATGTACAAACAGGTGTCGCCGTTCGACGCGAAAAAGCGCGGCGCGGCGCTGGTGGCCAAGAATATTGCGCGTCATATCGAGGAGCGATTCGCCGCGCACGGCAGGACCTGGCGCCCGCTGGTGTACTGCTGGCGCGGCGGCAAGCGCAGCGGCGCCATGGCGCACATCCTGTCCGAAATCGGCTGGCAGGCGGCGCAGCTCGAAGGCGGCTATCGCGCCTACCGGCGGGAGATCCTGGCGCAATTGGCCGAACTGCCGCAGAAGTTCCGCTACCGCGTGGTCTGCGGGCCTACCGGCAGCGCCAAGAGCCGCCTGCTGCAGGCCCTGGCCACGGCCGGCGCGCAAGTGCTGGACCTGGAGGACCTGGCGAGCCATCGCGGCTCGGTGCTCGGCAACCTGCCCGAGCAGCCGCAGCCGGCGCAGAAGATGTTCGACAGCCTGGTGTGGGACGCGTTGCGCAAGTTCGATCCGGATCGAGTGGTCTATGTCGAGGCGGAAAGCAAGAAGATCGGCCAGCTGCAGGTGCCCGATGCCCTGCTCGCGTGCATGCGCGCCAGCCCCTGTGTGCTGATCGAGGCGCCGCTGGCCGAACGCGTCGCTTTCCTGGTGCAAGAATACGGCCATTTCCTCGGCGATCCGGCGGACCTCAAAGCGAAGCTCGACTGCCTTGCCGGCTTGCACAGCAAAGAG
>JACZJU010000259.1 GCA_014860395.1 Burkholderiales bacterium | reverse complement strand
GCTAGCGCCCCGGCGCCTGTTTGGCCTGAGCCGGCAAAAACTTATAACCACGATCTATTGCATTGGCCAGACAGGCTTCGTAGTTGCCGTAACCTTTGGAAGATTCCGCAACCACAGCCTGGCCAGCGCCAATTTGCTGCCAGTTCCATCGGCGGCCGTCGTCCATGTAAAAACGCCAGATGACATTCATTTTTAGTTTCCTCCTGGGTTAGGGCTGGTCGGAGCAATCAGGCGACGCCCCTTGGCAGATCCGACTCACCAGAGGAAGCTCTGATTTCGTCGCAGACCAAATCGGAGTTTCCTCTGCCATGATTCCAGGTGCGTCCGGGGTGACCCGGATGACCCTGGAAAATACTGTTGAATTATAACAGAAAAGAGCCGAATTTAGCAGCGGCCGGGTGGGTCGGCGGTAGTCTAATCGTCGCTCATTTCTGTTCCGATCCGAACCCTGGCCGCGGCGGGCGGCTGCGCGTGCAACATCCCCAGTGCCCGGAACTGCAGGAACAGCTCACGGCATATCCATGCATCCGTGGCCGCGTAAGTAATTTGCGCTGCCGACAAGCGCGACGCGGCCCAGTTGGACGTGCGCGCGCCCTTGGGTATCCGGACTCCGAGGAAAATTCCAGCGAGATTGCGCAAGCCGGTCTGGTCCATGCGATGACGCCGGGCGACGGTGCCCAGATCAAGCACATTCATTTCTACGAATGGAAACAGCAGCTTGAGCGAGCGCAAATCGTTCGCCAGCGCCACGCCTACCTTGACCACGCGGGTTTCAGTCAGCAATTCGGCCAGAGCCTGGAACACCTGCGGCTGGCGCAACTGAAATAAATAAACTCTGCGTGCGGTGGCCGCTTGGACCAGGCAGGGCAGATGCGTCTCGCCCTTCCTGAACGCAGGCCGCGTCTCGGTGTCGAACCCGACCACGTCTTCCTGGCGCAGATCCTCCACTGCGCTGACTAGATCTGCCGGCGTTGTCACCAGGCATACCTCGCCCTCGTAGCGGCGGATCGGCAGTACCGCCATTTCTTCCCTGGAAATCGCGCGGACGATTTCATTTTGTATGGTGGCTGGGGTTGCAGGATTCATTGGGCTCTACGGGTTAGGTTCGATTGGGTGTTGCCGCACGGGAGTACAAGCGCGAAGCGGCGCTTATCTTCTACAATAGCCAGGGGCTGCGCCCCTTGTGTTTTATAGCATGAACCGCCATGCGCGGGAGATCTGCGATGCAAAGCCGGATCCAGTTTCACCATCCTTTCAGGAGCAAGCTGCCGTGAAAGACTCGAATCTGAAAATCCGCAAACTGCGCGTGCGGCCGGTGGTGGTGCCGATGCGACTGCCGCTGCAGACCAGCACGGGCGCCGTTAGCATGGCGCCGCTGGTACTGATCGATCTGGAGACGACTGCCGGCGTCAGCGGCCGCAGCTATCTATTCGCGATAGCCCGGCCGCACCTGCGGCCCATCGTCGCGCTGGTCGAGGCGATGGGCGAAATGATAGCGGGTGACGCGCTGGTGCCGTTCGAGATCGAGCGCAAGCTGCGCCAGAAGCACGCGCTGCTCGGCGTGCACAACATCGTGCTGTTCGCGCTGGCGGGCATAGACATGGCGGCCTGGGATGCGTATGCGCAATCGCTGGGCCAGCCGCTATGTCGGGTGCTCGGCGGCGCGCCGCGCCCGGTGCGCGCTTACAACTCCAAGGGTCTGGGCATCATGCCCCTGAAGCCGCTGGCGCGCGAGGCCGAGCAGCTGGTGAAAGAGGGTTTCTCCGCAGTGAAGCTGCGCCTGGGGCGGCCTGACCCGCAGGACGACCTCGCCGCGCTGCGTACGGTGAAGAAGGCGATTGGCCCGGCGGTCACGCTGATGTGCGACTTCAACCAGGCGCTCAGCGTAAACGACGCAATCGCGCGCGGTCGCATGCTCGACGACGAGGGCGGCTTGCTCTGGATAGAGGAACCCACGCGCGCCGACGACTTCGAGGGCAACGGCCGCATCGCGGACGCGCTCGACACTCCGGTGCAGATAGGCGAGAACTTCATGGGACCGGAGCAGATGGCGCAGGCCTTGGCCGCAGGCGCCTGCGACTACGTCATGCCGGACGCGCAGCGTATCGGCGGCGTTACCGGCTGGATGCGCGCAGCCGCTCTGGCGCAGGCCGCGGGCCTGGAGATGTCGTCCCATCTGTTCCCGGAAATCAGTTGTCACTTGCTCGCCGTCACGCCGACCTGCCACTGGCTGGAATACGTGGACTGGGCGGAACCGGTGCTGGCCGAGCCGCTGATGGTGAAGGACAGTCATGTCCTCATACCGTCTACCCCGGGCGCAGGCATAGTCTGGGACGAGAGCGCGGTGAAAAAGTATGCCGCATAAGCGCCACGGCCCCGGCCCCCGCGAATTGCGGGCAGAAAATTACCGGCAATGAGCACTTCTGCCAGCGTGCGCATGCCGGTCATCTTCTTCGGCCACGGCAGCCCGATGAACACGCTCGCGCGCAATCGCTACACCGAGGCCTGGCGCAAGCTCGGAGCAGCCGCGCCTGCGCCGAAGTCGATCCTGGCGATCTCGGCGCACTGGGTCACCCGCGGCACCGCGGTGACGGCGATGGCCGAACCGCGAACGATCCACGATTTCGGCGGTTTTCCGCAGGCGCTGTTCGATTTCCAGTATCCGGCGCCTGGTGACCCTGCGCTGGCGATGCGCGTGCGCGAGCTACTTGCGCCGGTCGAAGTGGATCTCGACCAGTCCTGGGGGCTGGACCATGGCACCTGGTCGGTTCTGGCGCATGCTTTTCCCGATGCCGCCATCCCCGTGGTGCAGTTGAGCATGGACGGTACGCAGCCGGCGCAGTTTCATTACGATATTGGCAAGCGCCTGGCGCCGCTGCGCGACGAAGGCGTGCTCATCATCGGCAGTGGCAATGTCGTGCACAATCTCATGCTGATGCAGCGTGGCGAAAATGTGCCCGCTTTTGATTGGGCGCAGCGCTTCAACGGCGAGGTGCGCGTCGCGCTCGCCTCGGGCGAGCACCAGGCGCTGATCGATTTCGGGCGGTTGGGCGAGGCCGCGCGCCTGTCCGTGCCCACGCCGGAGCATTATCTGCCGCTGCTGTATATTGCCGCCTTGCAGGCCGGGGACGAAGACATGGCTATTGCAGTGGACGGGTATGAGGCCGGATCACTCGGCATGCTGAGCGCATCCGCAGGTATGCCACGTCTCTAGCCCGCGTGGTGGAGCGCAGGCGTCGAGAGGGCGCTATCATGAGTTCGCGCATCGGCCGGGCGATTTTTGCAGTGGGCCGTTCCAGAGGAACCTGACAGAGGTATCCTCTCTGGTGTATTCAACCTAGGAGTGTGGCATGCGGGTTTGGGCAGCGATCGGTTTCGCCTTGGCACTTTCGGCAGCTAGTGTATGGGCCGGGGACTTCGAGGACGGGCTGAAGTTTTATCAAGCCAAGGACTATGAAAACGCGATAGCGTCCTGGCAGAAAGCGGCGGCGCTGGGAAATGCGTCGGCGCAATTCACGCTGGGCTTTATGTCTGAGAAAGGGCAGGGCACCGCGGAGAATTTCGGGCAGGCGGCAGTATGGTACCGGCAGGCGGCGGAACGCGGCTATGCGCCGGCGCAAACGAATCTGGGATTTCTCTACGAGAGGGGCCAGGGCGTGGCGCAGGATAACCGGCAGGCCGTGTACTGGTACCGGAAAGCAGCAGACCAGGGGATGGCCGAGGCGCAATTCAACCTTGGCCGGATGTACCAGACCGGGCAGGGCGTTGCGCAGGACTATGCGCAAGCCGCGTCCTGGTTTCGCAAAGCGGGAGAACAGGGGCACGTTTGGGCGCAATCCAACCTGGGCCTGATGTATGAGACGGGACAAGGGGTCGCGCGGGACTACAAGCAGGCCGTGTACTGGTACCGGAAGGCTGCCGAAAAGGGAGATTCAAGGGCGCAGTTCGATCTGGGCCGGATATACGAGGCTGGACAGGAGGGCGTTCCGACGGATTATGTCGAAGCGCACAAATGGTGGAGCATCGCGGAAGCGAACGGTGAGGAACGAGCGAGGAATAGCCGCATCCTGGTTGAGCGCCTGATGACGCCGGAACAGCTCGCAGAGGCGAAGCGGCAAGCGCATGAATGGATGAAAGCGCACGAAAGCAAATAGCAGCCCGTTTTTCCGTATAGGAGTAGTGCAGATGGCACAGCAAAATGGCGACCCGGCTGGGCCGCATTCTCTCAATCATGCACTGGTGCGCTGGGAAGCGAGATTCAGCATGGTCGAGTATCTGTTCGGGGAGCATCCGAACGCATATCTGGCTTCCAAAGCTGGGCTGCTTGTAAGGGGTGGCCGGGCCCTGTCTATCGCCGACGGCGAAGGGCGCAACAGCGTCTGGTTGGCCGAGCACGGTATGCGCGTGGATGCGTTCGATTTTTCCCCCACCGCCGTAGCGAAAGCCGAGCGTCTCGCCGCGAGCCGGGGCGTAGGCGTCGGCTTCAACGTGTCGGAGACGTTTGCGTGGAACTGGGCGCCATCCACCTACGATTTGGTCGCCGCCATTTTCATTCAGTTTGCAACGCCTGCCGAACGCGAGAGGTTGTTCCCGCTGATCAAGAAGACGTTGAAGCCTGGCGGGCTGCTGATTCTGCAGGGTTACCGACCGGAGCAGTTGAGCTATGGCACCGGCGGTCCGCCCGAGGCGGACCACCTCTATACAGAAGCGATGATCCGAGAAGCGTTGAAAGACATGGATATCCTCGAACTGCGCTGCTACGACGAACAAGTCGATGAAGGCAAGGGGCACGCGGGTATGTCGGCACTGATGGGCATGGTGGCGCGAAAGCCATAGGGCGCGCCCCTATTGCCGACACCCGGCAGTGCACGGCGGCGATCGGCGGCGGGTGCGGTCTTGCGCCGGCCACGCAGATCAGCGGACGATCAGCACCGGAACCGTCGTGTGGGTCAGCACTTTCTGCGTCTCGCTGCCGAGGAGTAGGCTGGAGATTCCGCGGCGGCCGTGCGACGCCATCACGATCAGGTCGCAGTGTTGTTCGCGGGCGATGCGGATGATGGCATCGTGGGTCGAGTAACCGGCGACGAACGCCGTCTCCGCTTTCACGCCATCCGACGCAGCTATTTCCAAGGCGGCGTCGAGCAGCTTGCGCTCTTCATCCTCGATCTCCTGCATCACCACTTTTCCGCCCAGGTTGCTTAGTGCGCCGCCTTCGACGTGGTGCGGAGTTTCGAGCGGAGATCTGACGTGGAGCACCAGCAGCTTGGCGTGCAGGGATTGCGCGAGTTGCGCCGCTGTCGCCACTGCCTTGTTGGAAAAACCGGAGCCGTCGGTTGCTACCAGGATGTTTTTAAACATGGGAGGGGTTCCGCAAGCGCAACAGATGAATGCATAGCGTAACCAGAGGAAATGGTCTTGTCTACGGCGTTGCCGGCATGATTCATTCCCAGAGCCAGGCCGCGCCGCGCACGCCGGAGGCATCTCCGTGGCGACTTTTCAGGAAACGGGTGGCAACGTGATCGGAAAACACGTGTGCCGCCCACAGCTTCGGCACGTTGGTGTACAGGCGGTCGAGGTTCGAAAGTCCGCCGCCGAGCACGATCGCGTCCGGGTCCAGGATATTGATGACTACGGCGAGGGCGCAGGCGAGCCTCGCCTCGTAGCGGTGCAGCGTGGCTACGCAGGCGGCGTCTCCGGCGGTGGCGCGCGCGGCGATGGCGTCAGGGTCCAGGTCTTCGCCGCCGGATTGCGCGTGATCGCGCCGCATGCCGGGACCGGAGAGAAAGGTCTCGACGCAGCCCTGGCGGCCGCAGTAGCAGGGGGGCCACGCCACTTCGTCGCATGGCAGCCGATTGTGGCCCCATTCGCCTGCGATGGCGTTGACTCCGGCGAGGACCTTCCCGTGTGCGACGATACCGCCACCCACGCCCGTGCCCAGGATCACACCGAAGACCACGTCTGCCCCGGTGGCGGCACCGTCGGTGGCCTCGGACAGCGCAAAGCAGTTGGCATCGTTGGCCAGGCGCACCTCGCGCTGTAAAAGCGCTTGCAGGTCGCGTCTCAGGGGCTGGCCTATCAGCCAGGTCGAGTTCGCGTTCTTGATCAGGCCCGTGACGCCCGATTCCGCGCCAGGGATGCCGACGCCCAGAGATCCGCGCTGGCACAAGTCACGTTCAGCTTGCTCGACCAGGCCGGCAATCGCCGCCAGCGTGCCGCGATAGTCGCCCCGGGGCGTAGGCACGCGACGCCGCTGCAAGACGGCGCCATCGTCCGCCAAGGCGATAATTTCTATTTTGGTGCCGCCTAAATCGATACCCAGGCGCAAGTCAATTCCCCGAAGGGCCCGTGTGCGCTCGCGCGAGGATGGTGCCGGCGGTCGGCGGCGGGTTCGGGTGCGATTCAGCCGAGGGCATGACGCAGTCTAGTTCAGGCGCGGCAGGATTGGCAACGGCAAGCCGCCCGTTTGCAGCCGGCCTCGCGCGAGGGCTATAGTCGGGGTTGTGCACTTCCCGCAGGAAGAGGATAGCCATGAGTGCTGCGAAAACCACGGGTACCTACGACTACGTCATCGTCGGCGGCGGCACCGCGGGTTGCCTGCTGGCCAACCGCCTGTCCGCCGATCCGAAAAACGCGGTGCTGCTGCTGGAAGCGGGCGGCAAGGATGACTGGATCTGGATCCACATCCCGGTCGGCTATCTCTACTGCATCGGCAATCCGCGCACCGACTGGTGCTACAAGACCGAACCCGACCCGGGCTTGAACGGCCGCTCCATCCTGTATGCGCGCGGCCGCGTGCTCGGCGGCAGCTCCTCGATCAACGCCATGCTCTACCTGCGCGGGCAGGAGCGTGACTACGACGAATGGGCGCGCCGGACAGGCGATCCCGGCTGGTCGTGGCAAGGTGTGCTGCCGGTTTTCAAGAAATCCGAGGATCATTGGCGCGGCGCCGACGCGTTTCACGGCGGGAGTACCCTGGATGAAAGCGGGGGGCACGAGTGGCGCGTCGAGCGCCAGCGCCTGTCCTGGGAAATACTGGATGCGTTTCGCGACGCCGCGCTCGAGACCGGCATCGCCAAGGTCGAGGATTTCAACCGCGGCGACAATGCGGGCAGTTCCAAATTCGAGGTGAACCAGCGCCGCGGCGTGCGCGTGAACAGCTCGAAGGCGTTCCTGCGCCCGGCGTCGAGCCGGCCCAACCTCACGGTGATCACCGGCGCGCAGGTGAACAAGCTGCGTCTGCAAGGCAGGCGCGTGCTGGGGGTGGAGTACGTGCACGGCAACGAGGAATGCTTTGCCGCCGCCGGGCGCGATACGATACTCGCCGCAGGCGCGATCGGCAGCCCGCAGATCCTGCAGCTCTCCGGTATCGGGCCGGGCGCGCTGCTGCAGCGCCACGGCATAGCTGTGGCGCACGACCTGCCAGTGGGCGAAAACCTGCAGGACCACCTGCAGCTGCGCATGGCGTTCAAGGTGCAGAACGTGCTCACGCTCAATACCATGGCGAACTCCTGGTGGGGCAAAGCGAAGATGGCGCTCGAATATGCGCTCTATCGCACCGGTCCCCTGACCATGGCGCCCTCCCAATTGGGCGCGTTCGTGAAAAGCGATCCGGAGCAACCCACGCCCAACCTGGAGTTTCATGTGCAGCCCCTGTCCCTGAACAAGTTCGGCGACCCATTGCATGCGTTCCCCGCGTTTACTGCCAGCGTGTGCAACCTGCGGCCGGCCTCGCGCGGCCATGTGCGCATCACCTCTCCCGATCCGCGCGCCCATCCGGCGATCATGCTCAACTACCTCTCCGCGCCGCAGGACAAGGTGATTGCCGCGCAGTCGTTGCGCCTCGCGCGCCGCATAGTGCTTCAGACCCAGACCATGCAGAAGTACGCACCCGAGGAATTTCTGCCCGGGCCGGGTTTCGAGACGGACGCGGAACTGGTCAGGGCGGCAGGCAATGTGGGCACCACAATCTTTCATCCTGTGGGCACCTGCAAGATGGGTCGCGCGGACGACACGGCCGCGGTGGTCGACCCGCAGCTGCGCGTGCGCGGCATCGAGGGGCTGCGCGTGATCGATGCCTCGATCATGCCGGCGATTACCTCCGGCAATACCAATTCGCCGACGCTGATGATCGCGGAACGCGGTGCGATGCTGGTGCTGGGCGATCGATCCTGAGCCGCGGCGCAAGGGGAGGGAACCGTTCGGCTGCTGCAACAGGGGCCGCCAAACAGGGTAAAAGGCGGGTGCGCAAACTGGTAAAATGCCAAAGTTTTGTCCCTGCTGCATGATCAAACCCACTTAACCTAATTAGGAAAGTAAAAATGTTTGTCAAATCCAGAATTGTGCTGGCCAGCCTCGTTTCCATGCTGACCCTGATCGCATGTGGTTCCAACGACGCCGTACCGGTGGCAGGGACGGCCAAGAACGTGGCCGCCACCGTCAACGGAGATCCAATCAGCGAGCGCCTCGTCGACATGATGCTCAAGGAACGTTCGAATCTGGGCCGGGATGCCGGCATCGAAGCGCGCAAGGCGTTCATAGACCGGCTCGCAACGCAACTGATCATCACGCAGGAGGCGATCAAGAAAGGATTGGACAAATCTCCTGAAGTGCAGGACCAGCTCGAACTGATGCGCCAATCCGTTCTCGTCGATGCGTTCATCAAGGATTACCTCAAGAATAGTCCGGTCAGCGACGACATGCTGAAAGCCGAGTACGATAAGCTCAAAGCCGAGTCGGCCGGCACCGAGTACAAGGCGCGCCACATCCTGGTCGACAAGGAAGCCGAGGCCAAGGACATCATCGCCAGGCTGAAGAAGAATCCGAAAGCATTTGAAGACTTGGCCAAGGAAAAGTCCATAGACACCGGCTCCAAAGTCAACGGCGGCGAACTCGGGTGGTTCGATCCGAAGGGCATGGTTCCGGAGTTCGGCGCGGCGGTTGCCACGCTGGCCAAAGGCAAGTTCACTGAACAGCCGGTCAAGACGCAATTCGGCTATCACGTAATCCTGTTGGAGGATTCCCGCCCGAAGCAGTTTCAGCCGTTGGAGCAGATCAAGGCTGAATTGAAACAGAAACTGCAGCAGGATAGCCTGAGAAAGCTCCTCGACGAACTGAAAGCCAAGGCGAAAATCGAGATCGCGCAGGCTCCAGCGCAGGCGCAGGCCCCGGACGAGAAACCGGCGGAACCTGCCAAGCAGTAAGCGCGCAACCCCACGACCGCCGCGGGCGTCGCGTGTCGGCGCCCCGGTCGGTGCACGGGCGCGAATGCCAGGCGGATCCGGATTAGATGATATTCGCGGCGGCATTCAACCGATGGCTGCAGCGCGGCTTGCGGCGCACAATACGCCAGGCATATACTGGATCGCGTGGGCACCGACAAAAAGGAAGAAGCCGATCTGGTGATGCGCGTTGCGCAGGCGGCACGCGGCAGCCTCGCCGCGCCCCAGGCAGACCTCGCCGAGCGCTTCACGCGCCTCTATTATGATGGCGCGGATCCGCAGGAACTCGCCGAGCGCGACCTGAACGATCTCGTCGGGGCTGCCGCCGCGCACCTCGACTTCGGCCGCCGCCATGCCGGTGGAGCGGCCAAGGTGCACGTATTCAACCCGAGGCTCGAAGAGCACGGCTGGCAGAGCACCCACACGGTAGTGCAGATCGTCAGCGCCGACATGCCCTTCCTGGTCGATTCGGCGACCATGGAAATCAACCGTCAGGGTCTGGCACAACATCTGGTGATCCACCCGGTGCTGCGCGTTGTGCGCGATGCCAAAGGCAAGCTGCAGGACGTCGCGCGGGCGGCGGCCACCGGAAACGGCCGCCTGGAATCGTTCATGTGCCTGGAAATCGACCGCCAGACCGATCCGGCGCGCCTGCAGGAAATCGGCGCGGGCCTGCAGCGGGCTCTCGCCGACGTGGCGGCGGCGGTCGCGGACTGGCAGCCGATGCGGCAATGCCTGCGCGCGCTGATCGACGAGATCGGAGCAGCGAAATCGCCGCTTGATGCCGAAGAGGTGCGCGAGGCGCACGCCTTCCTCAGTTGGCTGCTCGACAACCATATTACGCTGCTCGGCTACCGCGACTACGATCTGGTTACCGAGGGCGGCGAGGACGTGTTGCGTATCGTGCCCGGCTCGGGTCTGGGCATACTGCGCGAGCGCGAGGGCACGACGGTCTCCACCAGCTTCGCGACGCTGCCGCCCGAGACCCGTGCGCGCGCGCGCAAACCAGAAATCCTGGTGCTCTCCAAGGCGAACGCGCGCGCCACCGTACACCGTCCGGGGTACCTCGACTACGTCGGTGTGAAGCGCTTCGACGATAAGGGGAGGGTAATCGGCGAGCGTCGCATTCTCGGCCTGTACACGCATAACGTGTACACCGCGAACGTCGCCGAGATCCCGGTGGTGCGACGCAAGGTCGCCGCGGTGCATGACCGCGCCGGGTTCCTGCCGACAAGCCACAATGGCAAGGCGTTCAGTTCGATCCTGGAGGACTATCCGCGCGACGAGCTGATGCAGATCGAGCCCGAGGAGTTATACGCGTTCGCCATCGCCATCCTGCAGCTCGGCGCGCGCCAGCGCACGCGCCTGCTGGCGCGGCGTGACGCCTACGGTCGTTTCGTCACCTGCATGGTGTACGTGCCGCGCGAGAAATTCAGCACCGAACAGCGCCAGCGCATCCAGCGCATCCTCGCCGAGGCATACAACGGCACCGCGGGCGAATTCAACGTGAGCCTGTCGGAGTCGCCGCTGGCGCGCATATTCATATTGGTGCGTACCCCCGGCGGCGTTCCCGAGGTCGACGCGCACGATGTCGAAGCGCGCATCGTCGCCGCGACGCGACGCTGGGAAGACGATCTGCATGCGCTGCTGGTCGAGCACCTGGGCGAGGAGAACGGCAACCGGCTCTACGCGCGTTACGGTTCGGCCTTCCCCGCAGGCTATCGCGAAGACCATCCGGTGCGCAGCGCGCTGCCCGATATCGAGATGATGGACGCGCTCGGCGCGCCGCACGCGCTGGGCATGAACCTGTATCGTCCGCTCGCGGCCGAGCCGGGCGTGCTGCGCTTCAGGCTGTTTCGCAGCGGCGCACCGGTCGTGCTTTCGGACGCGCTGCCGATCCTGGAGCACCTCGGCGCCCGGGTGCTCGATGACCTGCCCTACCATATCGAGCCGGCCGACGGCGACGCCGTGTGGATTATCGATTTTGGTTTGGCGCTTCCGGTCGAAGCGGAAGTGGTGCTCGAACGCGTTCGGCCGCTGTTTCACGAGGCCTTCGATGCCATGTGGTGCGGGCGCGTCGAGCCCGACAGCTTGAACCAGCTGGTGCTTGCCGCCGCGTTGTCGGCACGCGAGATCGCGATTCTGCGCGCCTACAGCCGCTACCTGCGCCAGACCGGTTTCACCTTCAGTCTCGCCTACGTGCAGCAGACGCTGGTCGCGCATCCGGCGCTTTCGCGCGCCCTGGTCAATCTTTTCAACGCGCGCTTCGACCCCAAGCGCGCATCCGCGGAGGCGCAGGAGGCCTTGGTGCGCGAGATCGAGGAGGGGCTCGATCAAGTGCCCAGCCTGGACGAGGACCGCATCCTGCGGCGCTTCCTCGCCGCGATCAGCGCAACCACCCGCACCAATGCGTTTCAGCCGGACGGCGATGGCCGGCCCAAGTCCTACGTCTCCCTTAAATTCGACCCGAGTAAGGTGCCCGAACTGCCCGAGCCGCGGCCGAAGTTCGAGATTTTCGTGTACTCGCCGCGGGTCGAGGGCGTGCACCTGCGCGGCGGGTCGGTCGCGCGCGGGGGGCTGCGCTGGTCGGACAGGCGCGAGGATTTTCGCACCGAGGTGCTCGGCCTGATGAAGGCGCAGATGGTGAAGAATGCGGTGATCGTGCCGGTGGGTTCGAAGGGCGGTTTCGTCCTCAAGCAGCCGCCGCCCGCCGGGGATCGCGAGGCGCTGATGCGCGAAGGCGTGGAATGCTACAAGACTTTCCTCTGCGGCTTGCTCGATATCACCGACAACCTGGTAGATGGCAAGCCCGCGCCGCCGGCCAACGTGTTGCGCCACGACGGCGACGATCCGTATCTGGTGGTTGCCGCCGACAAGGGCACCGCGACCTTCTCCGACATCGCCAATGGCGTGGCGCAGAAATACGGATTCTGGCTGGGCGACGCCTTCGCCTCCGGCGGTTCGGTCGGCTACGACCACAAGCAGATGGGGATTACCGCGCGCGGCGCGTGGGAGTCGGTCAAGCGCCACTTCCGCGAACTCGGTCTGGACACTCAGTCGCAGCCTTTCACCGTCGCAGGCATCGGCGACATGTCCGGGGACGTATTCGGCAACGGCATGTTGCTCTCGCGCCAGATCAGGCTGGTGGCGGCATTCGATCACCGCCACGTGTTCATCGATCCGGAGCCTGACGCCGAGGCGAGTTTTCGCGAGCGCGAGCGGCTGTTCAAGCTGCCGCGATCAAGCTGGGCTGACTACGACGCAAAGCTGATTTCGAAAGGCGGCGGCATCTGGCCGCGCAGCGCGAAATCGATCCCGCTGCCGCCCGAAGCGCAGCGCGTCCTCGGCGTCGACGCAAAGTCGCTCGCGCCGAACGAGCTGGTAAGCGCAATTCTCAAGGCGCAGGTCGACCTGCTCTACAACGGCGGCATCGGCACCTACGTCAAGTCCAGCCGCGAGAGCCACGCGCAGGTCGGCGACCGCGCCAATGACGCGTTGCGCATCGACGGACGCGATCTGCGCTGCAAGGTCGTCGCCGAAGGCGGCAATCTAGGTTTGACCCACCTCGGACGCATCGAGTACGCGCTCGCGGGGGGGCGTATCTATACCGATGCCATCGACAACTCGGCCGGAGTGGACTGCTCCGACCACGAAGTAAACATCAAGATCCTGCTCGACGCGGCGGTGCGCGAGGGCGAACTCACGCTAAAACAGAGAAACCGGCAGCTTGCCGAGTTGACCGACGAGGTCGCGGCGCTGGTGCTGCGCGACAATACCTTCCAGACGCAGAGCCTGTCGGTTACAGGGCGGATCGCGCCGCAGCTGCTCGAGCAGCAGGCGCGCTTCATCCGCGCCCTGGAGCGTGCCGGGCGCCTCAATCGCGCGATTGAATTTCTGCCCTCGGACGACGAGATCGCAGAGCGCAAGGCCGCCCGGCTCGGACTCACCGCGCCCGAGCGCGCGGTGCTGCTCGCCTACTCGAAGATGCAGATCTACGACGAACTGCTCGCCAGCGACATTCCGGAAGAGCCGACCATCGCGACGGCGCTCGAGCGCTATTTTCCCAAGGCGCTGCGCCAGCGCTACGAGCGCCAGATCCAGTCGCATCAGCTGCGCCGCGAGATTATCGCCACGCACGTCACCAACAGCATGGTCAACCGCGTCGGCAGCACTTTCGTGAACCGCATGCGCGAAGAGACCGGTGCGCGCACCGATGAGGTCGTGCGCGCCTACCTGGTGACGCGCGACGCCTTCGGCATGGTGCCGTTTTGGCAACAGGTCGAGGCGCTCGATCTGAAGATAGCCGACGACGTGCAGAGCGCCATGCTCATAGATGCCGGCCGCCTGATCGTGCGCGTGACCTTGTGGCTGCTGCGCAATCGCAGGCATCTCGGCGACATCGCATCTGCGATCGGGTATTTCCAGCCCGGCATCGAGCGGCTCGGTGCGATGCTGCCGCATGCGCTCGCGCCCAGCGAGCGCCAGGGGTACGACCAGACGAGCGCGCGCTACGTCGAGGCAGGCGCGCCCGACGCGCTCGCTGCGCTGCTCGCGGGCTTCGATACGCTGCCCGCGGCGCTCGACCTGGTGGAGGTCGGCGACGCGCTCGGTCGCGACGTCGAGTCGGTTGCGCAAGCCTACTTCGCGCTCGGGGGCTGGCTCGAGTTTCCATGGTTGCGCACCAAGGTCGCAAGCCTGCCTTCGGCGAGCCACTGGCAGACGCTCGCAAAGGCGGCGCTGCGTGACGACCTTGCCGGCATGCAGCGTCAGCTTACCGCCGACGCGCTGCGCAGCGACGCTGGAAAGGGCGACGCGCAGCAGGCGATCGCCGCGTGGGAGCAGGGCAATCGGCCTCTGCTGGAACGCTGCCGCCAGGTACACGCCGAGCTGCGTGCGCACAAAACCCTGGACTTGGCGATGATATCGGTTGCGATGAAGGAATTGCGCAACATCGCAGCCCACGCTTAGAGCCCGCTGCAAGATGAATTTTGCAGCGGGCCGATTTAGGGGAGTATGAGGGGAGGTATCCCCTCATTTTGAAACAGACTCCTAGCCGGTTGACATTGGATGTTTATATCTTGTATGGTGCATATGCAAGCAACGTTTTCCGTACGGATTCTCTCCAACAACAACGTACTTCCCCGGCAGCGTTCACGCAGCCACATCTGCCGTTTTCTCAATTTTTGCAAGTAAGGAGGCAACTATGCGTATTCCCTTCAAATCTGTCGGCCTGGCTCTGGCAGCCGTATTGCTCATGCCAGCACCTGCGGCGTTCGCCCAGCAGAAGTTCATCACCATCGGCACCGGGGGCGTTACCGGCGTGTACTACGCTGCAGGCGGGGCGATCTGTCGCCTGGTGAACAAGGACCGCAAGCAACACGGCATCCGCTGCTCGGTCGAGAGCACCGGGGGTTCGGTCTACAACATCAACACCATACGAGCCGGCGAACTCGACATGGGCGTGGCGCAGTCCGACTGGCAATACCACTCGTGGAAGGGCGACAGCGTCTTCAAGGACCAGGGGCCGTTCAAAGAGCTGCGCGCGGTGTTCTCGATCCATCCGGAGCCTTTCACGGTGCTGGTACGCAAGGAAGCGGGCGTCAAGACCTTCGCCGACTTGAAGGGCAAGCGCTTCAACATCGGCAATCCGGGCTCGGGTACGCGCGCCTCGATGGAGGAGCTGCTTAACGCGATGGGCTGGAAGACCAGCGATTTCTCGCTCGCCTCCGAACTGAAGGCCGACGAGCACGGCGCCGCCCTGTGCGACAACAAGATCGACGGCTTCTTCTACGGCGTCGGCCACCCCTCGGCCAATATCCAGGATCCGACCACCACCTGCGGCGCCAAACTCATTTCCTTGACCGGTCCGGCGGTCGACAAGCTGCTGAAGGGCAGCCCCTACTACGCGAAGGCGATCATCCCGGGCGGTCTGTATGCGGGCAATCCGGACCCGACCGAGACCTACGGCGTGCTGGCGACCTTCGTCTCCTCGAGCAAGGTTCCGGCGGAATCCGTGTACCAGGTCGTAAAGGCGGTGTTCGAAAACTTTGATGACTTCAAAAAACTGCACCCGGCCTTCGCGCATCTCGATCCGAAGAATATGATCAAGGACGGCCTGTCTGCACCGCTGCATGACGGCGCGATAAAATACTACAAAGAGAAAGGATGGATGTAAGCTAAGCTCGCTTGGCGGATCCAGGCCGGGCGCACTGCGCCCGGCCCGTTTTTTTTGTTCGAATTGCGCTTCGGGCCGGGCAATGGACTCAGCGTGATGTGCTAGAGGCTGCCCAGGAGGGGACATGGCCGACGAAAATAAAGACAGCGCCGCACGCGATCAGGTCGACGTGCGGGAGTTGGTGGCCGAATCCGATATGGGCGGTCGCGCGCCCAGCGGCGCGGTCGGCAAGGCTTTGCTGGGCGTCGCGCTCGCGTGGTCGCTGTTCCAGCTCTGGTACGCGTCGCCGCTGCCCTATACTTTCGGCATTCTCGTCTTCAACGCCACCGAGGCGCGCTCGATTCACCTCGCCTTCGCGATCTTCCTGACTTTCACCGCGTATCCGGCGTTCAAGCGCTCGCCGCGCGCATACATTCCCGCCATTGACTGGGTATTCGCTGCGGCAGGCGCGTTCTGCGCCGGGTACATCTTCCTGTTCTATACGCAGCTATCGACGCGGCCCGGGCTGCCGACGACCATGGATCTTGTCGTCGCTGTGGCCGGCATTGTGCTGCTGCTCGAGGCCGCGCGGCGCGCGCTGGGACCGGCGATGGCGATCGTCGCGATCGTGTTCCTCGTCTACGTCTTCGCAGGGCAGTACATGCCCGAGATGATCGCGCACCAGGGCGCCTCGCTCTCCAAGGGCATGTCGCACATGTGGCTCACCACCGAGGGCGTGTTCGGCATTGCGCTCGGCGTTTCCACCAGCTTCATCTTCCTTTTCGTCCTGTTCGGCTCGCTGCTCGATCGAGCGGGCGCTGGCAACTACTTCATCAAATCCGCTTTCGCCCTGCTCGGCCACATGCGCGGCGGCCCGGCCAAGGCCGCGGTGGTTTCCTCTGCGGCTACCGGCATCATTTCCGGCTCCTCGATCGCCAACGTGGTCACGACCGGCACCTTCACCATTCCGCTGATGAAGCGAGTGGGCTACCGGCCCGATCAGGCCGCCGCGGTCGAAGTGTCGAGCTCGGTCAACGGTCAGCTGATGCCGCCGGTGATGGGCGCAGCGGCGTTTCTGATGGTCGAGTACGTCGGCATTCCCTATACCCAGGTGATCAAGCACGCGTTCCTGCCGGCGATCATCTCCTACATCGCGCTGTTCTACATTGTGCACCTGGAAGCGCTGAAGGCGAACCTCTCTGGCCTGCCGCGCCGCGGCGATTCGACGTTTGCGCAGCGCACCACCGCATACCTGATGACCGTCAGCGGCTTCGTCGTCCTCTCTGGAATCGTCTACTGGGGAATCGGCTGGATCAAGGGCGTGTTTCCCGCCGGGTCGACCTATATCATCGGCATCGGCTTGATCGCGGCCTACATCGGCCTGGTGTGGTTTGGTTCGCGCCAACCAGTGCTCGAACTCGATGACCCCGACGCGCCGGTGTTCGAACTGCCCGAAACCGGGCCGACACTGAAATCCGGCCTGCATTACCTGCTGTCCGTTGTCGTGCTGATCTGGTGCCTGATGGTCGAGGAACTCTCGCCCGGACTTTCGGCATTCTGGGCGACGCTGTTCATGATCGTGGTAATGATTACGCAGCGTCCGCTGATGGTCCATTTCCGCGGCGAGGGTGATCTGACCGCCTCGGTGATGCAGGGTCTTCGCGAACTGCTCGACGGCATGGTCGCCGGCGCGCGCAACATGATCGGCATCGGTGTCGCGACTGCGGCCGCCGGCATCATCGTCGGCACCGTGTCGCTCACCGGCATCGGCCTGGTAATGACCGAGATCGTCGAACTCGTCTCGGGCGGCAACCTGATGATCATGCTGTTTCTGGTCGCGGTGATCAGTCTGATTCTCGGCATGGGCCTGCCGACCACGGCCAACTACATTGTCGTCTCGACCTTGATGGCGCCCGTGGTGGTAGAACTCGGCGCGCAGAGCGGCTTGCTGGTGCCGCTGATCGCGGTGCACATGTTCGTGTTCTATTTTGGCCTGATGGCCGACGTCACGCCGCCGGTCGGTCTCGCCTCGTTCGCCGCAGCGGCGATCGCCCGAACCGACCCGATCAGGGTCGGTGTTACCGCGTTCTTCTACAGCCTGCGAACTGCGGTGCTGCCCTTCCTGTTCATTTTCAATACGCAACTGCTGATGATCGGCATTGATAGCATCCCGCACCTGATTATTACCGTAGTCAGCGCAACCGTGGGCATGCTGGTATTTGCTGCAGCGACGCAGGGGCACTTCATGGTTCGCACGCGCTGGTATGAAACCCTCGCGATGTTCCTGATCGCCTTCACCCTGTTCCGGCCCGGTTATTGGTGGGACATGGTTTATCCTCCCCACGTTGAGGCGCCGGCGACTGAGATCATGAAAGTGATCGATGCAAAACCGGCTGACGACCGATTGCGGATATGGGTAGAAGGTCTGACGATGGAAGGCAAGGAAGTCAAGAAAGGCGTGCTGCTGCCGCTCGGACCGAAGGCGCCGGCGCGCGACCGGCTGAAGAAGATCGGCCTCACGCTGGTGCCGCTCGGCAACGAGGTAACCGTAGGACAAGTGGGCTTCGGCAGCCAGTCCGAAAAGCTCGGCCTTGAACCCGGATTCAAAATCGCCGCGATCGAGCTCGAGGCAGATCGCCCTGATAAGGAGTGGATGTTCGTGCCAGTGCTCCTGCTGCTCGCGATTGTCATCCTGCTGCAGCGCGCGCGCCTGCAAGCCGCGGTGAAGCGACCCACTGCCAAAGCTGATTGAGCCGCTGTTGGCGGGACCGCGCGGTACGCGGCCTTTGCCGAGCCGACGCGGGCTTCCTTCGGCAGGCGTGCCCCACCGCAGTCATCAAGGAGGCCGCAGTGAAATTCGAGACCATTGTGTATGCAATGAAGGACGGCGTCGCCGAGATCCGTCTTAATCGTCCGCACCGCCTGAACGCGGTTACGCAGCAGTTGTACGACGAACTGAATGCGGCGCTGGCCGCGGCCGAAGCCGATCGCGATGCGCGCGTCGTGCTGCTCACGGGTGAAGGCCGTGCCTTCTGCGTCGGTGCCGATCTCAAGGAGCACAAGGCCGGACGTACGGCGTTCGACCGCCGGCAATATCTGCAGGGCGAACAGCGCGTGTGCAAACGGCTGCTGCAGCTGCAGCGGCCGGTAGTGGCTGCGGTCAACGGTTATGCGCTGGGCGCGGGGGCGGAACTGGCCATCGCTTCGGACTTTCTACTGATGGCGGAGAGCGCGCAGATCGGCTTGCCCGAGATCAGTCTGGGCAATTTCCTCGGCGGCGGCGTCACCATGCTGCTGCCGCGGCTCGTGGGTCTGGCGAAGGCGCGCGAATTGGTGTTTCTGGGCGAGCGCATCAACGGCGCGGAGGCGGTGCGCATCGGTCTGGCGAATCGGGTATTTCCGGATGCGGGATTTCTTGATGCGGCACGCGAGTTCGCCCGGCGCGTCGCCACCAAGGCGCCGATCTCGATGCAGCTGGCGAAGGAGCAGCTCAACTTCGCGGCGGAGCGCACGCTGGACGCCGTGCTTGCCGCCGAACTGGAAGGCATGACTTTCGTCGGCACCACCAAGGACTGGCAGGAAGGCGTGGACGCTTTCGCGGAGAAGCGCGCGCCGCTATTCAAGGGCGAGTGAGCATGAATCCGCTTCATGCCGTTTTCTACCCCAGTTCCATCGCCATTATCGGCGCATCGAAAGACCCGACCAAGCGCGGCTTCCGCTCCATCCAGAAGCTGCTCGAGGACGGCTTTACGGGCGCGATCTATCCCGTCAATCCCAAGGAAGCGGAGATTCTCGGGCTGCGCGCCTATGCGTCGCTGGCCGACATTCCAGGACCCGTGGATCTGGCGCTGGTGTGCACGCCGGCCAAGACGCTGCCCGACGTGATTGCCCAGTGCGGCGCCAAGGGCGTCAAGGGCGCGGTCGTGCTTGCCGGCGGCTTTGCCGAAGCCGGTGCGGAAGGCAAACAACTGCAGGAGCAGATGGTCGACGAGGCGATGCGGCAGGGCGTGCGCATCATCGGCCCCAACACCTCGGGCGTTTTCAATACCCATGCATCCTGCAACATCGTCGGCTTTTCCAATCTCAAGCGCGGCGGCATCGGCCTGCTGTCGCAGTCGGGCAACATGGCCTTGTCGCTGGTCACCGAAGCGCAGGCGAACGGACATATCGGCCTGTCCACTTACGTAGGCATCGGCAACGAGGCCGACGTCCGCTTTCACGAGTATCTGGAATATTTCCGCGACGACGCGAACACCCGCGTGGTGATCGCCTACGTTGAGGGCCTGAAGGACGGCCGGCGTTTTCTCGACACCCTGCGCCGCGTCGCGCGCGAGAAGCCGGTGGTGATCTACAAGTCGGGCCGCACCAGCGCCGGCCGCAGCTCGGCACAGTCGCACACCGGCGCGCTCGCCGGCGACTACGCCGTAAGCGAAGGGGTGCTGAAGCAGGCCGGCGCCATCCTGGCGCACAAATCCGATGAGATTCTTTCGCTGGCCGAGGCGCTGTCGCTGCTCGAACCCATGGCCTCGCGTGGCGTCGCCGTGCTCGCCGATGGCGGCGGCCATGCGACCATCGCCGCCGACGCGCTGACCGAGCGCGGGCTGAACATGGCGCCGTTGAGCGAAAGTACCAGAAAGGAGCTCGCGGCCATCCTGCCTGCATCGGCCGCAGTGGCGAACCCGGTCGATGTGGCCGGCGGCACCGACTCGAACCCGGCCGTGTTTGCCGACTGCGCGTGCATTCTGCTTGCCGACCCGGCCGTCGACGCCTTGCTCATCACAGGCTTGTACGGCGGCTACGGCGTGCGCTTCTCGCAGACTTTGACGCCCATCGAAGTGCAGGCCTCCGAGCGCATCGCCAAGCTGCACCGGGAGTCGGGCAAGCCGGTGCTGGTGCACAGCCTCTACGGCAGCCTGTATGCCGACCTGCGACCACGCCCGCTGGCGCTGATACGCGAGCTCGGAATCCCGGTCTACGATTCGCTGGAACTCGCCGTGCGTTGCCTGCAGGCGCTGGCGGAGTTCGGCGAGGGGCAGCGCCGTCCCGCGTCATCCGGTGATGCGCGCGGCGCACGCACCCGGGGCTTCGAAAAAGTGCTGGCCGCCTGCCGCAGGGAAGGTCGCGCCGTGGTGCTCGAACCTGAAGCGCGCCAGGCGCTGGAAGAGGCCGGCGTACAGATGCCGGCCCGGGCGATCGTCGCGGCCAGCGCCGATGAAGCGGTGAATGCCTTCAACACCCTGGGCGGGGTGCCGGTGGCGATGAAAGTGGTGTCTGCAGACATCATCCACAAGACCGACGCGGGCGGCGTGAAGCTTGCCCTGGCCGACGCGGCGGGCGTGCGCAATGCGTTCGCCGAGATTATCGCGAGCAGCCGGCGCTACGGCGAGGCGCACCTGGGGCGAGCGCCTGCAATTGCCGGTGTGCTCGTCACGCCCATGGCCGCAAAAGGCGGGATCGAAGTCATCATCGGCGTGGTGCGCGACCCCAGCTACGGCCCGGTGCTGATGTTCGGACTGGGGGGCATTTTGGTCGAAGTGCTCAAGGACGTGGTATTCCGCTCGCTGCCGCTGACGCCGGACGACGCGCGTTCGATGCTTGAAGATATACGCGCGAGCGGCATACTCAATGGCGTGCGCGGCGCGGCGCCGACAGACAAGGATGCGCTGGTGCAATTGATGCTCGGCATCTCCGATCTGTGCACCGCATTTCCGGAGATCGCGGAACTCGACCTGAATCCGGTCCTGGCCTATCCCAAGGGCGTGGGCATACTCGATGCGCGCATTCTGCTCGAGGAGGCGGGCGCTGGCGCCGAAGCGCAGCGGAGCGGAAAGTAAGGCAGGGCTGCAACTGCCTGAGAGGGCATTTCGGAATTAACAAGAATTAACAAAATAGTCCGTGATTTAGCGAAGCATGAGGGGACGCATCCTCTCATTTTGAAATAAACTCCGAATTCCTCGATACTTGAAGCGAAACGTCGTTCCATGTCGGATTACCTCAGGATACTCAACACTTTCGCCCACGAGCTCGCGGCGAGCGTGATCATCATCGTCGTGGCGCTGCTGCTGTCGCGCATGCTGCGACGTTTGATTGTCAGGCTGCACGAATCGGAGCATCTGGCTCCGATCATGGCGAGACGGCTGCAGACCTTCCGACGCTGGACCATCCTGGTGGTGACTATCCTGATCCTGATGCAGGCGTTCGGGGTTTTCGGCAATGCCTGGGCTTTGATTTCAACGGGCCTTGCCGCGATGGCCCTTGGATTCGTCGCGGCCTGGAGCATGCTCAGCAACGCGACCGCTGCGCTTCTCCTGCTGACGTTCCGTCCTTTCCGCCTGGGAGATACAGTGGAGCTGGTAGAGCCTGCCGGCACCGGCGTCGGCGGGCGCGTCGTCGACATTAACCTGATGTATACGATCCTGAGCGTTCCGCCGGCCGAGAAGGAACCGACAGAGGCGCCGCAGCTTCTGCACATCCCGAACAATCTTTTCTTTCAAAAGATTGTGCGGACGCGTTCGACGCATACGCGGGGCAGCAAAGCCTCTTTTTTCACTCCGCCGGAGCGTTAACAGGCTGCCGGACAACGCTGCCCGAACGTCCAAACTGCGGAAGAGCTGCACAAGGGGTTGTTTTGAGGGCAGCTGCGGCAGTGCGGCAATTTAGCGGATACAATCGCGCAACAACAGCCCAGTGGTTTGCGGGGGCTATGCCACAAATCAAGGATGAGCATCTATGAGCACACGAGCAGAATTTGAAGCCGCCCTCGCGCAAGCGGAGGCCGACTGGGCCAGGGCGAACGAAGAGCTGGAACAGGCACGAGCCGGCCTGATCAAGGCAAACGCCGAGTGGGACAAGGTCGTCAGTGACCGGCGCAGGACAGACACCGACCGGCGCAAGGCGGGTGCGGTGTGGGACAAGATGTTCCCTGACCGGCGCAAGGCGAACGCCGACCGGCGCAGCGCGCAAGCCGACGTCGCCGCACTTTCCAAAGCGGTTGCGGAACGCAACGATGCATACATCAGGCGCAGCAAAGCGGAGTCCGACTGGGCCGAGGCGGAAGCCAGACTGAACGCGGCAACCGCTGCGCGGCATACAGCTGCCGCTGACCTGGACGAACTCAGTCGCGCAGAGAAGAAATCCTAGCCGCTCGCGGCCGCGCTGACTACGGCCCTGTAACGGGCGCGTCTATATTCCGGGTCAGAGAGTGAAATAAAAGCTGGCGCCCTCATCCACCCGGCCTTCCCCCCAGACGTCGCCGCCATGACGGTGGATGATGCGCGCGACAGTGGCCAGGCCTATGCCCGTTCCAGAAAATTCGGCCGCCGAGTGCAGCCGCTGGAATGCGCGGAACAGCTTGTCGGCGTGGGCCATGTCGAAGCCGGCGCCGTTATCGCGCACGAAATAGACGGGTCGGTCTTCCTTTTCCATAACGCCGAATTCGATACGCGCCGGGTCGCGCCTGGCGCTGTACTTCCAGGCGTTGCCGATCAAATTGTGCAGCGCCAACCTCAGCAAACCAAGATCGCCATGTGCCAACAGTTGCAGTGCAATGACCCATTCGACGTTGCGCTCGGGCTCATCGGCCGTCAATTCTTCGACAACCTCCCGCGCGAGTGCGGACAGGTCAACGGGGCCGCGCTGCATTTCCTGCCGTGATATTCGCGAAAGCTTGAGCAGATCTTCGATCAACTCCCCCATCTTCTCGGTGGCGGCGCTCACGCGCGCCAGCATGTCCTTGCCTTGCGCGTCGATCTGGACTGCGTACTCCTCATGCAGAATCTGGCTGAAGCCCTGGATGGCCCGTAGCGGCGCGCGCAGGTCATGTGAGACGGAATAGGAGAACGCCTCCAATTCCCGGTTGGCGACCTGCAGCGCATTGGTGCGCTCGGCAACGCGCTGCTCCAGGCTCTCGTTGAGGCGGCGCAATTCGTCCTGCGCGCGCACGCGCTCAGTGATGTCGCGTGACGAGTTGAACAGCGCCGGCCTGCCGTCCAGCTCAAGTCCCTGGCCGGTGACTTCGACGTCGAACATGCTTCCGTCCCGACGCCGATGCCGGGTCTCGATCACCGTGCGGCCTTCCATCGCCACATGCTTTGCGATTATCTGTTTCAATTCCTGCGGCGACCACTGCGCATCCCACAGCGACACGTTGGCGCCAATCAGCTCCTCGCGCGAGTAGCCGAGCATCTGGCAGAAGGAATCGCTGACCTCCAGGACGTTGCCGTCGGCGTCGAGGATATGCACGCCGTCGCTGGCATTGCGCAGGAATACCTGATTTCGATTGCTCTCCCGCGCCAGCGCTTGTTCGGCCATTCGGCGCTCGGTGATGTCCTGCACCGTACCTATATAGCGCTGTAGCGTACCGTCCGCGCCGAACTGCGCATCCGCCTGTGCGTGTATCGAGCGAGTCTCTGCGTCGACCAGAATGCGATACTCGATATCGTAACGCCCGCCTTTGAGTGCCTCCTGCCAGGCCTTCTCCACCCTGTGCCGATCGTCAGGGTGGACGCGTTGCAGCAGGGCTTCATGACTGAGCGGCGTTTTTCCGCTCACCCCAAAGATACGGTAGGTTTCAGCCGACCAGCGCAATCTGTTCCCGGCGACGTCGAGTACCCAGCTGCCGACTCTGGCTATGGCCTGCGCCCGGTTGAGGTCCGCCTCGCGCGCCTGGACTTCGGCGGTGCGGCGCGCTACCTGCGCTTCCAGCCCCTGTTCGTGGACCCGCAATTCGATCAGCAACTTTGCCATGAAGGCCAGGAGCAGGCTGAAAGCCAAGCCTAGTGCCGCCTTCAGCATCAGCCCTAAAGGATTGCCCCAGCCCTTTACGGGCACGATGCTCAGCGTCCATTTGGCATTGGGAACCTCCACGGGGTGTTCCAGCGCGTCGGTCAGCGCGGCGGATGAGGACGCCGCGATGATCAGCTTCCTGCCGGTGTCCGGGTCGATGCGGCAGAGTTCATAGTCGAAGCCTTGCCTTACCAGCTCGGGCAGGCTGGCCGCCTCGATCGATTTTGGAAAATCGATCTCGACATTGATGAATCCCCAGAAGGACGGGTTCCCCATGGAGTCGTCGAGGAATATGGGTAGGCGCCCGATTGCCGCCATCGTGCCTTTGGTTAGTTCGAACGGCCCGACCAGCGTTAGCGCCCCGGTGCTTCTGGCGATCGATGCTTCCTTTTTTGTTTTTGAGTAGGTCAGCAAATTCAGACCGATGGCGGTCTCGTTGCCCGCCAGCGGCACGACGCTGCGAATAATGCCCGCGGGCGCCAGCGACACACTGCTGACCCCTGGGTAATATGGCAGCATCTGACGGCCCACGGCGTCGAAGTTGGAGATGCTGCCGTTTCCCTGGCGCAGCAGGGCGGCGAGCGCATAACTTGCCGACAACGCTCGCTCGATGCCGCGCTGGATTGAATGCGAATGGTCGATCACCAGGCTGTTGGCGCGTGCACGTTGTTCCTGCAGTTCATCCCGGTCCAGGCGCCATATCAGGCTTGCCGCAGCCACGGCGGAGAGCAGGAACACGACGAACGCGACGACGTGCGGGCGTGACAGACGATGGGCGCGCGAATGGGGCATAGATTCTCATGCGCAGGCCCCGGCCACTGCAGCACGGGGGCTACGGAAGCATTTTTGAAGATATTACGCCGATTTGGCAATTAAAAAATCGCCGGCAGGTAGCCGGTTTCCGCGGATTACCAGTAGCGCATCGCGCCGCGGTATAGCTGGCCCAAATCCTTTTCGGTGATCTCGCGCGGCGCATTGGTCAGCAGGCGCTGCTGCGCCCAGGCGCCTTTGGTGAGTCCTGCGACGTCGGCTTCGCCATAGCCCACACCGCCCACGCCGTTGGGGATGCCCGTGGCCTTCATCATCTTGATCAGTTGCGCAGCGACGATTTCGGCCGCGTCTGCGGCCGTCGCGCCCTTGGTATCCGCGCCGAGGCAGGCCGCGCCGTGGATGTGGCGCTCGGGGCAGGCGCTGGCGGTAAAGCGGAACACCGAAGGCGCGTTGACGATCACGCTCATGCCGTGCGGCACCATCGGTTCTTCCTGCGGATAGCCTTCGGGGCGGAAGTCCTTCACCAATCCCGCGACCGAGTAGGCCATGCCGTGCGGTACGTGCACGCCCGAATTGCCGAAGGCGATGCCGGCGAGCGTGGCCGCATACATCATCTCATCGCGCGCCTCGTGGTCGCTCGCATCGTTCACGGCGCGCTCCAGATACTGGCCCAGGCGCGTCAGCGCCGCCTCGCAGCCTAGGTCGCTCCAGGGATTGGCGCCCTGGCTCATCGGCCGCAGCGCGGGCTTGCCCGGGGCCGCGCGCCGCGTGTAGGGCTTGGCGGTGTAGGACTCGAGCGCGTGCGAGAGCACGTCGAAACCGCTGGCTGCGACCACGTTCTTCGGCAGCGTGTATGTGGTGGCCGGCTCGATCAGCGCCATCGACGGCTTTAGGCGCCTGGATGCGATGCCGGTTTTCACCTGCATCGCCAGCAAATCGAAAATCGTGATGCCGGTGCACTCCGATCCGGTGCCGCAGGTGGTGGGGCAGGCGATATGCGGCTTGAGCGCGCCGGGCACGGGCTTGCCCGCGCCTATGGGCGCATTGACGTAATCGAGAAAATCGGCCGGCCAGGTGGCATAAAGATTGGCCGCCTTGCAGGTGTCGATGACTGAGCCCCCGCCCACCGAGACATAGCCGTCGAACTTGCCCTCGGCCGCGAATTTGGCTGCTGCAAGAAAGGACTGGTCGGTCGGCTCGACCTTGACCTCGTCGTAGATCACCACGTCCAGGCCCGCTGCCTTGAGCGAGTCGCGCACCTGGGCGACATAGGGCAGGCTGCCCAGCCGCTTGTCGGTAAACAGCGCGACGCGGCTCATGCCCAGGGCCTTGGCGTGTTCGCCGGCTTCCTTGAGCACGCCGTGGCCGAAGGTGATGCTGGAGATGTCGACCGAAAAAACGCTTTCGTTCCCTTCGGTCGCAACGTAATAGTTATGGCAGCAGGACATGATGCGGCTTCCTATAAGATTTGAATCGGACAATCCCCGCCTTGGCTTGGTCCGGTTCGTGGGCCACGACACCGCCTTCGATCCGGAGCGCCGGTCACTCGGGGTAGATCTGTACGCTGTCTGTGACCGAATCGGCAACATGCTCCTTCGTGATCACGCCCAGGATGTCAGCCGGCCTCGGCACGCGGCGGTCGCGCACGACCACGGCCATCATTGCGCGCTTGCGCGAGAGGCGGCGGATGACGGTGATGCCCAGTTCGTTCGCGCGCACGATGGTGAAATTATGGTCGGCAACATCCCCGAGCGTAACGCCGACGTGCATGTGCTCCAGGCCGCGCCTCAGTCCGGTGTTGATGCGCAGTACCCCAAGGATGCGGTTGGCGCGCGTGACGACAATGTGCAGCCTCCGGCTTTGGTGCTCTGGGCGGAGCAGGAATTCCTCGAAGTCCGTCTCGGCCGGGGCAATGGCGATATCGCTGTCCATGAGTTCGTGTGCGCGCCGCTCCAGGAATATGTTGGCATGCAGCGCTTTGGGAAGGAACCGCCCGCGCCGGAAGAGTTTGAGCGTGTAAATGCTCTCGGCCGAGAGCAGGCGCCGCACGCCTACGCTCAGTGCGACGGCCAGTATCATCGGCATGACGATGTTGTAGTCCCGCGTCATCTCGAAAATCATCGTTACCGCAGTCATTACCGCGCCGGTCGCGCCGCCCACCATAGCGCCCATTCCCACCATGGCAAATGACTCAATGCTGATCGGAATCGGCAGGTGCAGCGTGGTCAGGAACGCCGCGAACGCCGCGCCTATGGTTGCGCCCATGAACAGCGAGGGCGAGAATATCCCGCCGGACGAGCCTGAGCCGAGGCTGAGCGAAGTGGCGAGCAGCTTGCAGACGAATAACAGCGCAAGCAGCGGGAAAAAGCTGAGTTGCCCTCCAAGTATGGCCTGTATGGTCGCATAACCCACACCCTCGACATAATATTGGCCGAGGGTTTCGTGCAGAACGTAAATCAATATGCCGACCAGCAGCATGCCCAGCATGTGGCGCAGGTAGCGTTGCTTGATCAGATCGAAAATATCTTCGACCATATGCAAGCCGAGAACGAACCCGGCGGAGGCCAGGCCGGTGATGGCGCCCAGCAGCGCGTATAGGCACAGGCTGATAACGGCGGAACCGTCGACGTGCAGCGGCGCCAGGGCGGGGACATCGAAAGCCGGTTGCTGGCCGAAAAAGAACTGGCCGACGAAGGTTGCGGTTCCGGTGGCGAGCGCGACCGGCAGAAAGCTCTGAATGCTGACTTCGGGCAAGAGCAACTCGATCGCAAACAGGACGCCGCCGATCGGCGTATTGAAGGTAGCGGCGATACCGGCGCCAGCCCCCGCGGCAACGAGAATGATGCGCTCGGCGGCCAACACGCGGACCAGTTGTCCCAGTGTCGAGCCCAGCGCCGAGCCGATCTGAATAATGGGGCCTTCGCGCCCGACCGCGGAACCGCTGCCAATGGCGATCGCGGACGCCAGCGACTTCACTACCGCGACCACCGGCCGGATGGCGCCGCCCTTGTAATAGATCGCGTCCATGACCTCCGGCACGCCGTGTCCGCGCGCCTCGGGGGCGAACTTCTCGACCAGAAACGTGACGACGATCGCGCCGAGGACGGGGACCAGAATCACCCACACGCCCCAGGGACTGGTTGGCGTAAATACGTTGGCGTCATAGACGAAGCTTGCCTGGCCGAGGAACAGCAGATTGTGGATGAAGCCGATAAGGTCCCGAAAAACGACGGCGCCAATGCCGGTCACAATGCCTATCACCACAGCCAGAACCGACAGCCGCACTATGCCGATGCGCCGGCGGCGCCGCTGCGTCCTGCGCGGCGGCTTCGAGGGCGCGTCGCTGCCGGCACCTTTGGCAGGCAGGGGGGGCTCGACAGATTTTGTTGCTTCATCCGACACGGAAATTTGTACTCCGTTGTTGATTGTGGCAGCTTGCCATTTCGCTCCAGCGGAGGCCCGGCGTTTTGGGCGCAGGCAGGCTGTTCAGATCTGCCGGCGACTCAGTCGCGATTCAGTGCCGGGTTCGGCTCAAATATCAAATCCAATCGAATCCTGCCGTCATTCCGCAGCAACGGGCTCGACGGAAAAATCGACGACCTTCGGATCAGCCCTGAAATCCAGCGCGAGATTCGCGCGCGCGTCGGCCGCGGCAGTGCCCGGAGCCCAAACGCTTGCGTGGATTACGAGTGCTCCGCTCTTGACGCCTTTGAAAGCCAGCGACAGAACGACAAATCCAAAGCTTTCGAGCCGCTCGCGCAGCGCCTTTTCATCGGGTGCGGACTCTCTGGAAAATTTGGCGTGAACGCTCGCATAGGAGCGCCGTGGAATGAATCCGTCCAGCCAGCGGAAAAAAATCAGGATTGTCAGCACGAAAACGGCTCCGGCAAACCCGAGCAGAATCTCGCCCGTGCCGATCAGGATTCCAATGGCGGAGACGGCCCACATGCAGGCGGCCGACGTCAGCCCGCGTACCGAAAGCCCTTCCCGAACGATGACTCCCGCTCCAATGAAGCCGATGCCGGCGAGGATTCCCTGTACGACGCGGCTGCCGCCGTTTTCGAACGTGCCCATCAAATGCGCGTAGGGTCCGGAACCTAGGGGCACGGTGAGCAGCGCCGCGGTCAAGCTGACGAGGGCGAAGGTGCGCATGCCGGCGGGGTGTCCGCGATGATAGCGTTCCAGGCCGACCAGGGAGCCGGCAGCCACGGCCATCAACAGGCGTATGGCCATTTCGATAAAATCTGGCGACAAATAGGAAGAAACCGGACCCACGGCAGCGTCTCTTGACGGCGGAATAAAAGAACGCGAGATGTGCATGATACTCCCAGACCGCGATGTGCGGTCCGGGGTAAGGCGAAAGACGGACTTTAGTCAGGCGACAAAGTCGATGCCTTCACCGGCGCATGCAATGTTTGGCCCCGAAGGGGCCGGCGATAAAGCTGCTGCGGACAGTACTGCTCGCTGCGCGCGGCGCGCACTGCGTCAGCTCCCGGGCTTTCTGCCCGGAGCCTTGGGTGGAATGGTCCCCGCGATGCGGCAGAGCATGCCCTCGATCGGCTTGCCTTCGTTGAACCTGGTCACGCTGCACCTGGAGATCTCGCCGCGCGCCGAGAGGTCTGACAGGGAAAGGCGCACCTTGGGCAGCGGAATGCCGGTCGCCGCCGCGATCTCCCGATCGAGCTGCTGGCCGTTCTTTTTCAGGTATTGCAGGATCGGGGTCGCATACATCTCGAGTACTCCTGGTGAAGATGAAGGTGACGCCGACGCAGGACAAAATCGGCCTGCGCCCATGGTTTCACGACTTTCTGAAATCGGAAAGTCGGCTAGCCGGCTCGCCCAACCCGTTGATTCGTATGGCTCCCCGACCAGGGCTCGAACCTGGGACCTGCGGATTAACAGTCCGTCGCTCTACCAGCTGAGCTATCGGGGAACGGTGAACCCGGTTGGGCCGGGCTCAGGAAGCCGCGTATTTTAATGGCTGGAGGAGCCTGGGTCAATTGAAATTGGCCGCGATCAGAGCGGGAAACGGGTTCCCGCCCTGTGCTTGCAGCGTGATCAGGCGATGACTTTGGCGATGGCGTCGGCGGAGTAGTCTACGTTCTTGGTATTGAGCGCCGCCACGCAGATGCGCCCGCTTTCGATCGCGTACACCGCGAATTCCTCGCGCATGCGCACCACCTGCTCCTTGGTCAGGCCGGAGTAGGAGAACATGCCGCGCTGGCGCATGATGAAGCTGAAGTCCACGCCGGGAACGCGTGCGTGAATCTTCTCCACCAGCAGCTTCCTCATCGACTTGATGCGGTCGCGCATCTGCCCCAGTTCCTGCTCCCACAGCTTGCGCAATTCCGGGTTGGCAAGCACGGTGGCGACGATCTTGCCGCCGTGGGTCGGCGGGTTGGAGTAATTCGCTCGCACCAGACGCTTGATCTGCGACAGCACGCGTGCGCCTTCCTCGCTGCTCGCGGCAACCACATTCAGGCTGCCCACGCGCTCGCCGTAGAGCGAGAACGACTTGGAAAACGAGTTCGCCACGAACAGCGGCATGCCGGTCTGGGCGAACATGCGCACCACGGCGCCGTCGGCGTCCAGGCTTTCGGCGAATCCCTGGTAGGCAATGTCGAGGAAAGGCACCAGGCCGCGCGCAGCCATGGTGTCGGCGACCGTCTTCCATTGCGCTTCGCTCAGATCGACCCCCGTCGGGTTGTGGCAGCAGGCGTGCAGCAGCACGATGTCCCCGGCCGGCATGGCTTTGAGCGCGGCCAGCATGCCGTCGAAGTCGACGCCGCGGGTCTTGGCATCGTAATAGGCGTAGGTATCGACCTTGAAGCCGGCGTTCTCGAACACCGCGCGGTGGTTTTCCCAACTCGGGTTGCTGATCCACAGCGTGGCCTTGGGCGCGGTGCGGCGCAGAAAATCGGCACCCACCCTGAGCCCACCGGTGCCGCCCAGCGTCTGCACGGTCAGGATGCGGCCTTCCTTCAGTGCGGGACTGTCGGTGCCGAACACCAGGGCCTGCACCGCTTTGTCATAGGCGGCCAGGCCGTCAATCGGGAGGTAATTGCGCGCCGCCGGCTGTTCCACCAGCTGCTGTTCGGCGCGGCGCACGCACTCCAGCAGCGGCACTTTGCCGTCGTCGCCGGTGTACACGCCTACGCCGAGATTGACCTTTTTCGGGTTTTTGTCGGCGTTGTAGGCCTCGGTCAGGCCCAGGATGGGGTCGCGCGGGGCCATCTCTACGGTAGTCAAAAGGGAGGGAGTGTGTGGGGCGTTCATCGTGCTAGACTTTCATGGATTGTAGATGCAGTAATTGTACGCCTTGATCGTCACTTTTCCCAACAGCCCGTTCCGCCTGCACCAGCAATTCGAGCCTGCCGGCGACCAGCCCGAAGCCATCGCCAAACTGGTCGAGGGCGTCGAGAACGGGCTCGCCTATCAGACGCTCCTGGGCGTGACCGGATCGGGCAAGACCTACACCATGGCCAACGTGATTGCGCGCCAGGGCAGGCCGGCGCTGGTGATCGCGCCGAACAAGACGCTGGCGGCGCAGCTGTATTCGGAGATGCGCGAGTTCTTCCCCGAGAATGCGGTCGAGTACTTCGTCTCCTACTACGATTACTACCAGCCCGAGGCCTACGTGCCCTCGCGCGACCTGTTCATCGAGAAAGACTCGAGCATCAACGAGCACATCGAGCAGATGCGCCTGTCGGCGACCAAGTCGCTGCTCGAGCGCAAGGACACCATCATCGTCGCCACGGTGTCCTGCATCTACGGCATAGGCGACCCCGTCGATTACCACGGCATGATCCTGCACCTGCGCGAGCGCGAGAAGCTGTCGCAGCGCGACGTCATCGCGCGCCTGACGGCGATGCAGTACCAGCGGAACGAATTCGAATTCGCCCGCGGTACCTTCCGCGTGCGCGGCGACGTGCTCGATGTGTTCCCGGCGGAGCATTCCGAGACGGCGATCCGCATCAGCCTCAACGACGACGAGGTGGAGACGCTGTCAATTTTTGATCCGCTCACCGGCCGCGTGCACCAGCGCGTGCCGCGCTTCACCGTCTATCCGTCGAGCCATTACGTCACGCCGCGCGCGACCACCCTGCGCGCGATCGAGGCGATCAAACTCGAGCTGCGCGAGCGCATCGACCATTTCGTCAAGTCGAACAAGCTGGTCGAAGCGCAGCGCATCGAGCAGCGCACCCGCTTCGACCTGGAGATGCTCAACGAGATGGGTTTTTGCAAGGGCATCGAAAACTATTCGCGCCACCTGTCCGGGCGCAAGGTGGGCGAGCCGCCGCCGACGCTGATCGACTACCTGCCGCACGACGCGCTGATGATCATCGACGAGAGCCATGTCACCATCGGGCAGATCGGGGGCATGTACAAGGGCGACCGCTCGCGCAAGGAGAACCTGGTCGACTACGGCTTTCGCCTGCCCTCGGCGCTGGACAACCGGCCGCTGCGCTTCGACGAGTTCGAGGCGATGATGAAGCAGACGTTCTTCTGCTCGGCGACGCCGGCCGAATACGAGCGCACGCATTCGGGCCAGGTGGTGGAACTGCTGGTGCGACCCACCGGCCTGGTGGATCCGCTGCTGGAAGTGCGCCCGGCCACCACCCAGGTGGACGACCTGCTGTCGGAAATCAGCCTGCGCGTGGCGCAGAAGGAGCGCGTGCTGGTGACCACGCTCACCAAGAAAATGGCCGAGGATCTGACCGAGTACCTGGCCGAGCACGGCATCAAGGTGCGCTACCTGCACTCCGAGGTGGAGACGGTGGAGCGGGTCGAAATCATCCGCGACCTGCGCCTGGGCAAGTTCGACGTGCTGGTGGGCATCAACCTGCTGCGCGAAGGCCTGGACCTGCCCGAAGTGTCGCTGGTCGCGATTCTCGACGCCGACAAGGAAGGTTTCCTGCGCTCGGAGCGCTCGCTGATCCAGACCATAGGGCGCGCCGCGCGCCACATCAACGGCGCCGCCATACTCTATGCCGACCGCATCACCGACTCGATGAAGCGCGCGATCGGCGAAACCGAGCGCCGCCGCGCCAAG
>JACZJU010000258.1 GCA_014860395.1 Burkholderiales bacterium | reverse complement strand
GGTCCCACCCCTTCCCATCCCGAACAGGGCCGTGAAACGGCGCCGCGCCAATGATAGTATGGATTACCCATGCGAAAGTAGGTCATCGTCAGGTCCCAAATACAAAAAGCCCAACCACATATGGTTGGGCTTTTTGCTTTTGGAGGTCAGGCGCAGCCAAGTTAAGCCCGCAGGGCAGCCGCAGCCAAAGTAGGTCATCCGAGACGTCGGACGCGCCCGGGGGCGGGATCGAGATCTAATGCAAACGTCGGCGCTGCGCAGGTGTCAGCCCGCGCGGGGCGGTCGTGGCGCCGGACTGGGCGCCGCCGCTCTTCTCGGCCCAATTGCGCTCGAACAATTGATTCACCAGCGCCGCGACTTCGCCGATCTCGGCTTCGGTGAAGTGGCGCGCCAGCATGCCGGACACGTCGTCGATCATGCGGCTCTTCTGGCGCTCATGGATGGATTCGGGCGTGGGGCCGACGAAGACCATGCCGAATTCGTCCTGGCCGTCGTCGTGGTAATAGCTGACCTCTATTTCGGCGGCCGACTCGGTGTAGGGACAAAGCGCCTGTAGCGCTTCCTCGATCAATTCGCGAAAGCCCCGGCCTACGTCGCCGGTCCAGCAGATATCCAGAATCGCGCCCTTGGCGTCGAAACTGAGGCCGGGTTCATCCTCGTAGACGCTGCGCGCGTCGACGAGGCTGTCTTCGTCGATATAGCGCAGCCATGGACGCAGCGCCGTCTCCACCTGGGACAGGGACGTCTCGGGCCGCAGCGGGATAGTGCCGTGTACGTGTGCTTCGATGCGCATATTGGCCTCCAAGTAGTAATTATACGCCGCAGCAAGCGCTGTCCGGCCCTATTTCCCGCATATGGCGGAGGCGTCGCGCAGTCCGGGACTGCAGAACGGTAACCGTCGCATAACGGGTCATGGCGGCGGCCTCAGCCGAGCCGGCTACGGGCGATGATCTCCTCGCAGCGGGCATTCCCGGGGAGGGTGCCAAAGGCATGCCCCCAGTCGCCTTGCACGCGCGAACTCAAGAACGCGTCGACCGCCGCAGGCGCGGCGTGTTGCGCCATCAGGCTTGCCTGCAGTGCCAGCGCCGCCATCTCGACGATACGGCGCGCGCGCTGCTCGATACCGCCGGCATCGGCCAATTGCGCCTCGATCGCGTCGACGAAGCGCGCCAAGTGCCGGTCGCCGCTCGCGCCGGCGCGGATCTCGGCGAGCAGCACCGCCACCGAGTCGGGCTGCTTCTGCATCGAGCGCAGCACGTCCAGGCAGGCGACGTTGCCGCTGCCTTCCCAGATGCTGTTCACCGGCGCCTCGCGATAAAAGCGCGCCAGCGGGGCTTCCTCGACGTAGCCGTTGCCGCCCAGGCATTCCATCGCCTCGAACATGAACGCGGGGCTGCGCTTGGCGAGCCAGTACTTCGCCACCGGGGTAAGGATGCGCGAGAGCAGCCGTTCCTGCGGGTCGTGGGAAGAGCGATCCAGCGCGCGCGCCAAGCGCATGGCGAGCAGCGTCGCCGCTTCCGTCTCCAAAGCGAGGTCAGCGAGCACATTCTGCATCAGCGGCTGCTGTGCCAGGCGTTTCCCGAATGCGTGGCGATGCTCGCAATGGTGCAGCGCCTGATTGAGCGCGCCACGCATCATGCCGGCAGAGGCAACGACGATATCAAAACGCGTCAGGTGCGCCATCTCGATCAGCGTGGCGATGCCGCGCCCCTCTTCGCCTATCCGGCGCGCCCAGGCGCCGTGATACTCGATTTCGCTAGACGCATTGGAGCGGTTGCCGCACTTGTCCTTCAGGCGCTGAATGCGGATGCCGTTGCGGCTGCCGTCGGCAAGCGAGCGCGGCGCGAAAAAACAGGTCACGCCGGCGCCGGTGCGCGCCAGCGTCAAAAAGCCGTCGCTCATCGGCGCCGAACAGAACCACTTGTGTCCGTCCAGCGCGTAGGCGCCATCACCCAGCGCTTTGGCGCTGGTCTGGTTGCTGCGCAAATCGGAGCCGCCTTGTTTCTCGGTCATCGCCATCCCCACGGTCGCGGCGCGTTTTTGCGAAACATGCAGCGGCCTCGCATCATAGGCGTCGGCGAGCAGCTTCGGTTCCCACTCGGCAGTGAGTTGCGCATCGTTGCGTATCACCTGCAGCGCGGCAAAGGTCATGGTAACCGGGCAGGACGTGCCGTTCTCGGCCTGGTTCCATAGATAATTCAGCGCGGCGCGCGCGACGAAGGCGCCGTCGCGCCCCGTCTTCCAAGCGAGTGAATGCAGCCCGGCGCCGAAGGCGAGCGCCATCAGCTCGTGATAGGCCGGATGATAGTCGACCGCGTCGATGCGCTCGCCGAAGCGGTCGTGCGTGCGCAGTTGCGGCAGGTTGCGGTTGGCTTGATCGGCGAGCAACTGCATGCGCTCGCCGCCGATCAGTTCGCCCAGCGTGTGCGCCCGTTCGCCGACCCAGCCGCCGCCTTCGCGCTCCACTGCCGCGCGCAATATCGGATCCTGCTGCCAGGCGTTGTAACCGACCAGCAGGGGCGGCTGATTGCTTCCCTGTTCCAATGTTGCAGCAGCGCGGTCGTTCATGGTGAACCTCCGAAAGAAATTTGCGCGGCCCTTTCAGCGCTGCTGAAAGGGCGCTGACCAGGGGGAGTATGAGGGGACGTTTCCCCTCATAGCGTAACTTGTTTCAAATGTCGTCGAACGCACCGTGCCGGCCCTTGCCCGAGGCAAAGCGCCCGGCGCCCTGAATCGCTTCGGCCAGCGTGCCGGCGGCATTAGCCCATTCCTGTTCCATCGCCGCGCGCACCGACAGGCCATTCTGCGTGTAGGCCGAACGCCGGTCGGCCCGCAGCGCGCCCTGCGGAAAACGGGAGATCTCGAGCGCCAGCGCCTCCGCCGCCCGCCGCGCCTGGCCACGCTGCACCACGCGATCGCACAAGCCGATGCGATACGCTTCTTCGGCATCGACCTTGCGCCCGGTGAGTATGATATCCATGGCGCGGCCCATGCCGACGATGCGCGGCAGGCGCACCGTGCCGCCGTCGATCAGGGGCACGCCCCAGCGGCGGCAGTAGACGCCGAAGAAGGCATCTTCCTCCATGATGCGCATATCACACCACAGCGCGAGTTCCATGCCGCCCGCGACGGCCGCGCCGGCGACAGCACCTATCACCGGCTTGTCCAGCGCGAGGCGCGTAGGTCCCATGGGGCCGCGCGGAACCGGTGCGGCTTCCTGCGGAAAGTCCAGATCGAGTTCGCTGCGCACGTCCTTGTCCGCGAGCGAGGCGCCGTACTTCAGGTCCCAGCCGGCGCAGAATGTGCCATGCGCACCGAAGAACACTGCGACTTTCGCCTGCGGGTCGCGATCGAAGGCTTCGAACTCGGCGAGCAGCGCATCTGCGGTCGCCGGATCCACCGCATTGCGGGCGTTGGGCCGCTCCAAGACGATGGTGCTGACCGGTCCATTTTTCTCAGTGCGTACCGACATGATGCTATGCCTCCTTTCAACGGCCGGCGAATGCGCGCAATGCGCGTCGGGCTATATCCTCACCCCACTCCTGCACGAAGTGGCCGGCTTCGGCGTGTTCGTAGGGCGCCGGGCAACCGCGGATCAGTTTGCGCAGCGCACGCATCACGGGCGCGCCGAGCACCGGGTCTTTCATTCCGATCGCCATGAACGTCTGTCCGTTCCATTGGTTTTGCCACCAGCTGCGCGCGCGGCGCGAGATCTCCGCGCCGTCGGCCTCGGGCCTGTCTGGCACCAGATTGGGAAATCGGCGCACGCCGGACTTGTAGCTTGCGTCCGGGTAGGGCGCGGCATAGGCCTGACATTCGGCAGCCGAAAGATGCGGACAGCTGCGCGCCATGAGCTTGGCCACGTCCATGTCGGGGTTCTTGTTGTTCCAGTCGCGCCAGGCGATGAAGCCCGCGGTCATAGGTACGTCGCCTGTGCCCAGCGCCGTGTTCATGACCAGCAGCCGGCTGAAACGCTGCGGCATGTCCATCGGCAGCGTCAGGCCCAACAGGCCGCCCCAGTCCTGGCATACCAGGGTGATATTGTCGAGATCCATGCGTTCGATAAAGGCGACGAGTGCATCGCGATGGCGGCCGAAGGTGTAGAAGCCTTCGTCGGCCGGCTTGTCCGATTTGCCGAAGCCGAACAGATCGGGCGCGACCACGCGCTCGCCGGCGGCGACCAGCACCGGAATCATCTTTCGATACAGATAAGACCAGGTCGGTTGTCCGTGCAGGCACAGCCAGGTATGCGCGGCATCGCGCCTGCCTTCGTCGAGGTAATGCAGGCGCAGGCCTGCGAACCCAGGCAGGTCCTGCGCATAATTCGGCGCGTAAGCGTAGCCCGGCAGATCGAGAAAACGTTCGTCGGGAGTGCGCAGGACGTTCATGTCGCGGTTCCGGTCGGACTGGAACACGGAAGTCTACCGCGGCGACGGCGGAAAAGCAGCCGCCGCGTTCCAAAATGGTCTAAAATCGCGCCCTGTTTGCAACCTCATCCGCGAGATCGATGACTACCAAGAAGAGCCAGCCGCGCCGCCGTTTCGTCGTGCGCAATTCCGGCATACATGGCAAGGGCGTGTTCGCCACCACCCATATTCCCGCGCACACGCGCCTGATCGAATACAAGGGCAAGCGCCTGACCGAAGCGCAAGTCGACAAGCGTTATGCCAACGACGACGACCCGCATACGTTCCTGTTCGCCCTCGACGACGGCATAGTGATCGACGCCACCATTAACGGCAACAGCGCCCGCTGGATCAACCATAGCTGCGCGCCCAACTGCGAGGCGGTGGACGACAAAGACCGCATATTCATCGAGACGCTGCGTGCGATCCGCCCGGGCGAGGAGCTCAGCTACAACTACGGCATCGAGCTGGAGGAAAGGCATACGCCGGCAATGAAGCGTTTGTACCAATGCCGCTGCGGCGCGCGCCGCTGCAAGGGCACCATACTTCAAGCCAAGACGAAGAAATAACACGCTTCGCAGGACCTCGCCCGCAGCGCCTTCACGCCCGCGCTTGCGTCAGCGTCCCTTGCCGAGAATTTGTTCCAGTGTCAGCTGTGCCACCGGCAGGCTCGCGCCTCCCAGGCTCACCGCCGTCCGCGCTGCCTCCAGCGCCGCCTTCTGTTTGCCCTGGTCCGCCAGCGTCTGCGCGAGGTTGTTGAACGCCGCCCCTGCCTTGGGATGCAGGACGGAGGCGGTGCGAAACGCCGCTTCAGCCTCTGCCGTGCGGCCCATTGCGTAGGCGGTATTGCCCAGGCCCATCAACCCGACGAGAGCGGCTGGCCAGCGCTGCAGCAAGGCCGCATAGGCGCGATGCGCCTCGGCGATGCGGCCGGTCTGCTCCAGGGCCGTGGCGGCGTTGGCGTACTTCGCTTCGCTCGCGCTCGCCGGCAGCCGATCGGGGGAGAGCGCGACCATGGCCCAGCGCCCGCCGTCGATCCACAGAAATTCGAATAATCCGAACGCCATCGCGCGGCGCGCTCTTGCGCCCGAATGCAGCAGTATTTCGTTCTTCTGCAGGTCGTAGCCTATGACCACGGCGTAATGCCAGTAGGGGCGGAAGGCAAACAATCCCAGGTTCTGCAGCACGATTACCGTATTTCCAGCCGCCACTTCGGCGAGCACATCCTTCAGCTCGGGTGCGAGCGCATAGGCGAGAAGCCCGTGGCGTCGCGCGGCGGCGAGCATCTCCACCTGCAGGCTGCCCTCGCGCGCAGGGATGTAGATTTCCTCGGCAAGGGCGTCGGGACTCACGGCTACACCGGCCGCGTTCAGGGCCATCGCCAGCGCCGCCGGCCCGCACTGGAACGCTTCCTGCGCAAAGAACGGCACCGTTTCGAGTTCCACGCGCGGCGGCAGGCCAGGGCCGCCCGCGCGGCGCAGTGCCTCGCTTTGCGGCAGGCTGACGCAACCGCTCAACACGCAAAGCGCAAAGACAAAGCCCGCGGTCAGGCGGGCTTTGTTTGACCACCGGGACGACGCGGCGCTCACTCGACCCAGAAGTACCAGATCAGTTCGAATACGAGCAGCCCGACAATCACTGCCGGGATGCTGATCCCGCCCGCAGGCAGCTTGTCGATGCGGCCGGCGATGCTCGCCACTTCCGCGTCGGTCATGGCGTCGACGCGCGCCTGCGCCGCGGCGGGGCTGACGCCCAGGCTTTGCAGCTGATCGCGTACTTCGCTGCGACCGACGAAATCGCGCAACTTGTCGCGCGCGCCCGCGGCCAGCGACGCGGCGGCCACCTGATCGGTGCCGACCATGCCGGCGTAAGCGCTGAACGGGAGCGCGCCCATGCAAATGATCAACATGCGGCAGATAGGGTGGATCAAGGCATTTTTCATCGGATGCTCCCCTTGTTGAATTGCCCAAAAGATGCCGCGGTGAACTTGATCCGGAATCAGGGCGTGGGCGTGCAAGCAGCAATTTAGTCCCAGCGCGCGAACCGCGTCAAGCTCTGTTGCCGGCTCTCATATTTCCGCTGCCCGACACTGCGAAGCCTTGGAAAGATACTATATGATGTAAATTCCTGGCGACCCGGCCGGGGCGGGTGTGGTTACCGCATCCGTTGAGCGCAAGCCGGGCGTGCGACGGATACTTCGAAGCTGGCGAGAAGGGTGAATCGTATGTCACAGCCACAAAACGAAACGGTAACTCTGGGCGGCGGCTGCTTCTGGTGCCTGGAAGCGGTGTTCGACGACCTCAAGGGCGTGGAATCGGTCGAGTCAGGTTACATGGGTGGGAATTTGAAGGACCCTACCTACGCCGACGTGTGCAGCGGCACCAGCGGCCACGCCGAAGTGGTGCAGATCACGTTCGACCCGGCCGTGGTCAGCCTGCGCGAGATCCTGGAGGTGTTTTTCGTGATCCACGATCCGACCACCCTTAACTACCAGGGCAACGACTATGGGCCGCAGTATCGGTCGGTGATCTTTTATCACTCGCCGCAGCAGAAAGCCACGGCCGAAGAGCTGATAGCAAAACTCGCGACCGACGGCTTATGGAATAAACCCATCGTCACCGAGGTCACGGCCGCAGCCAAATTCTATATCGCCGAGCGCGAGCATCAGGAGTTCTTCGAGCGCAATCCCTACCAGCCTTAC
Organism: Burkholderiales bacterium; assembly: GCA_014860395.1. Classification (GTDB taxonomy): domain Bacteria; phylum Pseudomonadota; class Gammaproteobacteria; order Burkholderiales; family SG8-39; genus 2-12-FULL-64-23. The sequence goes on along the minus strand of JACZJU010000258.1, from coordinate 2,906 downwards.
TGCATGATGGTGGTGCAGCCCAAGGTGGCGAAATTCCGCAAGAAATTCGTCGACAGGCTGAAGAAGAAGTAGGGGCGGCGGCGTTGGCCGCACCGATTCAGCCGGGCGGCTTTTGCGCGACTACCGTTGCGAACTCCTTGCGCGTGTCCTCGGGTGCCGGGAAGGACTCACGCCGGGCCGCGAGCAGGGTCCAGCCGGCGAACGCCTGCTCCAGTTCGTTCGCGCCGAACAGGTAGTATTCGCCGGGCTTGAACATTTCCAGGTAGGTCGTGCCTTCAACGAGGACGTTGACGATCGCGCAGCCGCTCGGCCGCACCCGCTGCACGATCTGACTCAGCAGCGTGAGCGCGCGTTCCTTCTCTAAAAACATCAGCAGGCCGATTGCGACGATGGTGTCGTAGTCCTGTTCGATGCGAAAGTTGCCGAGGTCGGCTTGCAACGGCTGTAGCCGCAGTTGCTCCTGCCGGGCTGCTGCGCGCAGGCGCTCGACGGCGGTGGGGCTGGCGTCGAGCGCCGTGACCATGCAGCCGCGCCGCGCAGCTTCAAGACTGAGGTTGCCCAGGCCGCAGCCCAGGTCGAGCACGCTGCCTGCGAGATACGGCAGCGCCAATTTCTCGAAGGGATTGAGCGCGAAATCGGTCTCGCGTATCTGGCGCAGGAACTGCTGCTCGAAAAATTCGACCGGATCCGGACTGGTCATGGAGCGATCCGGCAAGTCAGGCTCAGTCGCGGAATTTCGCCGCGCGCTTTTCCTTTCCAGCGGCGAGCGCTTCCTCGAGGTCTGTGGACAAGAGCATTGCGGCGTTCCAGGTGGCGACGTAGTTCAGCCCGTCGGCGACCGTGTGGTCGCGCGCATAGGTGATCATTTCCTTGCATCCGCGCAAGGCCAGCGGCGGTTTCGCCGCCAGCGTCGCCCCAAGATCGCGCATGGCTGCCATCAGCGCCTCCCGGTCCGCATAGCAATGATTGACCAGGCGCAGTTCCTTCGCTTCGGCGCCGCCGACTTTGCGCCCGGTGTAGGCGAGTTCGCGCGCCGCGCCTTCGCCGACGATATGCGGCAGCCGTTGCAGCGTGCCGACGTCGGCGGTGAGACCGACGTCGATCTCCTTCACTGAAAAATAGGCATCGGCCGAGCAATAGCGCAGATCGCAGGCGGTGATGAGGTCGATGCCGCCGCCGACGCAGGCGCCGTGAATCGCCGCGATCACCGGCTTGCGGCAGCGCTCGATGGAGCTGAGCGTGTCCTGCATGTCGAGGATCACGCGCCGCAGCTTCTCGCGTGAACGGCCATCGCAGTCATCCCGAATTTGCGCCTGCATTCCGGCAAGCAGGGCGAGGTCGATGCCGGAGGTGAAATGCTTGCCCGCGCCGGAAAGCACGCCGACGCGCGCCTCCGGCGTCTCGTCGAGCCAGCGCATCGCATCGCGCAACTCCAGCCACATGGCGAGCTCCATCGCATTGGCGCGCTCGGGCCGGTTGAGCTCTATGCTCGCAACCTGCCCGGCGAGAGCGACCTTTAGCGTCTTGAACTCCATGTGCTGACTCCCGCTTCTACCGGTTCTATGCGGCCTTGACCGAGGGCAGCCCCGCGAGCGCCATCGCCAGTTCGGCCTCGTCATACTCGAGGTCCTGCAGCTTGCCGCCGAAGTAGTCGATATAAGCCTGCATGTCGAAATGGCCGTGGCCGCAGAGGTTGAACAGGATGGTGCGCGATTTGCCTTCGGCTTTGCATTTCAGCGCCTCGTCGATCGCGCCCTTCACCGCATGATTCGCCTCGGGTGCCGGCAGGATGCCTTCGGCGCGGGCGAACATCACGCCCGCATCGAAACAAGTAGTTTGATGATAGGCGACCGCTTCGATCAGGCCGAGCTGCTTGATATGGCTGACCAGCGGCGCCATGCCGTGATAGCGCAGGCCGCCGGCATGGAATCCGGGCGGGGTGAAGGTGGAGCCCAGGGTGTGCATCTTGGTGAGCGGCGTCAGATGCGCGGTGTCGCCGAAATCATAGGCGTACTGGCCGCGCGTGAGGCTGGGGCAGGCCGCGGGTTCGACCGCGACGATGCGCACTTTCTTTCCGCCGCGCAATTGCGCGCCGAGGAAAGGGAACACGATGCCGGCGAAGTTCGAGCCGCCGCCGGTGCAGCCGACGATCACGTCGGGATAGTCGCCGGCCATGTCCATCTGCGCCATCGCTTCCTGGCCGACTACTGTCTGGTGCAGCAGCACGTGGTTGAGTACCGAGCCGAGCGCGTACTTGGTGTCGTCGCGCTGCGCCGCGATTTCGACTGCCTCGGAAATCGCGATGCCCAGGCTACCCGGATGGTCGGCGCGCTGCGCCAGGATGGCCTTGCCCGCCTGGGTCTCGTTCGAAGGCGAAGGCGTGCAGCTCGCGCCGTAGGTCTCCATCAGCGCGCGGCGGTAAGGTTTCTGGTTATAGGACACGCGCACCATGAATACCTTTACCTCCAGGTCGAACAGCGCGCCAGCGAAGGCAAGCGACGAGCCCCACTGGCCGGCACCGGTTTCTGTGACCAGACGCTTCACTCCGGCCTGCTTGTTGTAGAAGGCCTGCGGCACCGCGGTATTGGGCTTGTGGCTGCCGGCTGGGCTCACGCCCTCGTATTTGTAATAGATCTTCGCCGGCGTCTGCAGCACCTTTTCCAGGCGGCGCGCGCGGAACAGCGGCGACGGGCGCCACTGGCGATACACCTCGCGCACCGGTTCGGGGATCGGAATTTCGCGCTCGGTCGCCACTTCCTGCATGATCAATTCCATCGGAAACAGCGGCGCCAGATCGTCCGGACCTACCGGCTGCATCGTGCCCGGATGCAGCACAGGCGGCGGTGCCGACGGCAGGTCGGCGGCGAGGTTGTACCAGTACTTCGGGATGTGCGTCTCGTCGAGCA
>JACZJU010000257.1 GCA_014860395.1 Burkholderiales bacterium | reverse complement strand
AGCAGCGCCGCATACACGGATGCGTCCTGATGGATCAGCACCGAACCGTCGCGCGCATCGCCGGAGGCGATCAGGCGCAGGCGCCCGCGCTTGGATGCGGCATCAAAATGCTTCTGCTCGTAACTCGGCCGGATGCCGGTGACGTTGGGCTCGATCCATATCTGCAGGAAGTGCGTCTCCCCGTCCTTGGAATGGTTGTATTCCGAATGCAGCACGCCCTTGCCCGCGCTCATGCGCTGCACGTCCCCGGGGACGATGCTCGATCCATTGCCCATGTTGTCCTCGTGCGCCAGCGCGCCCTCGAGCACGTAGCTGATGATTTCCATGTCGCGGTGGCCGTGGGTGCCGAAGCCGCTGCCGGGCGACATGCGGTCCTCGTTGATCACGCGCAGGCTCCCGAACCCCATGTGTTCTGGATCGTGGTAACCGGCAAACGAAAACGTATGGAAAGACTTCAGCCAGCCGTGGTCGGCGTAACCGCGTTCATTGCTCTTTCGAACCTGTAGCATGCCTTTCTCCTATCTGTTAGTTCTGATACTTTGAACACTCGATACGGATAATAGACTTGCGATTATTTGAATAAAAGCGAATACTTTTCACCTTTACATTCATATTTTTTGAATAATATTCTTTGACATGAAACTGACCCTGGACGCATTGCAGGTCATGGACGCAATCGAGCGGTTAGGCAGCTTCGCCGCCGCCGCCGCTGAGCTGCACCGTGTACCCTCGGCGCTTACCTATTCCGTGCAAAAGCTGGAGCAGGATCTGGATGTGGCTCTGTTCGACCGCAGCGGCCATCGCGCGCGGCTGACGCCCGCCGGGCGGGAACTGATGCAGGAAGGCCGGGCTTTGCTGCGTGCAGCGGGCGAACTCGAATGCCGGGTGAAGCGCGTCGCCACCGGCTGGGAAACGGAGCTGCGCATCGTGCTCGACATCATGATCCCGGCGCCGCAGTTATTCCCGTTGATCGCGGACTTCTACGCCGAGGAGTCGGGCACCCGCATACGCCTCGCCTACGAAGTGCTCGCGGGGACCTGGGACGCACTGGTGTCGGGGCGGGCCGAACTCGCCTTGGGCGTTTCGGGTGAAGTGCCGGCCGGGGGAGGGTATGCCATCCGTATGCTGGGCTACAAGGATTTCGTGTTCGCGGTGGCGCCGACCCATCCGCTGGCCGCGCTGCCTGAGCCGCTCAAGCACGAACAGATACTCGCGCACCGCGCCGTCGCCATCGGCGACAGTTCGCGCAGTCTGCCGCCGCGCTCGGTCGGCCTGTTGACCGGTCAGGACGTGCTCACGGTCCCGGACCTGGAGTCCAAGGTTGCGGCGCAGGTGGCCGGCCTGGGCTGCGGCTACCTGCCGGCGCATGCGGCTGCGCCGCTGATCAAGGCAGAGCGCCTGCTCGCGAAGGAAGTCGACGAAATCAAGCCGGCCGGCAATCTCTACTACGCCTGGCGCTCGCGCGAGAAAGGCAAGGCGCTGCGCTGGTTTCTGCAGCGCCTGGAAGACCAGGAAACGCGGGCTGCGCTGCTGCGCTACTGAGTTAGGGTTTTGCCCGCGCCAGCGCGGCGCGTATGTGTTCGATGCGCTCGCGGTTGACGCCGAAATCGCGTCTTCCCAGGCGCGACGCCGAGCGCACCTGGATCACGCCGGCCTTCTCGTCCAGGTAGAACTCGGTGTCGTCGACAAAACCCATCAGCTTGCTGCTGAATTCGGCATGGAGATAGTCCGGCTCCGATTTCACCACCTTCACGCGTTGCATCCCGTCGACGACGCGCCTTAGAGCGGCCCAAGCCCGCCTGGCGTCGCCCGTGTAGCGCAAAGGCTCGATGTAATGCTCCGCATCGGCAGTCTTGTCGATCTGGCTGTTGACGTTGTTCGGCGTGCGCTTGGGCGGCGCCAGACGCCCGTCGTGAACCCCGAGATTGTCCGGGCGCGTGCCGCTGAATAGTCCCATGGCTACTCCGAGAGCGATGATTAGCGCAAAAAGCGCGACGACTACGGCGGCAACGCGCAGCATTCTATTTCAGAAAGCGAAGGCTCGGTTCGGCTACGCGCTCGGATGCGGGCACTGGAGGAACGCCTCAGCCTTCGGCGCCGCGTTCCGCGATCTCGCGGTGGACTGCGGCCATGTCGATGCCCTTGGCCTGGGTGATCACCTGCTCCAGCGCCGGAGCCGGCAGCGAGCCCGCCTCGGCGTAAAGAATCACTTTCTCGCGAAACACCATCAGGGTCGGGATGGAGCGGATATTGAACGCGCCCGCGACCTCCTGTTCCTCCTCGGTGTTGACCTTGGCGAACACCACGTCGGCGTGTTGCTCGGACGCTTGCTCGAAGGTCGGCGCGAAGGCGCGGCAGGGCGCGCACCAAGGCGCCCAGAAGTCGACCACCACCACGTCGTTGCCGGTGACGACCTGCTCGAAATTATCCTTGGTGAGGTCTACGGTTGCCATGCGCTTCTCCCGATAGCGTTACTAAGGAAGCCCCAATTCAGATCGTGATGCAATCAGGGCTTCCTTCGACTTGGGGGATTTACAAGGGTGCGTCGCCCCCTTGTTCGGAGCCTATTTGAAATTATATCAGGGACAGCGCCGGCGGCCGTCCGCGCGCTACCTAAAATTTGCCAGGAAATCCGCGATTGCCTGCCAATAATCCGGCTCGCCTGCAAGGCTGTCGTGACCGGCAGGGCCGATTTCGCGCCATTGCCGGGGTCCGCCCCAAGCCGCGTACAGGCGCTCGGAATGTTGCCGCGGAATCACGCGGTCGTCGCTCGCCACCAGGCACAGCAGCGGCGCCTTGATCTTCGGCGCGCGCAACAGCGAATCGAAGCGGTGCTTGAGCATCAGGCCTATCGGCAAATGGGGATAGATGCCCCTGGCCACGCTCTCCACGCTATCGTAGGGCGAAACCAGGATCACGCCCGCAACCTTGCGCTCGGCCGCGAGATAGACGGCAACACCGCTGCCCAGGCTGCGTCCCATCACGGCTACACGGCCGCCCTGAGCGCGGCCGGCGGCATAGTCGTAAATCTGCAAGGCATCGGAAAACAGCTCGGCCTCACCCGGCTTGCCCTCACTCCTGCCGTAACCGCGGTAATTGACCAGCAGCAGAGACCAGCCCGCATACCGGTCGGCGGTCGCGGCGAGCCAAGAAACCTCCTCGGCATTGCCGCCGAAATAGACCAGCAGCGGCGCCGGCGCTTGCGTTCCGCTCGCCTTCACCAGCCAGCCGCGCAGGTGCACCCGGTCGGAAGTGACCAGGTCTATTTCCTCTATCGCCGTGCCCGGATTGGCTTGCAGCGGATCCGCGGTCAGCGGCTGCGGCTGGAACAACAGCCGTTCCTGGAAAAAATAGATCAACACCGGGAATCCCAATGCGACGCAGCCGGCGAGTTTGAGCCAGTCGATAAGCTTCGCTTTGAGTTTGGTGTTCATTGGTTTCGGATTCATCGATGACGGCGTCATTCTATCGGCCGTGAAGCACGCGCGGCCACCCGATTCTCGATTAGCCTAGAATTCGAACATGGAGAAATACCGCGGCCGCTACGCCCCCTCGCCCACCGGGCCGCTGCACTTCGGCTCCCTGGTCGCCGCAGTGGGCAGTTATCTGGAAGCGAAGACCCGCGACGGCCTGTGGCTGCTGCGGATGGAGGATCTCGACCCGCCACGCGAGCGGCCAGGCGCGGCCGACACAATACTGCGCACGCTGGAAGCCTGCGCCATGGGCTGGGACGGCGATGTCCTGTACCAGAGCAAACGCGGCGACGCGTACGGCGCAGCGCTGGCCCGCCTGGAACAGCAGGGCCTCGTCTATCCCTGCGCCTGCAGCCGGCGCGAGATCGCCGACTCCCACGTAGCTTTCGCGCGCAGCGCGCACGACGCTCCCCTCGCCCGCGCCAGCGGGAGAGGGGCTGGGGGTGAGGGCCACTGCGACGGCGAGCACGCACCTCCCCTCGCCCACGCGAGTGGGAGAGGGGTTGGGGGTGATGGCCGCGCCGATGGCGAACTCATCTATCCCGGCACCTGCCGCAACGGGCTCGCCCCGGGCAAGACAGCGCGCGCAACCCGCGTTCGCGTGGACGACTGCGTGATCGAATTCGAAGACGCGCTGCAGGGAAAGCTGAACCAGAATCTCGCCGCCGAAGTCGGCGACTTCGTATTGCAGCGCGCCGATGGTTTGTACGCCTACCAGCTGGCGGTGGTGGTCGATGATGCCGAACAGGGGGTCACCGATGTGGTGCGTGGCGCCGATCTGCTGGCGTCGACGCCGCGGCAGATCTTTCTGCAGCGGCTGCTCGGCCTGCCTACGCCGCGCTATCTGCACCTGCCGGCGGCGGTGAATGCCGCCGGAGAAAAACTGTCCAAGCAGACGCGTGCGACGCCCGTGGATGCGCGCGATCCGGTGCCCGCCCTCGCCCAGGTCATGGATTTTCTCGGCCAGGCCCCGCCCGCGCAGCTTCGCTGCGAGCCGCTCGCCGAATTCTGGCGCTGGGCTCTCTCGCATTGGGATGCGAAGAACATCCCGCGCCGGCGTAGTCTGCCTGCCCCCTAGCACTCGCTGCAAGCCGAGTCTTGCACCGGCTAATGGGAGGTATTTGCACCGGGTCGCGACTATAATCGTCCGGATGACCGTCATCCCACCGCAGCCCGACGATATAGAAGCAGAAGCCGAATGCCTGAAGACCGCGCTGCTCTATCGCAACGCCGGGATTGCGCAGTCGGTGAATGTCGTCAATGCCACGCTGCTTGCTTATGTCAACGTCACCCTCGGCACATCGGCGGCGGCGGCCTGGAGCTGGTGGTGCGTGCTGTTGGCCGTCGCGTTGGGCCGTTACTGGCTGGCACTACGCTTTACGCGTGCTGCGCCTGCGGCGCTGGAGGCCGCAATATGGCGCAGGCGCTACCTTCAGGCCACGGCCCTCGCCGCGGCAACCTGGTGCGCAGGCGCAATCCTGTTCATCTGGCATACCCCCGACACCGAGCGCCTGTTCACCGGCCTCGTCATGGCCGGCATGGTAGCCGGCGCTCTGCCCGTCCTCGCCCCGGTGCCGGCGGCTTTCCGCACCTTTGCGCTGCTGCTGATCGTACCGGCGTCGGTCGTGCTCCTGCTGCAAGCGGATTCCCCGCTGCACTGGGCGTTCGGCATCATGGCGCTGGTATTCCTGGCTGCGACGCTGGGCAGCGCGCGCTTTCTCCACGATACGCTCGACTCGTCGATACGCCTGGGCCTGGAACAAGGCCGCCTGGTCGCCAACCTGGAACAGGCGCGGATCGCCGCAGAGGCGGCCAACCGTGCCAAGAGCGAGTTCCTTGCCAACATGAGCCACGAAATCCGCACACCGATGAACGGCGTGCTCGGTATGACGGAGTTGTTGCTCGACAGCCAATTGAGCGAAGGTCAGCGCAAATTTGCCGAGACCATTCATGATTCCGGCCGTTCCTTGCTCACGATCATCAACGATATTCTGGATTTCTCCAAGATCGAGGCGGGCAAGCTGGTATTCGAAACCATAGCCTTCGATCTGGAAGAAGTCTTGAGGAGCGTGACCGGCCTGCTGGCCGAACGCACCCACGGCGCAGGCCTGAAACTTTCCCTGGACGTCCAGCCGGGGATGCATACCTTGTTGCGCGGCGACCCGGGCCGCCTGCGGCAGATTCTCTCGAACCTGGTGGGAAACGCGGTCAAATTCACCAAGAAAGGCGAGGTTCAGGTGCGCGCGCGCGAGACGGCGAATCCGGGCGGCCATGGGGAGCGCGTTCGCGTGCGCATCGAAGTGCGCGACACAGGCATAGGCATAGCGTCCGAAGCGCTGGCGCATATTTTCGACCCCTTCAAACAGGCTGACGGCAGCACCACCCGCCGCTTCGGCGGCACCGGCCTCGGGCTTTCGATCTGCAAGCAGATCGTGGAGTTGCTCGGCGGGAACATCGGCGTCAGCAGCACGCTGGGCGCTGGATCGCTGTTCTGGTTTGAGATCCCTTATGAGCGACAGCCAATGGCTGCCTCGGTAGCGCAGTCCTCCGCAGCGCCGGCGAGTGTTCCGCAATCATCGCAGCAAAAAGGCAGGCTGCTGATCGCGGAGGATAATCAAGTCAATCAACTGATCGCCGGGGAGATGCTTAAAAAATTGGGCTGGTGCTTCGATGTCGTCGAAAACGGGCGGGATGCCATCGACGCATTCAGCCGAAATGACTATGCCGCCATATTGATGGACTGCGAGATGCCGGCGATGGACGGCTTCGAAGCCACGCGCATGATCCGGGATAAGGAAGCGCAGACAGGACGATCGCGCAGAATCCCGATTATCGCGTTGACCGCTCATGCCATGGAGGCCGAAATCCAGCATTGTCTGGAGGCGGGCATGGATGGCTACATCTCCAAGCCCTATACCTTTTCAGCGCTCCAGCGGGAGCTTGAGCGGGTGATTTTCACCAAGTAACCATTTCTTCGCGCGCTGCATGGATCATCCACCCCGTTGTTGGCCATCACGCGCGGCACTTCCTCCATAGCCAGAAGACGATGCCTAGCGCCAGTATTGATAGGAATACGGCCTCCTCGATTCGCCGTAGATCGGCAATAAAGGAACTGATCGCCACGCCGAAGACGTAGCCTGCACCCGAAACCAGCACCGCCCAAATGGCTGCGCCGATCGTGTTGAACACGGCGAAGCGGAGCACCGGCACTCGGCTCGAGCCCATGATCAGCGGTCCGGCTATGCGCAGTCCATAGAGAAATCTTACAGCCAGGATGAACATCGCATCGAAGCGTTCCAGCAACGCGTGAACGCGCGGTATGCGCCGGGCGAGCCCCGGGAAACGCTCGAGGAGCACTGCCCCTTTCCAGCGGCCGAGCAGAAACGCCGACTGGTCCCCTAGCGTTCCTCCCGCGGCAGCGACCAGAACCACCAGCGGCCAATCGAGCAAACCTTGGTGGGCGGCGAAGCCGGCGGCGATCAGAACGGTTTCGCCTTCGAGCAGCGTGCCTACGAACACGGCCAGATAGCCATAGGATGCGATGAAGGCGGCGATCACAGCGCTTGCCGATAGCGAAACACGAGGCCCGCGCCTTCCTCGCGCTGATGCAGGCTCACGGCGCCGCCGAGGCGCTGCGCGGCTTCCCTTGCGATCGGCAACCCCAGGCCGCTGCCCTCGCCGGTCGCGTCAGGCATGCGGTAGAACGAATCGAAAACGCGCTCGCGCTCCGACGCAGGAATCCCCGGGCCGTCGTCGACCACTTCGATTATGGCGCTGCCGCCATCGACTCGCAGCCGCAGCGTTACCTCGCCGCCATCCGGCGTGTATTTCAGCGCGTTTTCCAGCGCGTTCTTGAGGATTAGCCGCAGCACCTCCGGTGCGGCTGGAACTGCCAGCGAGGCAAGTTCATCGAGCCCGAGGTCGATCCGCTTCGCCTCTGCCCAGGGCAGGTATTCCGCAATCAACTCGCGCGCCATTGCCGGAACATCGACGATCGCTTTGTCCGCGATCCCCGCCTGCGTCCTGGCCAGACTCAGCAACTGTTCGGTCAACTGCCGCGCACGCTCGATGCCCGCCTGCAGCGGAAGCACCCGATCGCGCATCACTTCCAGCGAATCGGCCTGGCGCAGATTCTGCGCCTGTACCGACAACGCGGTCAGCGGCGTGCGCAGTTCATGCGCCGCATCGGCGATGAAACGCCGCTGCTGGCCCATCAGGTGATTTACCCGCGCCAGCAAACGATTGATGGCATGCACGAAGGGCGTGATCTCATTCGGCAGCCCGGCGTCGGCCAGCGGCTGGGGCCGGTCCGCGGGCTGCTCGTCCAGACTCCTGGACAGCCGCGTGATTGGCGCAAGTTCGCTGCGCACGATATGCACGGTCAGCCAGGCCAGCAAAGGCAGCAGCAGGAGCAAGGGGATCAGGGCGAGCAGCGCACTGCTGATCGCTGCCTCGTCGCGCGTGGCGGTGGGCTGGGCCACTGCTGTGCGCTCACCCGGGCGGACATCGCGCACGAATACCCGAAGACGCTCAGCCCCGGCGTGCAACGTATGAAAACCTGCCGGCAAATCCGCCGCGAGCCAATCGGGCCGCCGATCCCGGGGCAGATGCACGACCAGGACGCGGGACTCCGGATCGCTGATGCCTCCCTCCCCCGAGCCTTGGCGCACCGCGCCGGAAACTGCGGATTCTCTTGCGCCGCCGGCCGCGAGCACCGCGATTTGGCGCAGCATGTCGTCCTGGAATTCTTTCGCATCGAAGTACGCGAGCCCGAAGGAGGCGATCGCGGCAGCCAGGGCGGCAAGCACGATGGCGCTCCCCAGCATCAACGACAGGTGCCGCTGCAGCGACCGCTTCATCTGGGTCTTTCCACCATCCACCCTGCGCCGCGCACGTTCTTGATGACGTCGGCGCCGAGTTTCTTGCGCACGCCGTGAATCAGGAAATCCACGGCGTTGCTTTCCACTTCCTCGTTCCAGCCGTAAATTCGCTCTTCCAGTTCGGCGCGGGTGAGAATCGCGCCGGGCCGCAGCAGCAAAGCCTGCAGAAGGGCGAACTCGCGCGCGCTCAGAAGCTCCGCGAAATTGCCATGGCGTGCCTCGCGCGTCGCCGGATCGAGGCTGACCTTGCCGTTGCTCAGGACGGGTGCGGCTTGTCCGCCTTGGCGGCGCAATACTGCACGCAATCGCGCAAGCAACTCATTGACATCGAACGGCTTCGCCAAATAGTCGTCGGCCCCGCAATCCAGTCCGTCGATCCTATCTTCCACACTATCGCGGGCGGTGATGACGATGACCGGAATCGCGTTTCCCGACTTCCGTAGCTGCCGCAGCACATCCAGGCCATCACGCTTGGGCAACCCCAGGTCGAGCAGCACCGCCTGGTGCTCGCCATGATCAAGCACGCCGCTGGCAGCGACACCGTCCCTGACCCAGTCCACGGCATAGGCCGCATCCCTGAGGGCGACAGACACCGCTTCAGCGATCATGGCGTCGTCTTCCACCAGCAAAATGCGCATTGCCCGTTTCCCGTCGCTTCAAATTTGGCTGCGATCCAATTCCTGGCTCAGCACGTAAGCGCAGAATCGCCCAAACCCATTGAATCCGCCATATCGCTGAGCTTGACTCAATGAATTCTTCTTGCTGCCCTTTGGCGAAAAACCAACATGCAGGCGGTAATGAACGCCAGGAGCAACGCCGATGCGAGGTAGCGGCTCAACGCCAAGCCTCCGGAATGGAGCGGCTTATCGAGAAAATCACCCACCACGGCGCCCAACGGGCGCGTCAAAATAAACGCGGCCCAAAACAGAAGGGTGCGGGACATTCTCGTCCAATAGTATGCCGCAACGACGATCAGCAACAGCGCACCAAATACTATCGCCCCTCCCTCATAGCCCATACCGGCGGTGCTTGCCGTCCAATCGCCGAGCGCAGTGCCCAGGGTCTGCGAAAACATGATGGTCACCCAGTAGAATATCTCTGACTTGGGCGAACTTATGCTATCGACCGATACCGATCCGAGTGAGCGATACCAGACCGCCAAGGAAACCATCAGCAGCGCGAATAGCAGCGAAGCGCCCCCTGTATAGTCGATTCCCAGCGAGCGGTCGACAAAGTCCGCCAAAGTCGTCCCAACTGTAGTCGTTGCAATGATGGTCGTCCAGTATAAAGCCGGGTGGAAGCGCTTTGCCCTTATCTGCGCCGCCACCGCCAACAGAAACACGGCTGCGAAAATACCTGTTCCGACAAGATAGCCCAGGTTCATCGACATGGATACCGTATCGCCCCCGGTCTCGCCGAGGGTGGTTGCCGCGATCTTGATGATCCAGAAGATCAGGGTAATTTCCGGAACCTTGATCGCATTGAGTTCAGTTTTATCGTTCATACGATTTCCAGCAGGGCGTGACTTCCGGCACTTCGTTCAGCATCTCCTTTACGCGTACGCTGGTTAGCGCATTCATTTGGTTTTCTCCCGTAGGTGTTCAAGTGGGCGCACGCCGCCTCAAGCAAAGAGCCGGGAGGCGCGCCGCCCCCGGCACCGCGGCGAACGAAGCGGTCAATCGGCCTGGTCATGGCCGTCGTCATGATCGGCCCGGTCCTCGGCGGCGGCAACGACCTTGCCGCTCGTCGGGTCGACTTTCACGTCCATGACCTTCCTGTCCTTGACCACTTCGACATCGAATACCCACTGCCCTTTGTGCTTCTCGTATTCGGCGCGAGCGGCCTTGCCGCCGACGTGCTGTTCCGCCGCGGCGATCGCTTGCCTCATGCCGATCTTTGCCGTCGCGATGGCAAGGGCATCGTTCTCCGCGGCGCTGGCTGCGTAGGCGCTGCCGATGGCAGCCGCAGAAAGCGCGGCCAGCGCGGTCAGATAGAATTTGCGCTTCATGGTGATCACTCCTTCAAGTCACGCGGATATTCGCGTAGTTGTGAAGATAGCAACCGAGAATTAGGAGAGAGTTAGAAGCCATTTCAGAATAAACTCAATGGCCTCCGAATTAGGGGGTATGAGGGGACGTGTCCCCTCAATATGAAACAGGCTCCCGGCGACGCATGCAGGCAGAAGGCGCTCGGAAAGCGGCAGCCCCGCAGTTCATTTTGTAGCCTGCACCCCGCGCTTTGGAAACAGCGCGCGAATCGAGCCCGGCGCCAGCATCACCGTGGCGAGCACCACCAGCACCTACGGGATGGCGGCGGGAAAGCCGTGGCGCTCCTGGCGCGTCAAGCGTTCTTCCCGGCGCGCAGTGCGAGTTCCGCCGCGCGCAGGTCGGCGCTGGCGTAATCGAGTTCGCCGCGCTGCACCAGCGTGCACAGCTGCTCGAATTCGGCGCCGTCCAGGTTCTCGATGCGCCGCTTCAGCCAGTCGGCGGCGCTAGCGGCGATCAGGCGGCGCACGCGCCCGCCGTGCGAGCGCCGCTGGCTGGCGCAGGCCGCGCCATGCCGCGCGACCAAGTCGGCCAGTTCCGCGACGCCCTCTCCGCGGGTGGCGACGGTGCGCACGACCTGCGGTGTCCACCCGTCGTAATGGCGCAGCGACAGCATCGCCAGCAGTTCGCGTTCGGTGCGTTCGGCCTGCGGCAGATCGGCTTTGTTCACCACCAGGATATCGGCGATCTCGAGGATGCCGGCCTTGAGCGCCTGCACCTCGTCGCCGAGGCCGGGCGGGCAGACGACCATGCGCGTATCGGCGATTTCCGCCACTTCCACCTCGGATTGTCCGGCGCCCACGGTCTCGACGATGATCTGATCGTAGCCGGCGGCGTCGAGCAGGTCGACCACCCGCGCCGCGGTGCGCGACAGGCCGCCGCCGTGGCCGCGCGAAGCAAGCGAACGAATGAACACACGCTCGTGCGCCTGATGCTCGCCCATGCGGATGCGATCGCCGAGGATGGCGCCGCCTGAAAAGGGGCTAGAGGGATCGACGGCCACCACGCCGACGCTGGCGCCGCGCGCGAGCCACGCGCCGATCAGCGCGTTAACGAGGGTCGACTTGCCCGCCCCCGGCGGGCCGGTGACGCCGAGCACGCGCGCGCGCCCGAGATGCGGCTGCAATTCGCCCAGCAGCGCCCTGCCCGCGGCAGTCTCGTTCTCCACCGCCGACATCGCGCGCGCCAGCGCGCGGCGCTCGCCGGCGAGGACGGCGGCGAGCGTGCCCGCTCCGGGCTCAGCGCTCATGCAGATCCTGCATGCCCATCGATGAAGCTGCGCTGCCGGCTGACGATATCGCCAGGAAACGGCACCGCCTTGCGCGCGTCGGTGTCGATATGCGCGCCGACGAGTTCGGTCGTGGCGACTTCCGCGCCGGTCTCGGTGTCATACATGCGATGCACGAAGCGTATGGTCTTCGGCTTCATTTCGAGCAACTCGGAGGTGATGCGGATCAGGGCCCCCGCGTGCAGTTCTTTCTTGTACAAGGTGCGCTGCTCCAGCGCCGCCATGCCGCGCCGGTTCGTCTTGAAATAGCCCGTGGTCATGCCGAGTGCCGCAAACAAGTGCCACGTCGCCTCGTCGAAGCGCGCGGTATAGAACTGCACGTTCATGTGATCCATGTGATCGAGCTGCCAGGGATAGACCACGCCGCGGCAAGTCTCGATTGCGGTATCGGTTGTCATGTCCCGCCTTTCAGACCCGCCGTTCATACCATCACCAGCGGCTGGCCGAAGCCCAGTTCGCGCCGCAGCGTCGCGCAGATCTCGCCGTGGGTGCAGCCGGCTTCGGCGACCTCGACCACGCGCTCGAAAATGTTCTGTTGCGGATCATTGGCGGCGGCGGCAAGCCGGTCCTGCGCCTGTTGCACCGCGGCCTGCGAGCGCGCTTGCTTGTACGCCTTGAACGCGGCGATGTGCGCCTGCATTTTCGCCGGGTCGGGGGTGGGCAGCGCCTGGCGCTCGCCCTTGCCCTCTTCCACTTGATAGGCGTTGACCCCGACCACCGTCTGTGCGCCCGATTCGATGCTCTCCTGGAAGCCGCGCGCCGACGCGCCTATCATTTTCTGCACCAGGCCCTGTTCCACCGCCGCGTACATCCCGCCCGCCGCCTCCACCTGCGCCATGACGCCTAGGATCTTCTGCTCCATCTCGTCGGTGAGCGACTCGATGTAATAACTGCCGCCCAGCGGATCGATCACATCGGTGAGGTGCGCCTCCTCGCGCAGGATGTTCTGCGTGTTCACCGCGATGCGCGCGCCGAATTCGGTCGGGCAGGACAGCGCCTCGTCGTAGGCGTCGGTATGCAGCGACTGCAGCCCGCCGAGAATGCCGGCGATGGCCTGCACCGTGACGCGCGCGATGTTGTTGAGCGGCTGCTGCCGCGTCAGATCGACGCCCGAAGTCTGGCCGTGGAACTTGAAGCGCCAGGAGCGCGGATCACGCGCGCCGAAGCGCTCGGGCGTAATGCGCGCCCAGATGCGCCGGCCGGCGCGGAATTTCGCGATCTCCTCGAACAGGCTCACCGAGATGTCGAAGAAAAACGTGAAGCGCGGCAGGAAAGCGTCGGGCTCCATGCCGCGCGCGACGCAGTCCTCCGCGTACTGGATCGCCGATGAGAGTGTGAAAGCCATGGACTCGGCCGGCGTGGCGCCGGCCTGCTGCGTGTGCTGCCCCACCACCGACATCGGATTCCATCGGGGCAGGTGCCGGTTGCAGAATTCGATGTGGTCGGTGAGGATGCGCCGCGCCCCCGGCAGCGCGATGCGAAAGAACATGTGGTTCGCCACGTAGTGGCTGAGGTAGTCGCTCTGGTTCGAAGTGCCGCTGATCGTGCGCCAGTCGACGCCGCGCCGCTTCGCCGTCGCGAGCATGAGCGCGAGCAAGGTGAACGGCGAAGGATCGTTCATGGCGCAGGAAGTATGCGCGAGGTCCACGCCCGCGAGGCATTGCTCCATGTGCTCCACCGTGTTCGCCACCACGCCGCAGGTGCCGAGCAGCTCGGCGTGCACCTCGTCCATGTCATAGCCGCGAAACACCGAGTTGCAGGGGATCAGCGACACTGCAGTGGTGCCCTGGGCGATCATCTCGAGCAGGCGCGCGTTGTAGTCGGTCGGCGTGCCCAGGCCGATCAACTGGCGCTGGCTCCAGGTGCGGCCGCGGTGCATGCTTGCGTAGATGCCGCGGGCGTAGGGCGGCTGGCCCGGGTAGCCGAGGTCGGTTGCATACTCGCCCTGCCAGTCCTGCGGCGTGTACAGCGGCTTCACTTCGATGCCGGAGCGGTTGCGCACGGTCTTCTCGCTGCCTACGGCCGCGGCGTATTCGCGCTGCCAGATCTCGAATTCGGATTCGCGCTCCGACAATTCGCCGGCCTTCAATGGTTTGGTCATCCGCCCCCCTTAAGCGTTCACTGCGCGCCGCGCGCTGGTGAGTCGTACCACCTCCGCCGCGATTTCCTCGAGCGCGCTGCCCGGGTGGAACACCCGCGCCACTCCGGCTTCGAGCAGCATCGCCTCGTCCGCATCGGGCACGATGCCGCCGACGATCACCGCAATGTCCTCAAGGCCGGCCGCGCCCAGCGCCCGCATCAGTTTGGGCACGATCAGGTGATCGGTCGCGAGCGAGGAAACGCCGATCACGTCGACGTCCTCCTCCATCGCCAGCTTCACCACCGCTGCTATGTCCTGCCAGGGCGGCGTATAAACCACTTCCATGCCCGCATCGCGCAGGAAGGAAGCAACCACGCGGCTGCCGCGATCGTGGCCGTCGAGGCCGATTTTGGTGACGAGCACTTTGGGTGGATGCATTTTCATGATGCCTTGCTTCGGTAAGACTTCAGGTTTTCTGCGCATCGCGCAGCAGCTTGAGGAAGCTGCGCGCGATGCTGCGCGGGGAATTCCTGCCGTTCTCGCGAAACCAGTGCTGGCTCCAGTTGAGCGCCCCGAGGAGCAGCAGGCGGAAGCTCTGGCGGTCGGTCTCGGGCGGCAGCGGCAGCGCCGCCACCAGTTCGGCGAACAGCTTGTCATAGCTGTCGCGCAGCTTGACCAGGCGCGCCGCCGCCTTGGGCACATCCTGCGGCAGCACGCGGATCACCACCAGCGCGTAATCCCCGGTCTTGAGCAAGGCCTCCAGATGCGCCACCGCGGCCGCCTCCAGCCGCTCCCAAGGCTCGGTTTGCCTGGCGATGGCGGCACGCACCTTTTCGGTGATCAGCCGCACCCCCTCCTCGTATACCGCGACCAGCAGGTCTTCCTTGGCGGCGAAATGGTAATACAGCGAACCGGGCAGCATGTCCACGGCCGTCGCGATGTCGCGCATCGAAGTGGCGGCATAGCCTTTCTCGCGGAACAGCCGCGCCGCCGCATCCAGTACGAGCGGCAGGCGGTTGTCGCTGCGGGGGATGCGCAGGGTTTGCGTCATGGTTGCCGGGATTAGAAAAAACAAACGACTGTTTGCTTTATAGACGGATTTCTTGCGCCGGTCAACCACGCCGCTCGCAACGGATTAAACTGGACCTCGGGCACCAATCCTCGAACGACGGGTCCAATCTATACATGCCAATATTCCGCCCCATGCTGATTCCTACCGTGGTCTTGTCGCTGGCCGGCTGCGCCACCACGTCCGCGCCGCCCGGCGCCGCCGCTATCGCACGCATCTCGCCCGATGAGCTCGCACGCATTCTGCCCAAGCCCGCGCCCAAGCTCCCGCCGACCGAGCTGGTGCGCATGTCGAAGGAGGGCGCGACCGCAAAAGACATCATCGCGAAGATCAAGCAGACGGGGTCGCGCTACGATTTCAGCGCATCGCAGATGATCGATCTTCACGCCCAGGGCGTAAGCGCGGAAGTGCTCGATTACATTCAGTCGGCGCGGGAGCAGGACTTGCGCGATAGCATGGCCGAGGAGATCAACCAGCGCGAGCAACGCCATGCCGAGGAACTGCAGCGCGAGCAGGAACTGCGGCGCAACAGTTATTACTTCGACCCCTGGTGGCCGGGTTATCCCGGCTACGGCTGGAGCTACAGCTATCCCTTCCCCGCTTACCCGCGCCGGTAAACCACCAGGGCCACGCCGATCGCCGCCAATGCCATCCCCGCCATCGCGGCAAGGCTGAGCGTCTCCCCGAACATGGCGTAGGCCATCAGCGCCGTGCACGGCGGTACCAGATAGAACAGGCTCGTCACCTTGGTCGCGGCGCCCTTGCGGATGAGGACAAACAGCAGGGAAATCGCGCCGATCGACAGCACCAGCACCAGCCAGGCCAGGGTGAACACGAATTCGCCGGTCCAGTGCACCTTCATGGTTTCGAACATCAGCGCCAGAGGCAGCAGCACCAGGCCGGCGGCGCAGAATTGAATCACCGAACCGACACGCAAATCCACCGCGCCGCAGTAGCGTTTCTGGTACAGCGTGCCGATGGTAATCGACAGCAGCGCCAGCACCGACAAGGCCAGCGAAGCCGGCGTAATGCCCGATAGCGCCGAGCGGCCGAGCACAACCAGCAGCACCCCGCCGAAACCGAGCACCAGACCCAGCCATTGCCGCGCGCGCAAGCGTTCGCCGAACAGCGGTGCGCTGGCAAACGCTGTCAGGATGGGCTGTATGCCTACGATCAGCGCGCTCACACCTGCTGACATACCCAGATGAATGGAACAGAACACGCCGGCGAGATAGCCGCCCTGCATCAATATCCCGACCACCGCGACGTGCCCGACCTGGGTCAGGGTGCGCGGCCAGGCGGCGCGCATCGCCAATGCGAGCGGCAGCATCAACGCCACCACCAGAGAGAAGCGCAGCAGCAGGAAAGTCAAGGGCTCGGCGTAAGGCAGGCCGTATTTCGCGCTGACGAAACCCGTGCTCCACAGGAGCACGAACAGTCCCGGCATGGACTGCAGCCACAAACGCGCAGCGCCGCGCTCAGCGGCAGGCATGGCCGCCGCGGGGTTGCGCTGGTGGAAGAAATTTTATGTGCATAGACGCAGTAGGAGGGCCGCGCAGTATATCAAGCCAGCCCCGGGGCGGGCCGCTCCAAACCGGTTAAACCCGGCTGAGGCGGGTCCGCGCAAACCCGCGCCTGGCCCCATTGCGGCGCGAAACAACAACTGTTTGTTTTATAAGTGTTATATCCATCCATAAAATAGGGTTTCACTGCTGGAGCGGTTTAACGCTTTGATTTAAATTAAGTTTGTGCATTACATCAAACCAGTAGCGACGATATTGAAAAAGTACTTGACAGGCAACTAGTTGGGTGTAGAATTCAAATTGTTGCAGTGCAATATCTTCGTGGTTACGAGGCCGTGGTTACGAGACAATTGCACCCAAGATTGCTGGTCCCTTCCGTAACTAATTTAGGAGATTCAAAATGTACGCCACCCCTGAACAATTCGCTGCTGCCAACAAAGCCAGTGTAGATGCGCTATTCACCATCGCCCAAGCCCAGTTCGCCGCATTCGAGCGTCTGTCGGCGCTGAACTTCAACACCACCAAAACGGCGTTTGAAGACGGCGTCAACCAAGCCAAGGCCCTGATGTCGGTCAAGGATGCACAGGAACTCGTCAACCTGAGCGCCACCTCGGCCCAGCCGGCCCTGGAAAAAGCGATCGCCTACTCGCGCAACGTGTACGAAGTCGCGACCCAGACCCAGGCCGAAGTCACCAAGCTGGCCGAAACCCAGGCTGCCGAAATGAACAAGTCCGTCGTCTCGCTGATGGACAAACTGAGCAAGAACGCGCCCGCCGGTTCGGACGTCGCCGTAGCCGCGGTCAAGTCCGCCATGGCTGCCGCAAACTCGGCCTACGACAGCTTCACCAAAGTGGTCAAGCAAGCGACCGACATGGCCGAAGCCAATGTTACTGCCGCCACCACGACCGTGGTGAAGCAAGCCGGCAAAAAGAAAGCCGCCTAAGGTTGGTTCGAACAAGGGGCGATGCCCCCTTGTAGATCCCCCAATTCAGAGGAAGCTCTGATTTGATCCTGGATCCAGTCGGAGCTTCCACCAAGCTTTCTTCCAGAAAACGCTGATAGCCCCTCCTCCTCCAAGCTGTCAGCGGCCCCGAGGGCGACCTCGGGGCAACCTGAACCCCGGGCTCAAACCCGGGGTTTTTTTTGCCTATTGCCCAGCCGAGCGCGGGCGGTGTTTGCGCCCCGCCTATGCTGCGCCAGCGCGTCGGGAACCACACCCCGGCGGTCCTTGTCTCCCCTGTTAGCGCTTGTTTTGGCGGCAATGCGCCCGCATATGAGTTGTGATGGGGATCAATGGGGTCGCGTAAGCGCGGCCCACACTACCCCAAAGACACCAAGGATATCGACTATGCGATCACGCGATCCAGGATCGTGGATGTGGGCGGAGGCATTGGACCTCCTGCAGGACGCCGAGCGGCTGCAGCGCCAGTTCTTCCAGGTAGGCGTGCGTCACGGCGCGCCGTGCTGGGAGCCGCCCGTCGATCTGTACGAGAACGAAGGCGAACTGAGGCTGCTGGTCGCCCTGCCCGGCGTCACGCCGCAGCAACTCGAAGTCGTGCTTGCACCGGGGCTGCTCATCGTTCGCGGCGAGCGCGCTTTGCCCAAGCATCTCCGGCGCGCCGTCATTCATCGCCTGGAGATCCCCTACGGGCGGTTCGAACGCCGCATACGCCTGCCAGCCGGCGAATTCGAACCGTTCGACCAGCGGCTGGAGCATGGCTGCCTGGCACTGACACTGCGCCGTACGGCGTGAGCGAGATGACTATGCAACTTGAAAAATCACATCCACTAGCCGAAGGCGAAACCACCGCCATTGCGACGCTCGACGGCGCCGACAACGCGCCCTCCCTGCCCGATGACGCGCTCATCCTCGTGCCGGTGCGCAACATGGTGCTGTTCCCGGGCATGATCCTGCCGATCACCGTCGGCCGCGACAGTTCGGTCGCGGGGGCACAGCAGGCAGTCAAGACCGAGCGTCCGATCGGCATATTGCTGCAGCGCAATCCGGAAGTCGACCGGCCCGCGCTGGAAGATCTGCATCTGGTAGGAACGCTCGCCAATGTGCTGCGCTATGTCACCACGCCGGACGGCACCCATCACGTCATCTGCCAGGGACAGCAACGGTTCCGCGTGATCGAACTGCTCGAGGGCTATCCCTTCCTCGTCGCCCGCATCGGCCGCATCGAAGAACCGGAAGCGACGGGCAAGGAAATCGAGGCGCGCTTCCTGCAGTTGAAGGAGCGCGCGCTCGAAGTGCTGCAACTCATGCCGCAGGCCTCGCAGGAACTGGTGGGGGCGGTGCAAAATATAGAGTCTGCCGGCACGCTCGCCGACATGGTCGCAAGCCTCATGGACATCAAGGCGCCGGAGAAGCAGAAGCTGCTCGAGGCGGTCGATCTCGAGCGGCGGCTGGACGGCGTGCTGGAACTGCTGGCGAAGCGCCTCGAAGTGCTGCGGCTTTCGCGCGAAATCGACGAGCGCACCAAATCGAGCATGGACGAACGCCAGCGCGAGTATCTGCTGCGCGAGCAGCTCAAATCGATCCAGAAGGAACTGGGCGAAGGCGAAGAGGGCAACGCCGCCGAAATCGCCGAGCTGCGGCAGGCCATCGCCGATGCGCAAATGCCCGAAGAAGTGGAAAAGCAGGCGAGCAAGGAATTGAAGCGCCTGGAGCGCATGTCCGACGGCTCGGCCGAATACTCGATGGTACGCACCTACCTCGACTGGCTGATCGAAGTGCCGTGGAAGGCGCCCGAGACCGGCACTATCGACATCGCCGAGGCGAGGCGCATTCTCGGCGAGGACCACTACGGCCTCGAGGTGGTGAAAAAGCGCATTCTGGAATTTCTCGCCGTGCGCAAGCTCAATCCCGACGGCCATGGTCCGATTCTTTGCTTCGTCGGCCCGCCCGGCGTAGGCAAGACCTCGCTCGGCCAGAGCATAGCGCGCGCGCTCGGGCGCAAGTTCGTGCGCGTGTCGCTCGGCGGTGTGCACGACGAAGCAGAAATCCGCGGCCACCGTCGCACTTATATCGGCGCGCTGCCCGGCAACATCATCCAGGCGCTGAAGAAAGCCGGCACGCGCGGCTGCGTGATGATGCTCGACGAAATCGACAAGGTCGGCGCCGGCATCCACGGCGACCCTTCGTCGGCGCTGCTCGAAGTGCTCGATCCGGAGCAGAACAACACCTTCCGCGACAATTACCTCGCGGTGCCGTACGACTTGTCGCGCGTGCTGTTCATCACCACGGCGAACGTGCTCGACACGATTCCCGGGCCGCTGCGCGACCGCATGGAGATCGTGCAGCTTCCAGGCTATACGCAGGAAGAAAAACTCGAGATCGCGCGCCGCTACCTGGTGAAGCGCCAGCTCGCAGACAACGGCTTGAAGCCCGAGCAACTCGAGATCTCCGATGCGGCGCTGACCGCAATCATCGGCGATTACACGCGCGAGGCCGGCGTGCGCTCGCTCGAGCGCCAGATCGG
>JACZJU010000256.1 GCA_014860395.1 Burkholderiales bacterium | reverse complement strand
TCGACGTAAAGCCTGGTGTAGCCGCGGCTCATCGGCGGCTTGGGCGCTTTCCATTTTTTGCGCCGGCGCGCGAGTTCCTGTTCGGGCACGTCCAGGTGCAGGCGGCGCTTGGCCACGTCCAGTTCTATCATGTCGCCGTTCTCGACCAGGGCCAGGGCGCCACCGGCGGCAGCTTCCGGCGCTATGTGCAGCACCACGGTACCGTAGGCGGTGCCGCTCATGCGTGCGTCCGAGATGCGCACCATGTCGGTGATGCCCTTCTTCAGCACCTTCGGCGGCAGCGGCATGTTGCCCACCTCGGCCATGCCCGGGTAGCCCTTGGGCCCGCAGTTTTTCAGCACCATGACGCAGTTCTCGTCGATGTCGAGCTTGGGGTCGTCGATGCGGCTGTGGAATTCGCCGATGTTCTCGAACACCACCGCGCGCCCCTTGTGTTTCATCAATTTCGGTGTTGCCGCCGAGGGCTTGATGATGGCGCCGTCGGGACAGAGATTGCCGCGCAGCACGGCGATACCGGTGTTCTTTTTGAACGGCTTGTCGAAGGCGGTAATGACGTCGCGGTTGAAACACTCGGCCTTCTTGTTGTTGTCCCAGATGGTGTTGCCGTTGACCGTGAGCGCTTTCTTGTTGAGCAGCCCCTGTTCGCCCAGCGCGCGCAGCACCACCGGCAGACCGCCGGCGTAGTAGAAGTCTTCCATCAGGTACTTGCCCGAGGGCATCAGGTTGAGCATGGTGTGCACGCCGCGGCCGAGGCGGTCCCAGTCGTCCAGGTCGAGCTCGACGCCGACGCGGCGCGCGAGCGCGATCAGGTGGATCACCGCGTTGGTCGAGCCGCCGATGGCAGCATTGGCGCGTATCGCGTTCTCAAACGCCTCGCGCTTCAGAATCTTGGAAATGGTGAGATCTTCCTTGACCATGGCTACGATGCGCCGGCCGGCCATGCGCGCGAGCAGGTTGCGCCGCGCGTCCACCGCGGGGATCGCGGCGTTGCCGGGCATGCCCATGCCCAGCGCTTCAACCATGCAGGCCATGGTGGAGGCGGTGCCCATGGTCATGCAGCTGCCGTGCGAGCGGTGCATGCAGGACTCCGCCTCGTGGAATTCGTCCACCGTCATCTTGCCGGCGCGCACGTCTTCGGACATGGACCAGGTGTTGGTGCCCGAGCCGATGTCGTTGCCGCGGTACTTGCCCGAGAGCATGGGCCCGCCGGAGACAGCGATCGCGGGGATGTCCACGCTGGCCGTGCCCATCAGGAGCGAAGGCGTGGTTTTGTCGCAGCCCACCAGCAAGACCACGCCGTCCAGCGGGTTGGCGCGTATCGATTCCTCCACATCCATCGACGCCAGATTGCGGTAGAGCATTGCGGTCGGGCGCATCAGTGTCTCGCCCAGGGACATCACCGGGAATTCCAGCGGGAAGCCGCCGGCGTCGAGTATGCCGTTCTTCACGTGCTCGGCGATGACGCGAAAGTGCGTGTTGCAGGGCGTGAGTTCGGACCAGGTGTTGCAGATGCCGATCACCGGCCGGCCGTCGAACTGGTCATGCGGCACGCCGCGGTTTTTCACCCAAGAGCGGTAGATGAAGCCGTAGATGTCCTCGCGCCCGAACCACTGCTGGCTGCGGAGTTTCTTTGCTGCTTTCTTAGCCATGTTCCAGTCCTAAAATTGCAATTCAGCTCAGTACGTAGCCCGTCCACCGGAAATGTCGAACACGCCGCCGGTGCTGAAGGAGCAATCCTCGGAGGCGAGCCAGCATGTGAGGGCGGCCACTTCCTCGACTTGCACGAAGCGGCCCATCGGAATCTTGCTCAGCATGTAATTGATGTGCTCTTCGGTCATCTGATCGAAAATCGCTGTTTTCGCCGCGGCCGGAGTGATGCAGTTCACGCTCACGCCGTCTTTGGCGAGTTCCTTGCCCAGCGACTTGGTCAGCGAAATCACGCCCGCTTTCGAGGCCGAATAGGCAACCGCATTGGGGTTGCCTTCCTTGCCCGCGACCGAGGCGATATTGACGATGCGGCCGTATTTTTGTTTCACCATGTGCGGCGCGATCGCGCGGCAGCACAGAAACTGGCCGGTGAGATTGACTTTGAGCACGCGCTCCCATTCGTCGACCGGGTAGTCCACGGTGGGTGCGTTGGCGCCGGCGATGCCGGCGTTGTTCACGAGGATGTCTATCTTGCCCACTGCTGCCACCACCGCGGCCGAGCCCTGTGCCACCGACTTCTCGTCGGCCACGTCGACGGCATCGCCGCTCACCGGCCCGGACAGCCCGGACAGCGTCTGCTGAAGCAATTTCTGGTCGCGGTCCCAGATGTGTACGCTGGCGCCCGAGGCGAGCATGCGTTTCACGATCGCAAGTCCTATGCCCTGCGCGCCGCCGGTAACAATAGCGACGCGCTGATTCAGATCTATTTGGTTCATTGTTCACACCCTAAAAAAGCCAGCGTTCGAAAGCGCCGACGCCAGCTACGGATCTATTCCTTCACCGCGCCTGTCATGCCGGCGACGTAATACTCGACGAAGAAGGAGTAGACGACGGCGACCGGCAGCGAACCGAGCAGGGCGCCCGCCATGAGCGCTCCCCAGTGATAGACATCCCCCTCCACCAGTTCGGTGATCACACCTATCGGGACCGTCTTGTTCTCCGATGAGGAGATGAAGGTCAGGGCGTAGATGAATTCGTTCCACGAAAGCGTAAACGCGAAAATGCCCGCCGAAATCAGCCCCGGCACCGCCAGCGGCAGCACGATTTTGGTCAGGATCTGCAGCCGGCTCGCCCCATCGATCAGCGCGCACTCCTCGAGCTCGTAGGGAATGGAGCGGAAATAGCCCATCAGCAGCCAAGTGCAGAACGGGATGAGAAAGGTCGGATAGGTCAGCATCAGCGCCCAGCGCGTATCGAACAGCCCAAGCTGGAACACGATGTAGGCGAGCGGAATGAACAGAATAGAT
>JACZJU010000255.1 GCA_014860395.1 Burkholderiales bacterium | reverse complement strand
CGCTCAGGTATTCCGCCACGGCCAGCGCCGGAAACACGTGCCCGCCGGTGCCGCCTGCCATGATCATGATCGTGCGCTGCATAGTTTCACCGCAAGAGAATCAAGCGCAAGGAATGTCGCGGAAGAACAAGGCGAAGCCCTTCTCATGGCCGCGATCTCCGTTGCTTTTTTTGCGTCCGCGGAGATGAAAACTTCTGCGTCCCTATTGGCTGGCCGCGCATCAATAAGCGGTTCTCATAGTCGATGCGCAACAACACCGCCAACGCCACACAGTTGGCCAGAATGCCGCTGCCGCCGAAGCTCATCAGCGGCAGGGTCAGCCCCTTGGTCGGCAGCACCCCCATGTTCACGCCCATGTTGATCAGCGTCTGCACCCCGAGCCAGACGGCGATGCCCTGCGCCACCAGGGCCGCGTAGTAGCGCTCTGATGCCGCCGCCTGGCGGCCGATGACGAATGCCCGCAGCACCAGCCAGGCAAACAGGGCGACCACGGTCACCACGCCCACCAGTCCCAGTTCCTCTGCGATCACCGCCAGCAGAAAATCCGTATGCGCTTCGGGCAAATAGAAGAGTTTCTCCACGCTCGCGCCCAAGCCCACGCCCAGCCATTCGCCGCGGCCGAAGGCAATGAGGGCGTGCGAAAGCTGATAGCCCCTGCCGTAGGGGTCCGCCCACGGGTCCATGAAACCGAAAATGCGCTGCATGCGGTAAGGCGAACTGAGGATGAGCGCAAGGAAGCCGACGAGCGCGAGCAGGAACAGGCCGGCGAACCACTTGCCGTTCATGCCGCCGAGAAACAGGACGGCCATGGCGATCGACGCGATCACGACGAAGGCGCCGAAGTCGGGCTCGCGCAGCAGCAGCCACCCGACCAGCAGCATCACCGTGAGCATCGGCAGCAGCCCCTTCCTGAAGCTGTGCATCAGAGCCGATTTTCGCGCCGTGTAGTCGGCAGCGTAGAACACCGCAGCGAGCTTCATGAATTCGGAAGGCTGAAGATTGCCCAGACCGAAGGAGAGCCAGCGCTTTGCGCCGTTCACCTCGCGGCCCACGCCCGGAATCAGCACCAGCACCAGCGCCAGGATGCCGCCCACGAACAGCCACGGCGACAGGCTTTGCCAGGCGCTAACCGGCACCTGAAAAACCGTCAGCGCGGCGAGCACGCCCACGCCGAGGAACAGCGCCTGGCGCTGCAGAAAGTAGGTCGGCTGGTGGCCGGTATAGCGGCTCGCCTCTGCTGTCGCGATCGACGCCGAATACACCATCACCATCCCCAGCAGCAGCAGGATCAGCGCGGTCCATACCAGGGCCTGGTCGAATTCCGCCGGCGAGCTGCGCTCGGCTTTAATGTAGTTCAGCATGGGCTATGCTTTTGACACACGCGGCGAACACTTCGCCGCGATGCGGGTAGTTGCGGAACATGTCGAAACTGGCGCAGGCCGGCGACAGCAGCACCACATCCCCGGCTTGCGCCTGGGCGCTGGCCGAGGCCACCGCCTCTTCCATGCTGGCGGCGCGCAGCAGGGCGACGCCGCAGCCACCCAGAGCACGAGCGATGAGTTCGGCATCGCGCCCGATCAGCACGACCGCACGGGCGTAACTGGAAACCGGCCCGGCAAGCGGTGCGAAATCCTGCCCCTTGCCCTCGCCGCCGGCGATCAGAACCACGCGCGCGCCGCGCGCGGCGAGCTCGGCGAAACCGTTGAGCGCCGCGACCGCAGCGCCGACGTTAGTGCCCTTGGAATCGTTGTAATAGGTGACACCGGCGACCTCGGCCACTTTTTCCAGCCGGTGCGGCAGGCCTTTGAAATCGCGCAGCGCCGCGAGCAGCGGCGCATAGGACACGTCGAGCGCGCGCGTCAGCGCCAGCGCGGCAAGCGCATTCGCGGCGTTGTGCAGCCCCGCGAGCGGCAATTCCTTCAGCGCCAGGAGCGGCGTTGTGCCTTGCGCCAGCCACAATTCGCCGTCATCGCGCAGCAGCCCGAAATCCTCGGCCCGGCCCGGCGCTTCCAGGCCGAAGCTAACCTGCTTGCGCCCCGCCACCGCCATGCCCATGCTGCGAGCGTCGTCGCGATTGAGCACCTGGATGCCCTCGCCCCTGAATATGCGCGTCTTGGCGCGCGCGTACGCATCCATGCTGTCGTAGCGGTCAAGATGATCTTCGCTTAGATTGAGCACCGTGGCCGCGGCGGGATTGAGCGAGCGCGTAGCCTCGAGCTGAAAGCTGGAAAGCTCCAGCACCCATACTTCTGGCTTGTGCTCGGTGTCTTCGCAGCGCATCAGCGCGTCCAGCGCCGCCGGGCCGATATTGCCGGCGACTTCGGTCGCGAGGCCCCCGCGCGTGCACATTGCGCCGGTGAGCGCGGTCACCGTAGTCTTGCCGTTGGTGCCGGTAATGGCGAGCACCTGCGCCACTGCACCCTGCCCCTGGCCGCTGCCCCGGCGCAGCGCCTGCGCGAAGAGCTCGATATCACCGACCACCGGCACGCCGCGCGCCGCAGCCGCGCGCACCTGCGCA
>JACZJU010000254.1 GCA_014860395.1 Burkholderiales bacterium | reverse complement strand
AAGGAAATCTTCTACACCCTGCAGGGCGAAGGCGCCAATAGCGGCCGGTCGGCGGTGTTCCTGCGCTTCGCCGGCTGCAACCTGTGGTCGGGCCGCGAGCAGGACCGCGCAACTGCGGTGTGCCGCTTCTGCGACACCGACTTCGTCGGCACCGACGGCAGCGGCGGCGGCAAGTTCGAAACCGCCGACGCGCTGGTGGACGCGGTCGAAAAGTCGTGGCCCACGCGCGGCACGGCGCAGCGCTTTGTCGTCTGCACCGGCGGCGAGCCGCTGTTGCAGCTCGATGCGGCCCTGGTCGCCGCCCTGCGCGGGCGTGGTTTCATGATCGCGGTGGAAACCAATGGCACGGTTGCGCCGCCCGAGGGCGAGTTGTGGTTGACGGTGAGCCCGAAGGCAGGTGCGCCGCTCAAGCTCGAGCGCGGCGATGAATTGAAGCTGGTGTATCCGCAGGCCGGCGCCGAGCCGGAACGCTATGAACAACTCGATTTCAGGCATTACTTTCTGCAACCTATGGACGGTCCGGACAAGGCGCGCAATACCCGGCTCGCCACCGAATACTGCCTCGCGCATCCCGCTTGGCGCCTGTCCCTGCAGACCCACAAACTCATAGGAATTCGTTGATGGAAATCTGGAAGGCATTCACCCTCGAATCGGCGCACCGGCTGCCTAACGTGCCGCCGGGGCACAAGTGCGCGCGCGTTCACGGCCATTCGTTCAAGGTCGAGATCCATGTGAGCGGGGAGGTCGACGCGCACATAGGCTGGGTGCAGGACTTCGCCGATATTTCGGCGGTGTTCCGGCCCCTGCACGAGCAACTCGATCACCGCTATCTCAACGACATACCGGGGCTGGAGAATCCGACCAGCGAAAATCTGGCGCAGTGGATCTGGGCGCGACTCAAGCCGGCGCTGCCCTTGCTCGCGCAGGTCGTGGTGCACGAAACATGCACCTGCGGCGCGATCTACCGCGGCGAGAACGGCAAATGAGTATGCGCTGGCAATCTAGAGGAGACGAGCGATGGATCTGGAACTGAAGGGCAAGGTCGCCATCGTCACCGGCGGCAACGGCGGCATAGGACTGGGCA
Organism: Burkholderiales bacterium; assembly: GCA_014860395.1. GTDB lineage: Bacteria > Pseudomonadota > Gammaproteobacteria > Burkholderiales > SG8-39 > 2-12-FULL-64-23. Next base: position 7,442 of record JACZJU010000254.1, on the reverse strand, counting down.
TGGCGACCGGGCTGGCGCAGGCCGGCGCGGCGGTGATCGTCGCCGGTCGCAACGCGGCCAAGAATGCCGCCGCGGTGAAAGCGTTGGAGGCGCTCGGCGCCAAGGCCGCTGCGGTCGAAGGTGACGTGACCCAGCAAGACGCATGCCGCGCCCTGGTCGAGTCCGCGCTCGCGCGGTTCGGCCGGCTGGACATCCTCGTCAACAACGCCGGCATCAATATCCGCAAGCAGCCGCAGGATTACACGCTGGAAGAATGGAATTCCGTGCTCGACACCAATCTGACCAGCGCCTTTCTCTGCAGCCAGGCCGCCTACCCGGCGATGTTGAAGGCCGGGGGCGGCAAGATCATCAACATCGGTTCCATGCTTTCCATTTTTGGCGCTGCATTTGCCGGGCCCTATGGCGCGAGCAAGGGCGGCACCGTGCAGCTGACGAAGTCGCTCGCCTGCGCCTGGGCCAAGGACAAGATCCAGGTCAACGCGGTGCTGCCGGGCTGGATCGACACCGAGCTCACGCGTCAGGCGCGCAAGGACGTCCCCGGCCTGCACGAGCGCGTGCTCGCGCGCACTCCCGCCGGGCGCTGGGGCGACCCTGGCGATTTCGCCGGCATTGCGGTATTCCTCGCGAGCAGTGCTTCGGATTTCATCAGCGGCGCCGCGATCACGGTAGACGGCGGCTATTCATCGCAGGCATAGGGCTGCCGGTATACGCATTTCGGTGAAATCCGCGGCCCGCCAATGCGGCCGAAACGGCGTTGGCATCTGCTCTGGAATCCCGAGTAATGCTGACCGCTGCTGCTGGCCAGAGGCGTTGAAATTCCAGTCTTTTCAAGATACTCGTGCTCTTGCCGTTAACGGGTAACTGACAGGGTAGGAAGACCGGATTGGGCACACCATTGAAAGAGAGCGCCGGCAGCATTGACCGTTTTCTGCTCAGGAAGGTCCTGGGAGAAGGCGGACAGGGCATCGTCTACCTCGCGCACGATCCGAAGCTGAATCGCGACGTCGCAATCAAGGCGCTCAACGTATCCGACGGCGACCAGATGCAGGCGCTGCTGCACGAAGCACGCGCGGTGGGCGCTTTGCGCCATCCCTGCATCGTGCCGGTATTCGAGGCGGGGGAATACCTCGGGACTCCCTACCTGGTGTTCGAGTACGCCACCGGCGAGACCCTGGAGGCGCTGATCAAGCGCGGCGGCGCCCTGCCGGTGGCCGATGCGCTGAAGATCGCCGCGCAAGTCCTCGACGGCCTCGCCCATGCGCACACGAACGGCGTCTTGCACCGGGACATCAAGCCCTCGAACATCATGCTCGGCAACGACGGGACGCCGCGCATCATGGATTTCGGCGCCGCCTCGCGCAATCAGCTTAACTGGCTCAACGGGGTCAATACCGGCGTCGATGAGGAGTTCATCGGCACCCCGACCTACATGGCGCCGGAGTACATCGAGAAGAAAGTGTTTTCCGCCAGGACGGACATCTACGCGGCAGGCCTGGTGGTGTGCGAAATGCTCACCGGACAGCGGGTATTCAAGGGCGGCGCCGGCGGCCTGGACGCGTTGTTTAACCGGATCATGAACGACCCCATCGTCCTTCCGCCCGGTTCCGGCATGAACGAGAAGATCGTCGCCTGCCTGCTGCGCGCCCTGGACCGCGACCCCGAAGCGCGCTACGGCTCGGTGCTGGAGATGAAAGAAGCGCTGCTGCAGGCCAACGCCGCCGAATCGGTCGAGCCGGCGGCGCAAGCGGGCCAGGGGACTGTCGAATTCCTGCTGCGGCGGATCAGGCTGAAGAAAGAATTTCCGGCAATGGCGGAGTCGATCACGAATGTCAACAACATCGTTTCTTCCGGCAAGGGCGGCGTTACTTCGCTGACCAATGCCGTGCTCCGGGATTTCGCACTCACCAACAAGGTCATCAAGCTTGCCAATTCCGCCTATTACAACCCTTCGAGCAGCGGCAAAGTGAGCACGGTTTCCGGCGCCATCTACAGGCTCGGGTTCGACACGATCCGCAATACCGTCCTCGGCCTGCTCCTGTTCGAGCACCTCAAAGACCGCGGCCAGGCGACGGACCTGATGCGCGAGTGCACGCAGGCGATACTGGGCGGGGCGATCGCCAAGGAAATCTGCGTCGTGCTGGGCGGCGGCAACCCGGAAGAGACTTTCATCTGCGCCATGATGCACAACCTCGGCCGCATGCTGTCGATCTATTACTTCCAGGAGGAGACCGCGGAAATCTGCAAGATCCTCGCCCTGGGCAAAGTAAACGAGGAACAGGCGTCAAGGAAGGTGCTCGGCGCCGGCTATACCGAGCTGGGCCAGGGGGTGGCGAAATCCTGGGCATTCCCGCAAAAAATCATCGGCAGCATGGACAAGCGCTTGCCGGCTGGCGGTGCGCGCACGCATGCAAGCGCGGACGAGTCCATGCGCCTGATTGTCTGCATGGCATCCGATCTGTCCGCCGTGGCGCTGACCGAAGGTGACCCGGGCGAGTTGAAAAAGTGCACCAGGCAGACCGTAGAAAAATACCAGCGCCACCTGAAGCTCAAGCACGATGCCGTCGACGGCATATTCAGCCGCGCGCTGGCAAAATTCAACGAATACACGGCGGCGGTGGGCTGGAAACTCGACCAGAGTCTTGCGCGGCGGTTCGGCGCGCTACACGAGGCCGCTGCCGAGGCGGTCGACGCGGACCCCGACACGGAAACGCTGGCGGAGTCGGGACAACTCGACGATTTCGAAAAGACCATACGCGTCGACCCGCGGGCGGCGAAGGCGCTGCTATCGGAGCAGGCGAGCAAGCAAGCGCAGGCGCGCAGGGACGTGCTGTCCGGCGGCATACAGGACGTCGCCAATGCCATGGTGGAAGGGCGCCGCCTGAACGAAATCCTGCGCGTGATCGTCGAGGCGATCGGCACCGGCATCGGATTCGATCACGTCATCTTCGCCCTGCACGACCTGAAGAATGCGACGATGCAAGGGCGCTTCGGACTGGGACAGGGAATCGACGCTCTGGTCAAGAGCTTCAGCTTTCCCCTTGCGTTCGCGCCGGACGTGTTCCACATGGCGCTGCGGCAGGGAATCGACATATTCGTTACCGATGCTGACGATGCCAAGTTCGCGCCGCGGATTCCGAACTGGCACCGCACGAAGTTCGCAGCCGGAACCTTCGTCCTGTTTCCGATCGTCGTCAACGGCAAGCCGCTCGGGATGATCTATGCCGACGCTGCCCAGGCGAACTCCATTGTCATCAACGAAGCCGAACTCAAACTCCTGCGTACCCTGCGCAGCCATGCGGTTCTCGCCATACGCCAGCCCACTTGATTGGGATAGGGCTTTGCCGAACACCGGGTTCCGGGCACGAAAACGCATCTCACGACAGTACGCCTCAGAGGGAAGCGTTTTTCAACGGCCCAAAGACAGGGGACCCAAAAGGGGAGAGCGTCCCCTTTATCAATACTCTCCTAGAAGTTCCGCCGGGCGCTGAGAATGATGGCGAGGCTGCGTGGCGGCGCCGGCTCGAAAAAGCGACCGTTGCCGTCCGCGACGATCACCGAGCCGATGTAAGTGCGGTCTGTGAGATTGTCGATGCGCAGCGTCTCATCGAAGCGCCAGTCGCCCGTCTTATGCGCGAAACCCATGCGCAGGTTGGCGATGGTGTAGGCCGGCGCCGAATCGCTGTTCTGGTCGTCCACGTATACCTGGCTGTTGTGGCGCGCCTCGAGCGCGGTCGAGAAGCCGCTTTGGAAATGATGCCACTGCAGTTCGGCGTATAGCGAAGTGCGCGGTACGCCCGGGAGCTTGTTCCCCGCGGGCACGGTATCTCCTGCCGCGCCGCTGGTAAACGCCTCCGCATAGCGCGCGTCGATCACGGTGTAGGCGAGACGCACATCGAAACCCGCCGGCAACGGCGCCTGCCAGGAAGCTTCCCAGCCGGTGCGGCGCGTGCGTCCGGCATTCTTGTAAATGGTGCGGCCGCCGCCCGCGGTGTCGACCACGATTTCGTCGCGGGTGGTGGTGTCGAAGCGCGCCAGCGTAATCCTGTGGTCTTCGCCGATGCGTCCTTTCAGACCGATTTCGGCATTGGTGCTGCGGCTGGGCTTGAGGTCGAAGTTGAGGCCGGTTCCGCCGCTGCGATAGGCGAGTTCGGTGTTGGTAGGCGTCTCGAAGCCGCGGCCGGCGCTGGCATACAGGCTCAATTCCGGCGCGACGCGGAAGGCCAGCCCTGCGACGGGGCTGGTGTTGGAAAAGTTGGCGCTGCCGCTGTCGTCGGGGTTCGCGCCGACGATGTAATGATCGCGCGAGTCGAAATTGACCAGCGTTCTGCGCAGGCCCAGGGTGGCGCTCGCGCGCTCGGTAAAGCGCCAGTCCGCCTGTGCGAACAGATTGGTGCTGTCGACCTTGTCGTCCTCGTCGCGCTTGAGCGCGCCCATGTCGCCGAAATCGTTGATGTAGCCGCGGCGACGCTCCTGCATCATTTCCCGCTCGAGGCCGCCCGTGAACGCGAGCGGCCGACCGGCCAGCACGCCGTCGTGAATCCAGTTGAGCGACATGCCGCCGAAATTGCGCCCGAGATCGATTACACCGCCGGAGGCGGTGGCGGCGTTCTGCACCGCTAGTGGTATCGACAAGTACTGGCGCACCTGCCGGTCGCCCAGATACAGGCTCGCGCGCAGGCGGTCGCCGCCGTCTAGGCGTTGCTCAATCGTGGCGCCGGTCTGCTCCTGACGCACGGTCTTGCGCGTGTTGTACAAGGTCGCGGGCGCGGCGACCTGGCGCGGATTCTCCGATACTTGCGCCGCAGTGAGCCCGAGCGGATCCTGCGTCTCCGGCTGATACAGCGTGTTCATCACGAACGTGACCCGGGTGTCCTCGCCGGCGAGCCATTTGAGTTTGGCATTGGACTGCTGGCGGTCGGCGCTCGAATGGTCACGATAGCCGTCGGTGTGGAACTGCGACCAGTCGGCGATGTAATTGAGCGCGCTCGACTCGCCGCCGGCCTGCGCGCCTGCGCGCCGGGTGCCGTAGGCGCCGAGCAGCAGATCCCCGGAGACGGTGGGGCGCTTGGGCCCGTCCGCCGTGTACAGATTGATTACGCCGCCGGAGGCGTTGCCGTACAGAGCGGAGAGCGGTCCGCGCATGACTTCGATGCGCTGCGCCGTGGCCAGGTTGAAATTCGCCGCCTGCCCCTGGCCGTCGGGCATGGTCGCGGGGATTCCGTCGGCATAGAGCTTGACGCCGCGGATGCCGAACGCCGCGCGCGCGCCGAAGCCGCGGATTGAGAGTTGCAGGTCCTGCGCATAGTTCTGGCGGTTCTGCGCCACCAGTCCGGGCACCCCGCCCAGTGACTCCGACAGATTTACCTTCGGCTGGCCTTCACGCAGCGTAGCGGCGCTGATGACGTCGATCGACGCCGGGATTTCCAGGTTGCGGCGCTCGGTCCGGGTGGCGGACACGACTACGCCGTCGTCGGCGTCCTGCGCCGCCGCCGGAGCCGCGACCAGGAGCGTGGCGAGCGTGACGAGCACGGCGTGATTCTGGAGCGATCGCATTTACAGATGCCGGTTCATTTAGGCATTTCGACGCTGACCTTGATGCTGGAATACCAGTCCGCCAAATGCTCGATGTCGGCATCGCTTAGACCTTTCGCGACGACGTTCATTTGCGCATCCTGGCGGCTGCCTGCGCGGTACGCGCGCAATTGCTGTATCAGGTATTCCTTTTGCTGGCCGCTCAGGTTCGGTGCACCGGGGAGAACCGAAACGCCGTCCATGCCGTGACAATTCTGGCACAGGGTTTGCACAAGGTGGCGCGTCGCCCCTGCGTCAGCCGCGAAGGCCGGCTCAAGCATGAATCCGGCAGAAATTGCCAGCAGCAGCGTCAGGCCAAAAGAGCCGCGTTTTGATATGCGCATTTTTCGATTGCCCAAAAAAAGGAAGCGGGCTGGGCGCTGGGCCCGGCCCGCAGGTGTTGCAACTATCTTACTTGCCTTGATAGGAGATGCGGTAGATCGCGCCGGCCTTGTCGTCCGATACCAGGATCGAACCGTCGACATATTGCCTCACGTCGACCGGACGGCCGAGGTAGACGCCATCCTCGTTCATCCAGCCTTCGGCGAACGGCTCGGTTTTCATCGCGTGGCCCTTGGCGTCGAGGTAGGTGACCATGACCCTGGCGCCACGCGGCTTGACTGCGTTCCACGAGCCATGCTGGGCGCTGAAGATGGCATTTTGGTACTTGGCGGGGAACGCCTTGCCCGTATAGAACATCATGCCCAAGTCCGCCGCGTGCGCGATCATGTCAACCTCGGGCTTGACGTACTTGTCGGCGAGTTCCTTGGGGATGGGCGTGTTCAGGTACTCGTTGGTCCGGGTGCTGCCGCCCCCGTACCAGGGGAATCCGTACCACATGCCAAGCTTGAGTTTGCCGTTCTCCACCGGCACGCGGTCCAGTTCGCCCGGCGGGATTTCGTCGCCCATGCCGTCGACCTGGTTGTCGGTGAACCACAGGCTGCCGTCTTTGGGATTGAACGCGAGTCCGGACGAATTGCGCATCCCGGTGAGAACAACCTGGCGGTCGCCCCCATCGCGATTGAAGGACACGATGCCGCCCATGCCGACCTTGCGGTACAGATCGACTTTTTCCGGCGGGGTCACGTTGAACGGTTGCCCGAGGGTGATGTAGATCCGGTTGTCGGGGCCGATGACGCAGGCGCGCGCGCTGTGGTTGTACGATTCTTCCTCAGGCGGAATGAGCTCGCCTTGCTTAACGATAGGCACCGCGACCGTATCCGGGCTTTCCATGAAGTATTCCGCAGCCGGGAACATCATCACGCGATTGCGCTCGGTGACGAACAGGAAGCCGTCGGGCGAGTAGCAGGTGCCTGCAGGCACGTCAAAGTTCACGCTTGGGCTGAATTCGTCCACGGTGTCGGCGACGTTGTCCATGTCGCGATCGGTCACTGACCAGACCGTGCTCTTGCGGGTGCCGACCCAGACCGTGGCCTTGTTGCGGCTCACCGCCATCTGGCGGGCGTCGGGCACGATCGCGAACAGTTCGATCTTGAAGCCATCCGGCAACTTGATACGCTGCAGGACTTTCTTCAGGTTCTCCGCGTACTTCCCGCCCTGTTCAACGCTCTTGCCCGGTTTCGTGTCGGTGCGCTTGAAGCTCCCCAGTTTTTCCAGGTTTGCGTCGTCGCCCTTCGCGTAAGTGCCGCTCGCGCCCAATGAAAGCGTCAGGCAGGCGGCCAAGATAAGGGACTTGCGTTTCATAACGTGTTTCTCCAACTGTTTCATGCTTCCCCTCCTTTAATGTCGGTCATGATGGGTGCTGCAACTTGGTGGTCTATCGACTCGAGCGAGTATCGATATCCATGCTCCTTCTGGGCCGTAAATAGCGTATGTCGCGGATTCTTAACTTCTTATCGAGGCGCCGCTAT
>JACZJU010000253.1 GCA_014860395.1 Burkholderiales bacterium | reverse complement strand
TGGCGCAGGCCGCCGAGGCGTTCGGCCAGCCAGTCGCTGGCCTTCTGCGTCATCTGGTAGCGTGCATCGAGGTCGTTCTCAATGAAGGTTTCGGCGAAAGTGTTCGCCACCTTGGCGGCGAGTTCGGGGTCGTGCGCTTCGAAGCTCACGCGGATTAACTGGCTCGTTCGGACCGGTTCGATCCGCAGCTGCCGCTGCACCTTGGCGACTACGCCTTTGGGGATCGCCCCCTTGTCGGGGGGCGCGCTTGTCCCGGCTTCGCCGAAGCCGACGCGCTCGGGGGTGATGCCGACGGCGGCCAGCCACTTCTTCCAATAGGGCGGCTCCTGCTGCCGTGAATCGAACTCGGGATGGGTGCCGAGATTCAGCTTTGCGACGACTTTTTTCGCGAGTTCGCGCGAGCTGAGTATCTCAGCCTGAGTCTGGAAATATTCGCGGTTGCTGCCCATGCGGGCATAGACTTCCTCGATCGAAATGACCTTGTTCTTGCCTGCGTCGATCAGAAGGGTTGCAGTGGAACGGTAGGTCGGATTGATCGAAGACACGACCAGCAGGGTCAGCAACGTAATTGCCAACGCAAGGCCGAGGATGGCCCATTTGTGTTTGGTGACGGATCTCCAGTACTCGAGCAACTCCAAGGGCTCCCCACGGTCCTGGGCGCCTTCCACCCGCTGCGGTTCGTTGACTGCATTCACTGGAATTATCCTGTCGTTCATGCTGGGGCCTGGTTCCGTGGTATCGATCATGCGTCGTCGCTACACAGGCCGTGCAGGACGCGCCGAGCCCCGGGGGGACGCTTAGCGACTAACTCGGCCGTCGGGTTTCAAAAAAAACTTTCGTCCACGGTGATGATATCACCGGGATGAATAGGCGCGTCGAGATCGACCTTGACCGGCGTGTGCGTAGTATCGCCGTCACGCACCACGGAAATCTTGCTCTGCGACGCACGCTCGGTGAAGCCGCCGGCAATGGTGACCGCCTTGCGCACGGTCAGTCCAGGCTGGTAGGGAAAACTCCCGCCGCTCTTGATTTGCCCGTTGATGAAGAACGGCCGGTACTCGTCGATGGTGACCGACACGCGCGGATTCACCAGGTAGCGCCCGCGCAAGCCGTCGGTGATCAATTTCTCCAGCTCGCCTATCGTCTTGCCGCGAACGGGGAGTTCGCCCAAGACCGGATACGAGATCGTGCCCGCGTCGGTCAGGCGGATTTTCTCCCGTTTCAGATCGTCTTCGCCGAAGACGGTGATGCTGATCACATCCCCGGTTCCGAGGGCATACTTGGATACGGCGTCGGCCTCCTGCTGCGCCCAAGAGAGGGCGTAGGCAAGGCAAAGGCTAACAGAGAGAATGAATCGACAGGCAAACAGCATAAGAAAATCCCACGGTCCGCCCGAGCGGACTACCAAGCTGAACGGAGTGTGGATTTTATCAGAGCGTGGCGTTGACGAACAGCATGATGGTGTTGCGCTTGTAATCGAAGCCGTCATCGTTCGAGTCGCGGAAAGTATGGCCATAGTCCGCACCGAAATTCAGCCAGCGGCGCATGCTGTAGGTCGCTTTCAGTCCGTAATTCTGCGTGTTGTCCTTGCGATCGAAGCCCTTGTATTGGTCGGTCATGTACGAGGCCGTCGCCGCCGTCGTAACCCGGCTGGTCCACTGGTGCGTCCAGACCGCGCCGGTGGTGGTCTTGTCGATGTAATTTCCCAGCCCGCCGGTGGTTTCGGCCGGCGCCCTGCCGAGGTTGAAATCGAACGTCGAGTAGGTGCGCGGGCTCCATTTTATAGCCCCTTCCCAGCTCGCTTGAGTGCTGCTGCTGATCGCAGGGTCTTCGAACGATTTTTTCACCATGCCCAGCTTGAAGATGCCCGTGGTTTTTGCCGTCGCCTCCCAGGTCACGCCGCCGAGCAGGCGGTTTTCTGTACTGTCCTGGGTGGATGCTGACGACAAGTAGTCGATTTTCGTGTGCTTGGCCTGAAGCAACAGCGAGGTCTTCGGTGCGATGCGCCAGTAGAAGGTCGCACCGGTGTCGGTGTTGTCGCGGTCGCTGGCGAAGGTCGTCGCGCGGTTGTTGTAATAGCGGCGCGTCAAGCCGCCAAGTTCGAAATCGACACGGCCCTGGGCGCCTTGGGCGCCGTAGGAGACGACGCCTCCCAGATAGTTCTCGCGGTAGCGGTCGGGAACGGCCGAGAGCGCGTTGTTGGTCGAGCCGCGCGGGTCCTGCGCATCAATGTAGTCTGCCTTGAGCTTGGCGCGAAAGCGCGCCGTCAGATCGAGGTCGGCCAAGGCGTTGACGTTATAGTTGGTATAGTCGTCGGCGGTGCTGGTGTTGTACCGCCCCAGCGTGGAACCGAGCGTGAGGCTGTAGGTATTGGCGGCCTGCTTCGCTTCGAGGCGCACTGAAGGCGTGAGTATCCTGACTGTATCGCCGGTCGTGTTGTTGGGCGTGCTGAAGAGATTATCGTCGTGCTTCAACGAAAGCCCGACCGAAGGATAGGCGTTGATCGGCCCCAGGGGAATGCTTCCCGGCGCTTCCGATGCGGTGCCTTGCGCGGCGCTTGTCGACCCGGTAGGTGAGTATGTCCCCATTTGTTGCGCGAATGCCGCCGACGTCAGAAGGGCGGATCCTGCGGCGATCCACAACGACGACTTGAAATATTCCGATTTGCGCATGATCCTTGCTCCTGTCGTCTTGCCTCATAAAACGAAAAAGTATTGCTGACATCCAGATTTAACTTGGAAGCTAGCACTGTATTTAAATTTTTTCAAGGACGCCAATGGGTTATGGCGTATTTGTCAATAAATCCTTAACTCTCTTGTTGCTTAATCGCAACAAACCCGACCCCCGTTGAGCGCGGACTCCGTGAATTTGTACCATATCCGATATAAATATACTTTACACGCCGGCAGGTGCAACCGCAAATAATCCTTAGCTCATTAGATTGATCGTCCGTCTGTGCCCAGCAGCGATGGCCGGGGTAGGCTGGTCAGAGCTAGTGCTGTACTGCTAGCCAGTCAAGCAGATCCTGTGCCTGCGCTTGTCCCTGCTTCTGTGCGCGCTCGGCCCACAGCCGCGCGTTGGCGAGGTCCCGCGCAACGCCGTTGCCAGCCGCATATAGCCGCGCAAGGTTGAGCTGGGCTTGCGGAAATCCGGCTTCGGCGGCACGCGCGTACCAGCTGAACGACTGGGCCGGGTCCTGTGAAACACCCCGGCCTGTTTCGTACATCTCGCCCAGATTGTTCTGGGCGGCTCGATCGCCGGCTTCAGCCGCGGCGCGATAATAACTCACCGATTTGACCAAGTCCAAATGTTCCGGATCGCTCGCGTACAGCCACGCGAGCAGGCTCATCGCGCTGGGCCGGCCTTTCGCGGCCGAGCGCTCCAGCCATTTTATCGCGCAGGCCCCGTCCTTCTCTTCACCTTCGATGCAGGCACGGCCCATCAACTCCTGGGCTCCGGGATGCCCCTTTTCGGCGGCGTGCTCGAGCAGGGTTTTCGCCAGTGCGGGATCGGTACGCGCTTTGCACAGCGCAGCCTGATAGGCGGCAGCGACGTGGCCGCCCTGCGCCGCACGCGCATACTGCTCGCAGCCTTTTTCCGGCGCGCGCGCGGTGAGTATTCCTTCCGAGTAGAACAGCCCCAGCGCCGCTGCGCCGCGCTCATCGGTCTTGGCAAGCTGCCTGGTGCGCCAGAAGGTGTCGGGTAGGTCTGTGCGGATCACCGCCATCCAGTGGGCGATCTCATCCTTGCGGTCCAGCGCATCCAGATCGAGGATGCGATTCGCGAGTTCGACTGAAATCAAGCCCAGCGCTTGCCGCGTCGGTTCATTTCGGGGACGCTGACGCAGGACTTGGCGCAGTTCTGCGATGCGCTGCTCGATTTGCGCGCCCGAAAGCTGCGTGAACTCGCGTGCCGTCGCCGCACTTGGTAGGGGCGATGCTGCGGCTGAAGTGCCGGACTTCGGGCGCAGGCCGGCTTTTTTCCTGCGCTTGGACTCGCTGGATTTCGCCTCGGCCGAATCGCCGCGCTGTGCAGCTTCTCGCGGCGTTTGTGTGCTGGAGAGAGTCTGCGCCATGTGTAGCGACGATCCCGGGCTCGCAGGATTGATGTCGGGCGCTTCGGTGGGCGACGCCCGTGCCACGCATGCACATGCTCCCGCCAGCACTAGTCCCAGCCCCAGCTGCCGCGTCAGTCGGCCCTCGACGCGCTTCACCGCCGCGCGCTCAAACCCAAACCGGGCGCGCTCATCGTCACGCGGCGCAAGCCGTACTGCACTAGAAGAATATAGAGCACGAACACCCCCATGGCGGTGTAGAACATGACGTGTTCGGGTACGCGCAGCGCCCAGCCCGCGACGCCCATGCCGGCGAGCACGAACGCGAGCAGAAGGATCAGCGCAACGGCGCGCGCCACCGGCAGGCCCAGATCGATCAGGATATGGTGCAGATGGGTGCGATCGGCGCGAAACGGGCTCTGTCCGCGCAGCAGCCGCCGGCTCATGCAGACGATGGTGTCGCTGATGGGTATCGCCAACAGCCAGATCGCGGTTACCGGTGGGAATAATTGCACGCCTTCGCGGGTCGCATCCACGGTAAGCCAGGCGAGAATGAAGCCCAGCGATAGGCTGCCGGCATCGCCGAGGAATATCGCGGCGCGGCTGCGCCAGGGCGAGCGCAGATTGAACGCCAGGAAAGCCGCGATGCAGCCCAGCAATGCCAGTGCCAGCGTGCCCGCATGCCCCGATCCTGCGCTTATCAGAGCTATCCAGAACGCCGCGATAAAAACCAGACCACCGGCAAGGCCGTCGGCGCCATCGCAGAGGTTGACCGCGTTGACCACCCCGATCACCGCAAACACGGTGAGCGGCACGGCGAACCGGCCCAGGGTGAGGGTCTCTTCGCTGACGAGGCGGCCCAGGTCATGCAGCAAACGCCCGCCCCAGTAGATCATCAGCAGCGCAGCCGCAATCTGCGCCGCAAACTTGATGTAGGGTCCGAGATCGAACTTGTCGTCCAGCGCGCCTGTCACGGCTATCATGAATAGACCCACCCAGAAAGCCGGGTGCGCAAGGGTGGCGAATCCGCCGAGCAGCGCGGTCAACCCCAGTCCGCCCACGATCGCCAGTCCGCCCACGGTAGGGGTCTTATCGGTGTGATGCTTGCGCCCGCCGCTGGGATGATCGATCAGGCCATAGCGTTCCGCCCGGGGGGCGAGGAGGAGGATCAGGCCGATGGTCAAGCCGAAGCCAAGGAGAATGGCAATGTAGGGAAGGTAATTCACCTGAAAAGCCCCGTGGGTGCGAAGCCGGAAAGAAACACCGCCATGTGTCTTCTGCTAATTTATGGAGGAATCGGCATACCGCGTTCGCGATGGCGCGCGCGGCAGGGTATCCAGCGGTACCAGCGCAAGGCCGGTCTTACAGAAAAAAAGCCCTCCGCGAAGGGCCTTTTAACTTGGGACTGCTGCTCGCTCAGCTCGGGCTGGCGACTCCGCCGCCGCCCGAACCGCCGGTTCCCGTCCCGGGAGTCGTAGTCCCAGCTGTTTGGCCGCCCGTTGCACCCGCTGCGCCGCCCGTCGGACCGGCCCCGGCTGGCGGCAACGCGTTGGTTGCCACCACCATACTCGTGTTTGCCTGCGCCACCGCTTGATTGGCTTGTGCTGTCGAATTCGCCGCCGACTGCTGCACGTCGGCGAACGACTGGTTGGTCGCCGTCGCTACCGCCTGGGTCGTGGCGTCCGCGTTCTGCGGCGAGACTTGGTTCACCGCCGCTGTTATCACGCCGGCCTGACCAGGCGCGACTGCCGCAACCGCTGCCGCAACCTGGCTTGCCGAATCAGGTGCCGCCAACACCACCGCTGCAGCGATCTCTGCCCCCGCTTCAGGCCTGGACTGCAACACGGCTTGGGTCACGCCCGCGGCTACGTCGGCCGCCAACTGCGGCTGGGCTTGCGTCACGGCGGATGCGATCGCTGCCGCCGAATCCGGGTTTGCGGCGGCGATCACGCCCGAGGCTTCCACCGCCGACTCCGGCGATACAGTGGCGATGTTCGCGGCCAACGACACCGGCGATATGCCGGCGAGAAGCCCCGCGTTGGCGATCTGCGTAGGCGTTTGCCCTGCCGTCAGCTGCGACTGGATTTCTGTTTGAATTTGCTGCTGCGTCATCCCCGTGGTGAAGACGGCGTAGGCAAACGGAGCGGCGCTGAGGGCGAGCGCGAGGAGAATCGGGCGTAGTGTCTTTTTCATTTCTGCTCCTGATCGAGGGATGCCGCGACAACCGCAGCGGTCGACTCGAAATTCGTTGGCCAAAAGCACATTTTGCTTAGTTCCAATTTAGGCTATTTATTCCCGAAAAGCAATAGCCGACGATGCCGGGCCGCTCGCCGGGCAGCCCTTGCGCGTCCGGTCATCACCGCCTCGTGCTGGAACGGTCGCCGGCGCGCACGATATGAATGGAAGTCACCGTGTACGGCGCATCGCGCTTGGCCCTGCGCAATTCGACCGCAAATTCCTGATTGTCGACGCGGTAATACTTGAGGAATCGAAGATTGGGCGGGTATAAGGGATCGGGCTCCATGGTTTGGCGAAGCAAATCGCGCCTCGACACCAGTTCGAACAGGCGATCGGCGCTCATGCCCAGTTCGATGCGCTTGCCGCGCACGGTGACGGCCTCGGCGCGTTCGGTGTCGCGCTGCTCCAAACCTGCGGCTGTCTGTGCGGTATCGGCGTTTGCGGCACCGGGGGCCGCGGGCGGGAGATCAGGTAGCGGCGGAAGCGGCCGATTGTCTGCCGCCGGCGGCGGCATCGGTAGCGCCGATGCCTGCGGCGGGTTACCTAGTTCCGAACTGACGGTCGCTTCCGGAACAGTTTCGTCCGGCCAGCCATACAACAGGACGCCGACCACAACGAGTGCGACAAGCGTCAGAATCAGCAGGGGAAATGCCTTCGACCGCAGGCGGGTGCGCCACGATGTGGGCGCGCCGCAATTTGGGCAGCGTTTTGCGCGTACATATACGGCCTCGCCGCAGGCGCGGCAGGATTGGAAGTCGGACGGCATGCAGCCTCGTCAGCTACCTGTGGTCCCAGGCTTTTTGGCGCCGATTCGGCTTTCGGTGCCCGCCAGCAGGCGCCCGATGTTTTCCTTGTGCCTGTAGATCAGCAGTGCCGCTATCGCCAGCACCCCCGGCAGCAGCGGGCTCGCCGTGCCGAACAGCCAAGCCGTGTAGAACGGCGCGAACACCGCAGCGACGATGGAGGCAAGCGAAACCATGCGGAAGAACAGCATGATCACTAGCCAGCTTCCCAGCGTCGCCAGGCCCAACCAAAGGTTGACGGCGCACAGGATACCCAGCGCGGTCGCCACGCCCTTGCCGCCCCTGAGGCGGAAAAACACCGGGTAGACATGGCCGAGGAAAACCGCCAGCGCGACCATCGCGATACCCGACGTGTCCACGCCATAATCCGCGGCGAAATACCTGGCCAGGACCACCGCCAGCGCGCCTTTGCCGGTGTCGCCCGCAAGCGTCAGCGCTGCGGCCAGTTTCTTCCCGGTGCGCAGCACGTTGGTCGCCCCGGGGTTGCCGGAGCCGTAGCTGTGCGGATCGGGCAGCCCGAACAGCCGGCTCACGATCACGGCGAACGAAAGCGAGCCGATTAGATAGGCTGCAATTACGAAGACTATGTTCGCCATCTCAGCGGGCCTGTTAGAATGTGCCGCCCGCATTTTACGCGGGAACCCGATCCGGCCCTAGCCCTTCCATCCCATTTTCCAACGACATGGACATCATCTTTCTGCGCGAGATCAGGCTGGATGCGCGCATCGGCATCTACAAGCGCGAGAAAACCATCACCCAGACGGTGGAGCTGGACCTGGAGATCGCGCTGCCCGATGACCGCGTATTCAAGAGCGGCAAGGTCGCCGATACCATCGACTACGCGGTTGTGATCGAACGCATCCGTAGCGTGCTGGTCGAGCAGCACTATGGCCTGGTGGAAAACCTGGCCGAGCACGTGGCGCAGATTCTTCTGGAGGAGTTTCACGCGCCCTGGACACGCGTCAGCATCGCCAAGATCGGTGCCCAGCGCAGCGCGCGGCGCGTCGGTGTGGTCATCGAGAG
Organism: Burkholderiales bacterium; assembly: GCA_014860395.1. Classification (GTDB taxonomy): domain Bacteria; phylum Pseudomonadota; class Gammaproteobacteria; order Burkholderiales; family SG8-39; genus 2-12-FULL-64-23. The sequence continues at coordinate 4,580 of JACZJU010000253.1, read as the reverse complement.
GGGCAAGAAGAAGTAGATCGTCTCGAATAGTCGCGACGCTGTCATTCCGAGGGACGCGAGGAATCTGCTTTTCGGACAGGCAAAAATCGGATCGAAGGCCGGCGATCCTGATGGACGGTTCTAGCCCTCCAGCGCCACCTCGACGGCCTTGGCGCCCAGCAGGCGCACCAACTCACCGGGGTCGATGCCAACCAGATAGCCGCGTCGGCCGCCGTTGATGTAGATCTTCTGCAGGCCGAGTACGCTCGATTCGACATAGACCGGCAGGTGCTTTCTCGTGCCGAAAGGCGAGGTGCCGCCCACTAGATATCCCGAATGACGGTTGGCGGCCTCGGGCGTGCATGGCTCGACTTTTTTCGCGCCGATCTGCCGCGCCAGATTCTTGGTCGAGACTTTGCGGTCGCCATGCATCAGCACGACGAAGGCGCGCTTCGCTTCGTCTTCCATGACCAGGGTTTTCACCACTTCGTGCTCGGGCACGCCCAGTTCGCGCGCCGATACCGCCGTGCCGCCATGCTCCTCGTACGCATAGACGTGCTCGGTGTAGGCGACGCCGTGCTTCTTCAGGAATGCCGTCGCCGGCGTTTCGGAAACATGCTCTTTCTTGCTCATGGTCATTCCACGTGTAGAGGTTCTTTATGCGTGGCAACAAAAACGATTTTGCGCGGACGAGAAGCCGTTCGCGTGGATCGTTGATTGCGTACGGATGAAAAGCACATCCGCACGCAATCAACGATCTCGTATGAAACCCCACGACGTCCTTGGTGCTAACCGTAACCGCGATTCTTGTACGGATGCGTTTCTTATCTGTACAAGAATCGCGGTTGGCGCGCGCAGCGCGCAAGTCCTTCGGTGGCCTGCGACAGTACTCAACAAGACGCAGCGTACCGCTATCCGCGCGGATGGTGCTTCAGGTGCAGCAGTTTCAGGCGTTCGCGCGCGACATGCGTATAGATCTGCGTGGTCGAAATATCGGCATGGCCGAGCAGCATCTGCACCACGCGCAGGTCGGCGCCGTGATTCAAGAGATGCGTGGCAAAGGCGTGTCGCAGCGTGTGCGGCGACATGGGCTTGCCCGGGACCGCCGCGCGTGCATGTTTCTTGATCAGATACCAGAAGGCTTGGCGCGTCATCGCGCCGCCGCGCGCGGTGACGAAGGCGGCGTCGGACTGCGCTCGCGCGAGCAACCGCGGCCGCCCTTCCTTCAGGTAGCGCGTGAGCCAAGCCGACGCTTCCTCTCCCATCGGCACCATGCGTTCCTTGCTGCCCTTGCCGAACACGCGCACCACGCCCATGTCCTGGTTGATCTCGATCAGCTTCAGCGCCACCAGTTCGGACACGCGCAACCCGGTGGCATAGAGCATCTCCAGCATGGCGCGGTCGCGCAGTCCCAGCGCGGATTCCACATCCGGAACCGCCAGCAGCGCCTCGACGTCGGCTTCAGTGAGCGACTTGGGAAAACGCTGCGGCTTTTTCGGCGTGTCCAGCTTCAGCGTCGGATCGGCCGCAAGCCTGTTCTCGCGCAGGGCGAACTGAAAGAAGCGCTTCAGGCTGGAATGCAGCCGTGCCTGGGAACTCGCGCGCAGCCTTGCCTGCGTGTAGCGATAGGCGAAATACGCCGACAGGTCTTCTTCGCGCGTATCGAGCAGCCCGCGCGCACGCTCGCGCGCCAGCCAGTCGCCAAACAGGGTCAGGTCCCGCCGGTAGGCTTCGAGCGTGTTTTTCGACAGTCCATCCTCCAGCCAGAGATGGTCGCAGAACTCGTCCAGCAAGGCGGCGTCGCTTTCAGTCATGGCGATCGCGCGTCGCAGCCTCTCCCCTCACCCTAGCCCGCTCCCCGCAAGCGGGGCGAGGGAACGCTCCCTCTCCCGCCTGGGCGGGAGATGGTTGGGGGCGAGGCGAGGGTTTCGGGCAGCATGCTGCTCGCTCGCCGAGCGGCGACCCGATGCAGCGGGTCGCGCGCCCTGCAAGGGAGGGGAGGGTATTCGCCGCTGCAGATGGCCATGAAAGTCACGCTCAATTCCGTGGTCATCGATCATATCCACCATGTTGTTCATGCGCCAGCAGCGCGCGCTTGACCTCGATCAGGTAGCCGCCGCTGCTATGCGCGAAGCCGCCGATGCCGTTTGCGGCGACGACGCGATGGCAGGGGATCACCAGCGGAAAATAATTCGTGCCGCAGGCCTGGCCTACTGCGCGCGGCGCGCTCTTGAGTATCCGCGCGAACTCGCCGTAGCTTCGCGTTTCGCCGCAGGGAATCGACGCGATCAGTTCCCACACGCGGCGCTGGAAGGCGGTGCCGATTTGCTTCAGCGGCAGCTCGAAACGGTAGCTGGGGTCGGCGGCATATTTTTCGATCTGCGCGCAGGCCTGCTCGGCGAGCGCGTTTGCGGGTGCCAGGCTGCCGGCACTGCGCGGCAGATAGACGATCTCCGCAAGCGCCGCGCCCTCGGTGCGCACCCCCACCAAGGCGAACGGCGTTTCGAGTTTGGCCTGAAAGCGCTGCAACCGGATTCTCCAGGTAACTACATGTTTTGACGTAGATAAATATCGCGACTTCGATGTGGCGAGGAGGCAGGGGATTATACAAGCAAGCTCGAAATCCGGGCTTATTCGTGTAAAATCTGCTAACATGTTGAATTTTCTTGCCTTCCAAAGCAGCCCTTAGGGCAGTTCTGGTTCAGGTATTTCAACCTAGGTTCGAGTGAGTTCAGGCGGGCAAGCGCTTGTTTGCCCCTGTATGTTATTCATGCCGGCTCGCGACACGACCTGCGAATCTCTTTAGACTGTTTCCACATGACCCGCCCAATACGCAACATCGCCATCATCGCCCACGTCGACCACGGCAAGACCACTTTGGTCGATAAGCTGCTGCGGCAGTCGGGAACCTTTGCCTCCTATCAGCACGTGCAGGAGCGGGTGATGGACTCCAACGACCTCGAGCGCGAGCGCGGCATCACCATCCTCGCCAAGAACTGCGCCGTCACCTACGAAGGCACCCACATCAACATCGTCGACACGCCGGGTCACGCCGACTTCGGCGGCGAGGTCGAGCGCGTGCTGTCGATGGTCGACAGCGTGCTTCTGCTCGTCGACGCGGTCGAGGGCCCGATGCCGCAGACGCGCTTCGTCACGCGCAAGGCGTTGGCGCTGGGCTTGAAGCCCATCGTTGTCGTCAACAAGGTCGACCGCCCCAGCGCGCGGCCGGACTGGGTGGTGAACCATACGTTCGAGTTGTTCGACAAGCTGGGTGCGACCGAGGCTCAGCTCGATTTCCCGGTGATATATGCGTCGGCGCTGCATGGCTGGGCGGCCGCCGACATGAAGGACGCGCCGAAGTCGATCGACGAATTGAAGGACGACCAGAAGTTCAACATGCGGCCGCTGTTCGACGCCATTCTCAAGCACGTGCCGGTGCGCGAAGACGATCCGAATGGCCCGCTTCAGCTGCAGATCTGCTCGCTCGACTACTCGAGCTATGTCGGCAAGATCGGCATCGGCCGTATTTCGCGCGGCCGCATCAAGCCGCTGCAGGACGTGGTCGTGATGAACGGCCCGGATTCGCAGCCGATCAAGGCGCGCATCAACCAGGTGCTGACCTTCGAAGGCCTGGAACGCGTGGTGTCCGAGGAGGCGGTGGCCGGCGACATCGTGCTGGTCAACGGCATCGAGGAAATCGGCATCGGCTCAACCCTCTGCGCGGCGGAGAAACCGGATGCCCTGCCGCTGCTGCGCGTGGACGAGCCGACGCTGACCATGAATTTCATGGTGAACAACTCGCCCTTGGCAGGCCGCGAGGGCAAGTTTGTCACCAGCCGCCAGATCCGCGAGCGCCTCGAGCGCGAGCTCAAGAGCAACGTCGCGCTCAAGGTCGAGTTCACCCATGATTCCGATACGTTCATCGTTTCCGGGCGGGGCGAGCTGCACCTGACCATCCTGCTGGAAAACATGCGTCGCGAAGGCTATGAATTGGGCGTAGGCCGGCCGCGCGTCGTAATGAAGGAAATCGACGGCGTGAAGCAGGAGCCCTACGAATTGCTGACGGTCGACGTCGAAGAAGGCAACCAGGGCGCGGTGATGGAAGAACTGGGGCGGCGCAAAGGCGACATGCAGGACATGGTGCCCGATGGCCGCGGCCGCGTGCGCCTGGAATACCGCATTCCGGCGCGCGGGCTGATCGGTTTTCAGGGGCAGTTCCTGACGCTGACGCGCGGCACCGGGCTCGCCAGTCATATTTTCGACGATTACGGCCCGGTCAAGGGCGACATGGACGAGCGCCGCAACGGCGTGCTGATCAGCCAGGAGGACGGTACCGCTGTGGCCTACGCGCTGTGGAAGCTGCAGGAGCGCGGCCGCATGTTCGTCGCGCCCGGCGAAGCCTTGTACGAAGGCATGATCGTCGGCATCCACTCGCGCGACAACGACCTCGTGGTCAATCCGATCAAGGGCAAGCAGCTGACCAACGTGCGCGCATCCGGCACGGACGAGGCCGTGCGCCTGGAGCCGGCGATCGAACTCACGCTGGAGAAAGCGGTGGAATTCATCGCCGACGACGAACTCGTCGAAATCACGCCGAAATC
>JACZJU010000252.1 GCA_014860395.1 Burkholderiales bacterium | reverse complement strand
CTGCAGCTCGACGTGGCCCATCTCGCCGATATCTACGGCCACTTCGCCGCCATCGTCGGCCGCGGCGAGCCGCTCGGCCCGGAAGTGTCGTTGCTCAAGATCTGGGCGACCGAAACCTTCCAGCGCATCGCCGACCTGATCATGGAAACCGCGGGCGACTGCGGCGGCTTGGCCGGCGTAGTGCAGATGGGCGGCGAGCGCATCGAGGTACTTGCGTCGTTCTACAAGGCGCGGCCCACGTCCATCTACGGCGGCAGCAACGAGATCCAGCGCAATATACTTGCCCGCTACGTGCTGAATCTGCCGCGCTAAGGGTCACAGCCCCATTTCGAAACGAATTCTTACGCAACTGCATCAAGGAACATAAATGCCCCGCCCGCTTTCGCATATCCGTGTGCTCGATCTCTCCCGTGTCCTCGCCGGACCCTGGGCCTCCCAAAACCTCGCGGACCTCGGCGCAGAAGTAATCAAGGTCGAGCGCCCCGGCGCCGGCGACGACACGCGCGGCTGGGGGCCGCCCTGGTTCAAGGACAAGGACGGCAAGGACACGCGCGAATCGTCCTATTATCTCTCCTGCAACCGCGGCAAGAAGTCCATCACACTGGACATCTCCAAGCCCGAGGGCCAGAAGATCGTGCGCGAGCTCGCGGCGAAGTGCGACGTCTTGATCGAAAACTACAAGGTCGGCACGCTCGCGCGCTACGGCTTGAGTTACGCAGAACTGCGCGCGATCAATCCACGGCTGATCTACTGCTCGATCACCGGTTTCGGCCAGTCCGGCCCGTACGCGCCGCGCCCCGGCTACGACTTCGTGTTCCAGGGCATGGGCGGACTCATGAGCATTACCGGCGAGCGCGACGACCTTCCAGGCGGCGGCCCACAGAAAGTCGGCATCGCCATCACCGATGTCCTCACCGGCATGTACGCAAGCCTCGCAATCACCGCCGCCATAACTCATTGCGAGCGCGGCGGCGGCGGCCAGTACATCGACATGGCGCTGTTGGACTGCATGGTCGCGTTCAACGCCAACCAGATCAGCGGCTATTTCGTCTCCGGCAATATCCCCAAGCGCTACGGCAACGCCCACGCCAACGTCGTGCCCTATCAGGTGTTCCCGTGCAAGGACGGGCACATCATCCTCGCAATCGGCAACGACAGCCAGTTCGCCAGCCTGTGCAAGGTGGCCGGCCACCCCGAACTGGCCGAGGACGAGCGCTACCGCCAGATGTCCGGGCGCATCGTCAACCGCGAATCGCTGATTCCGATGATTGCCGACATCATGAAAACGCGCGGCATGCACGAGTGGATAGAGGCACTGGAAGCCGCCAACGTGCCCTGCGGCCCGATCAACAACATGCAGCAGGTGTTCGAGGACCCGCAGGTGCAGCACCGGGGCTTGAAGGTCGAAATCCCTACGCCCGCGGGCGTCCCCTGCCCGACCGTGGCCAGCCCGATGCGCTTTTCCGAAACGCCGGTGGAATACACCGTGCCGCCGCCGACGCTGGGCGAGCACACGCAGGAAATCCTGCAGGGCCTGCTCGGCTTGGACCAGCAGGCTGTAGCCGCGCTCGCGGCCAAGGGCATTATTTAAGCCAGGAGGCAGGCACCCCTGCTCCGAGATGACCGTGTCCGATCTGAGCCTGGGGATCGCCGCGCCTAATCGCGCGGCGCAACTGCGATGGCGCGGACATGACCAAGGTCGAGCCGGCCGCTGGCGACGGGATTCGTCTCATGAAATGTTACGCTGATCCTATTTCCCGACCGCTCCTTACAATCCGGCCTCGCGCCATTTCTGACCGGGCTCGGCGGGATCACTGCCGCAACCCGCGGCCTGGATTGCGGTGATGGCGCAATACTCGTCCTTGGCCGAAGCATCGCCGCTGATGCCCACAGCGCCGATCGCCGCTCCAGCCGCATCGAGGATGAGCACGCCGCCAGGAACCGGAATGAAGCGCCCGTCGGATGCCGCGGCCAGCGCGTTCTGGAAGGCCGGACGCTCAGCCATGCGGTCGCGGATCAGGCGCGTCGACATGCCCATGCCCAGCGCAGCCCAGGCCTTGCCGAAAGCGATATCGAAGCGCAGCACGCCGCAGCCGTCTTCGCGCTGAAACGCGACCAGGTTCCCGCCCGCATCGAGTACCGCCACCGCAAGCGCCAGCAGTCCCTCGCGTTTGCGCACGGCAATCGCCTCGTCGACGATGCGCGCGGCAACCGTCAGTGGCAGGCTCGAATGCACCGGGCGCAAAGCTTCCGACATGGCGTCTACGCCAGGATCAGCGCAGACAGAAGGCTCAACGTCCTTTCCACTCGGGCTTGCGCTTGGCGACGAAGGCATCGATGCCTTCCTGCGCGTCTTCGGCCATCATATTGCAGGCCATGGTTTCGCTCGCCAGGTCGTAGGCGTGCTCCAGGCCCATCTCCAGCTGACGGTAGAACGCCTGCTTGCCCAGTTTGATCGCCACCGGCGTCTTGGCGAGTATCGAATCGACCAGCTTCCTGATCTCGGCGTCGAGCTGCTCCGGCGGCACGACGCGATTCACCAGCCCGCGTGCGAGCGCCGTCGGCGCGTCGATGAAATCGCCGGTAAGCAGCATTTCCAGCGCCTGCTTGCGCCCGAGGTTGCGCGACAGCCCCACCGAGGGCGTCGAGCAGAAGAGACCCAGGTTGACGCCCGAAACGGCGAAGCGCGCATTGTCGGAGGCGACGGCGAGGTCGCACATCGACACGAGCTGGCAGCCGGCGGCAGTCGCGATGCCGTGCACGCGCGCGATCACCGGCTGCGGCATGCCGACCAGCGTGAGCATGAGTTTGCTGCACTGGCGGAACAGCTTCTGCTGGAAGGCTTTCGATGCGTCGGAGCGCATCTCCTTCAAGTCGTGACCGGCGCAGAACGCCTTGCCGGCACCCGCCATGATCACCACGCGGACACTCTCGTCAGCGGCAATGCGCTCGAGCTCCGCCTGCAGCTCGCTCATCAGCGCTTGCGACAGCGAATTGAACTGCGCCGGCCGGTTGAGCGTCAGCGTCGTAACGCCGCCTTCGTCCTGCCGCAGCAAAAGGGGTTCTGCCGCCACTGCTTCTGGATTTGCATTCATGATTTCAGCTCCTGTGTTGCGCCCCACCCTCACCCCTAGCCCCTCTCCCTGAAGGGCGAGGGGAACGTCGTGAGCCGCCGCATGCGCGGCGGCTCCTATTCGATGGCCTGCGCCGACTTCGCCTGCTGCCGCAGCACGAACTTCTGAATCTTGCCGGTCGAGGTCTTGGGCAACTCGCCGAACACCACGGCGCGCGGCAACTTGAAGCGCGCCAGATGCCCGCGGCAATGCTCGATGATTTCCTCGGCCGTCACCTGCGCGCCCGGCTTCAGCTCGACGAACACGCAGGGCGTCTCCCCCCATTTCGGGTCGGGCCGCGCCACCGCCGCCGCGGCGAGCACCGCCGGATGGCGGTACAACGCCTCCTCGATCTCGAGCGAGGAAATATTCTCGCCGCCGGAAATGATGATGTCTTTCGAGCGGTCCTTGATCTTGACGTAGCCGTCGGGCTGCATCACCGCGAGATCCCCCGAATGGAACCAGCCGCCGGCGAAAGCTTCCTTCGTCGCCTTGGGGTTCTTCAGATAGCCTTTCATGGTGATGTTGCCGCGGAACATGATCTCGCCCATGGTCTCGCCGTCCGCGGGCACCGGCTGCATCGTCTCGCCGTCCATCACCGCGAGTCCCTCTTCCATCAGGTAGCGCACGCCCTGGCGGCCGTTGCGCTCGGCACGCGCTCCGATGTCGAGCGCGTCCCACTCTCCGTGTTTGGCGCACACCGTCGCCGGGCCGTAGGTCTCGGTGAGACCGTAGACGTGGGTCAGGTCGAAGCCGATTTTCTCCATGCCCTCGATCATCGCCGCCGGCGGCGCCGCGCCCGCGACCATCGCCGACACCTTGTGCGTGATGCCTTCGCGCAGCTTCGGATCGGCGTTGATCAGGCCGGTATGCACGATAGGCGCGCCGCAGTAGTGTGTGACCCCATGCTCCTTGATCAGGCGGAAGATTTGCACCGGGTCGACGCGGCGCAAACAGACGTTGACGCCGGCATTGGCCGCCATGGTCCAGGGAAAGCACCAGCCGTTGCAGTGGAACATCGGCAGCGTCCACAGATAGACCGAATGCTGCGGCATGCCCCAGGTGACGATGTTGCAGATGCCGTTCAGGTAGCCGCCGCGATGGTGATACACCACG
>JACZJU010000251.1 GCA_014860395.1 Burkholderiales bacterium | reverse complement strand
CCAGCCTCGTGGTGACCATCTATGCCTGGCCGAACACTGTGCGCGCCGTACGCAAGTCGACGGGCGGCTGAGCGTCGCATCGCCGACGCCAGGGTCTGCGGGCGTCTTCGTTCCCCATGGGTCGCGAGGCCCGTTTCGTGGCTTCGGTCAGCAGGCGTTTGGCCGAATCTATCTTCTCGCGCGCAGGCAACGTTGGCAGTACCTCTGAGTCCGGGCACAGAGCCCGCGAGGTCGCTAGCGTCTGGTTGGCTGCAATGTGGCAGAGCCCGTGAACGGGGCGCGCGGTCGTCACTCGATCGTTGCCACGCCCCACATTCCCCCGCATTCCACGGGGGGTTCCAACGACGTCAGGCGGGCTCGGACCCTCGCCAATCGAGTTTGTCCAGCGCAATCTCGGCGAGGTCGAGCTCGATCTCGACCGCCTGCAGGACGGCGTGGCTCAATGCACCGACGCTCTGCAGACGGGCAAGCTCGCGCCGCTGCGCGAGCAGGACGTTCATCGACAGTTCGCGTTGTGCCGTGAGGTCGCGCCGATGTGCGCTCGTCGCCTGTCCGGGGGATTCCAGCGCCGCCAACCGGCTCTCGTACAGGCGCTTCCAGGTCGCCGCCCATTCGCGGACCTTGGGCGAGACGGCCGCGAGCGGGTCGCCGTCGATGGCAAGGAGTGCGGCCCGGGCGATCGCCTGGTGGACGCCTCGCGCGGTCAGGGAAGTCGTGCCGTCGGCCGCCGGGCGGACCTTCAGGAATGGCATCACCACGCCGCTTATCAGCAGCATCGCCCCGATCGTGCCGGCGACGAGAAAGACAGCGAGATCACGTCCGGGCATGGCGGTGCCGGCGGCGGTCGCGAGCGGGATCGAGAGCGTTGCGCTGAGCGCCAGCGATCCGCGTACGCCGCACAGGACGGCAACGACCTGCATCGTGAAGCTGGGCAGGCTTTCGCTGTTGGCCGACCCATGGCGACGCGACCACCAGGCGAGCAGCATCGTCGACGCGAGACGCAAGGCGAACAATGCCAGTGTCAGCAGGGCCACGTAGCCGAGGAGATGCCACCGGCTGTAGCCGTCGATGCGATGCAAGACCTGCCGCATGACCAGGCCCAGCATCACGAACACGGCGCCGTTCAGACTGAGCGTCACGGCGCCCCACAGGGCGATGCCGTTCAGCCGGGTGGTGGCGCGCAGGTGCCTGCGGTCGAGCACGCCGCCCCAAAGCCCGGCGGCCACGGTCGCGAGCACACCGGAGACCCCCAGCTGGTCGGCCGCGAGGAAGGCCGCGTAGGGGATCAGCAGCGAGAGAATCGTGTCGATCCTGACGCTTTCGGGCGTAGCGGACATCAGGCCGCGCCGCAGTGCGCCAGCCGCCAGCGCAACACCCGTTCCGATGACGAGTCCCCCCGCCGAGACCGTCAGCAGCGAGACCGCGGCGTCTCCGGCGTGGAAGTGCGACGTGACAGCGGCCGCCACGGCGACCTTGAAGACGACCAGCGCGACGGCATCGTTGAGCAGGCCCTCACCGCTGAGCAGGATCCGCAGCCGGGGCGGTAGCGGGATCCGGCCCGCGAAGTTGCTGACCGCCACGGTATCGGTCGACGCCAGCGCAGCCGCCAGTGCGAATGCGATGGCCAGCGGCACTTCGGGCAAGAGGGCGTGCAGCCCATAGCCGACGACCACGGTGCTGACCGCGACCAGCCCGATCGCCAGACCGAGCACCGGCTTGATGGACTGCAGCAGTTCGCGTTTGGGCACCTGCCACGCTTCGATATAGAGCAGCGGCGGCACCAGCATCACGAACAGCAGCGAAGTCTGTTCCTGCAGGTCGTCCAGTGTGGCGACCGCCGACAGCGCAACGCCGGCCGCGATCTGCAGCACGGCCATCGGCACAGGCAACCTGCGCCCAAAAGCGTGAAGAATCGCCACCACGCAGATGACGACAAAGGCCAGTTCGATGTATTTCATCTAGAGATCCATAAGTAGGCACGGTCGACACGGCGCCATGCACGGGAGCCGTCGAACGGCTGACGGGTTGGCGAAGCAGGCGCAAAGTCAGAGCAGAGCGCCAAGCGGGCAAAGCAGAGAGCGCGGCAACGTGACAGGAATCCTTTGCCAATCCCGGCCAAACTCAAGCTTGTTCAGGCCAGGCATCGAATGGCTGTTTTTCAAGCCGCATGACCCCATCGTTACCTCGGTATATGTTGATCCACGCGCGCCAGTTGTCATCGTCGACATCCGGGTAATCCAGCCGGTAGTGGCTGCACCGGCTTTCGGTGCGCATCAGCGAGGCGCGCAGCTTCATCTCGGCACTGAGAATCATGTTGCGGGTCTCGAACGCCAGGCGCAGTTCGTGCATGTTGGCTGCGCGCAGCATAGGCGCATGGTGGTCGCGCAATTCCTCGACGTAGGCCAATGCGGCCTGCATCATCGAGGCTTTCTTGATGTAGAGGACGAAGTTCGGGATCATGACGCCTTGCAGCGTGTGGGTGACCCAAGCCGGGCCATAACCTGCTTCGCGCCGCAGGGGGGCTAGGATTTCGTTCTTGACCTCGGCGATTCGCGCAGCGGAAATCGAGGGGGCCGTCACCGATCGCGCATATTCCGCCGCCGCTTCGCCTGCGATGGCGCCCTGAACGGCGGAGCCGGCGAGCGACGAGCCAATTTGGGTATAGATGCCGCCCGCCATGTGGCTGCCGAGCGCATCCCCCGCGGCATAGAGTCCGGGAATGTTGGAGGCGCACCGGTCGTTTGTCGGCACCAGCCCTTCGGACTTGTGGATGGCCATGCCCGCCGAGGCTCCGCCGACGTTCGCACTGGCGGCAAACCCGGGCGGCGGCCCGCCGGGTGCGCCGCCCTTACCCTTACCCGAAGGCGGACCACCGGGAGCGCCTCCCTTTTGGCCGGGCGGACCGCCCGCGGGTGGGCCGCTGCGCTGAAACTCTTCGGGCACGTAAGGCCCGCCCACGACCGCTTTCGTCGGCTGCGCTGAGCCCGGCCCGCCTTCGACCGGATTCCCCATCACATAGGCGCGGTAGTTGATGTCCATGCCCAGATCGTGATGCACCTCGACGCCGTTGGTCGAAGGGATGCGACCGAACATGTCACCCCAGTTGTCGTAACAGGCGGCGGGATTGTTGCTGCGCGTGGAGTGGCCGTCGTTCCATTCCTTGCCCGTCACCTTGGCGCCGATCTCGTAGGCGATCACCGTCCCATCGTGGGTTAGGTCGCAGACGGGGAAGCCGCTGGGCTTGAAGCCGCCTGCTCCGGTGCACAGGATAACCGACTTGGCCCGAATCGTGATGGTCGCTTCGGCGTCTAGCCGGAACCCGGCAGCCCCCGCGATCCGACCGCCTTCCTTGATGAGATGCGTGATGACCACCCGTTCGAGCAGGGGTATCTTGCGCTCGTCAATCGGCCGCATGAAGGGACGGTTGGCCAGCGTCTGATCGAAGTAACCCCATTGACGCAGTTCACGCGCACGCTCCAGCGAATGCTCGGCCAATTGACGGGTGTAGACCGGGTTGTTCGTGCCCAGGGCGGAACGCGAGACGGCGGCGACGAAATCGTCGATGGAACCGGGTTCGGTCGCAGGGTCAAAAACGAAGAACCCCTTGGCGAAGGGTGTCAGGCCCGAGGAGCCCAGCCTCCCCTTCGACACGATCAGGGTGGCGGCCCCCGCGTCATGCGCCTTCACCGCGGCGAACAGTCCCGCCATCCCGCCGCCGATCACCAAGACGTCGGTGGAATGGTCGGCATTCGTGACGGCGTCCACGTCGATTTCGACGTGGTTGTCTGCGCAGGCGGTCAGCCCGAGTGCGGCCAGCCCGGCGGTCGTGGCGGAAAGCGCCAGGAACTCGCGTCGGCTTAGCGAGGGAAGGTCATTCGGCGCGGTCATATCGAAGCTCCTGCGGAAACGGGGTCGGTGCGCGGCTTTTTCGCTGGCGCGCCCCAGTAGTGTCGGGCCAGCAATGCGAAACCAATCAGCGCCAGCGTGACGAAAAAGGCAGACATGGCGATGTCGGTATGGCGGCCCAGTTCGATCGAGTGCCAAAGGGCCAATACGGTGAAGGTGACCGCCAGCCCGCCATGGAAGTAGCGCCAGCCGCGATAGCGTTGGGTGAACCGGGGTATCAGTCGCCCGCGGAAATACGCGGTCGTGGTCAGCACCAGCAGCAAAAGCCATGCGGTGAGGCCCAGCAGGATGCCGAGGCTGTCGAAGGTGGTGAGCATGGTGACGAAGGCGTCCCATGGCTTCACCCCCGCTTCGAAATGGCGCGGCAGCACGACCAGGAAGGGATGGATCAGAATCACGCAAACCGCCGTGTAGGCGATGTACTTGTGGACTTTCTGGACTTGCGGCGGCTTGAACAGGCTCAGCAAGGTCTCGTTGCTGCGTGCCAGAAAGTACTGGCCGAGCATCATCGAAAACGCCAAGAGCGTCAGGATCGAAATCGATTCCTTCAGGACTGACCGGCGCGGGACGTGGCCGAGGGCGTAGAACAAGAGCGGCAGGCCGATGAAAACCGCCAGCGCGGCGATGATCGCGTGAGTTCTTGCGGTGAGTTTCATATCTACCCCCACGGCAGGACTACCGGAATGGATTTTTCCGGCGCCATCTCGATAGCGTCGACCGGGCAATACATCCGGCACAGATGGCAAATCTGGCAGTCGGCGGGGTAAGCAATGACCGCCTTGCCATGTTCCATGCGGATGACGTCGCAGGGGCAGGACTTCACGCATTCCTTGCAACCGATGCAGCCATGGATGCTCTTGATGGTCATTGTCTTGATCCAATCGTCATAACAGCCTCATTGCGCCGATGGCGACGGCGCCGCTGTACTGCATGAACGCCGCGCGGAATGAGAAGTAGGTGAAGGGCTGCGGCATGAGCGTGCCGGCGAGCAGCCACAGGCCGGTGAGCAGGGCCAGCGCGACGAGCAGAGACCGTTGGATCGGCTTCATGTGGGGCTTGCAGAAAGCTCATTCATGCCGCAACGCCTCGATTGGATCGAGCCGCGCCGCGCCTGGAAGTAGCCGAACAGCACGCCGATGCCGGCGGAGAAGACGAAGCTCAGCAGGTTGACGCCGGGGTTGAACGCATAGGGCACGCTCATCAAGACCGAAAGGCCGATCAAGGCGCAGGTGGCCAGCACGATGCCGATCGCCCCGCCCAGCGCGGCGAGCACCACGGCCTCGATCAGGAACTGCAGCAGCACCTCGCGCTCCAGCGCGCCAATCGTCGAACGGGTCATGGCAAGTACCTGCCACCGTTGATCGACAGCGCGCGCGTCGTCCCCGTGCACGGCCATGCGCCCGAGTTGGTGAGGTTGGCCGAGATCGAGCTGCTCAAGACTCTGTGCATGTAAATGTATTCGGCGACCGCGGCGCTTGCGGTCGTGGTCGAAGTCGGGGCGGTCAAGTCGCCACCGCTGCTGCAGGCCACCAGGGCGCCGAACGTCGACAGCGCCAGCGCGATCGCCGAGCGCGTGCGCAGCCGGGGACGGAAACGCCGGTAATGCACAGGCCGTGAGCCGGTGTTCATAAAGATCTGCCCTATTGCTTGGTGGATTCGGGGGCGTTCCCGCCGGGGGCCGGCGCGTCCTTCGGCCGGCAGGCCAGCAGCCTGCCTTCGGGCGCCCAGCAGCTGCCGCTGGCGGCACCGCGGTCATCGGTGAAGCTGCAGGCGTCGCCTGCCTTCAGCGCAATGCAAGCGGCAAGTGCCTCAGCCGACGGGCCGCGCCGGTCGCCGCTTGGCGCGTCGCCGGGTTTGGGCTGTGCCAGGGCGCTGGCGCTGCACAAGGCAAGCGCCAGCAAGGCCAGGGCGGGAACATGCGACCGCGTCGAGCGCGAGAGTGTGTGGGGCATGGTATGACTCCATTGGGTGGCGGGCTTCGGCCCGGATGCCTGACAGTCTGGCCGGCGAATGTGGAGCAATTGCGGGGCGATCTCCATCGGTTCTCCACGATTCGCTGGCATACTGATGCCAACATGCGCACTAGACTGGCCCACACGCTGTCGT
>JACZJU010000250.1 GCA_014860395.1 Burkholderiales bacterium | reverse complement strand
GAGGCGGGCATTCGCGTCCACGTGCACCAGGGCATCGAATATGTGCCAGGCGGCGTTGTTGTTGGGTGCGACATTGAGGAAATGTGGGTCGAGCGAGGTCACGTCGGCCGCCAGGCCGATGCGCAACTCGGCGGCAGCCGCTGAAATCGCGCCGCTTAGCGACAAAGCCGCGCACAATAGAATGCTGGCGGCGAATCTTGCTGGTTGAGCAAGCATGTGCAGTATCCTTTTTGGCACAGGGATGGAAGGGGTGTTTCAGCGCCAGCCGTAAGATCGGTTTTGAGTATAGCGGAAGCGGCGGGCAGGCAGTCGGGGCGCTTCTCCGGCGGCGGCGAAATTCGCCTTGCGCGCGTACCGCGGCCGTGTCGTCTACAATTCGGGAAACAAAAGCGGGAATCCCAATGGGAACAGTCGTCGCGTTGTCGGGCCAGGTGGGCGGTGCGAAGCTCGCAGAGGGTTTGCGCCGCCTGCGCGGCAAGGACCTCGCCGTCATCGTCAATACCGGCGACGACCATGAAGTATTCGGTCTGGCGTTCTCGCCCGACATCGATACCATGTTGTACACGCTAGGCGGCATTGCCAGCCCGGCGGCCGGATGGGAACCCACCGGCGAAACCTACGTGCTGCATGACATGCTGCATCGCCTGGGCTCGGAGCATCGGGTGCGCGTCGGCGACCGCTCTTTCGCCCTACCGCTGCTGCGCACCGAGGCCTTGCGGCAGGAGTGCCCGCTGAGCCAGGTCACTCTGGGGTTCTGCAAGAAGCTGGGCATCGATGCGCGCGTCCTGCCGATGAGCAACGACCCGGTACGCACGGTGGTGCTCACCGCTGACGGGGAGGTGAGCTACCACGAATACCTCACGGTGCTCGAGTGCGAGCCTGTGGTGAAAGGCTTTCTGTATGCCGGCGCGGATGTGGCGCGTATTCCCGACGAAGTTCTGGAAGCGATGTACGCGCCCGACTTGGAGGCGATCGTACTCTGTCCCGCCAACCCCTACCACACCATACAGCCGATCCTGGCGGTGCAGGGCATGCGCGAACTCCTGCGCGAACGCGGCGTGCCGGTAATTGCAGTGAGTCCCATCGTCGGCGACCGAGCGCTCAAGGGCGCTGCGGGAAAGATGATGCAGGAGCTGGGCCACGAGGTATCGGCGCGCAGGGTGGCGCTCGAATACTACCGGCTGATCGACGCATTCGTGATCGACAGCACGGACGAGGCGGCCGCCGAGGGCATTCGCTCCTGCGGCATCGAAGTCGCGGTGGCGCCGACGATCATGCGTACGGCCGATGACGGAATCGCGCTGGCGCAGGCGGTGCTCGATCTCGCCCAGCAGCTGCGCGCGCGCAAGGAAACGGAACATAGTGCGTAGCATCCGCTGCAAAATGATTTTTGCAGCGGTCCGATCTAGGGGAGCATGAGGGGAGATATCCCCTCATTGCGAAATAGGCGCTTAGTGGCGAACAGGGGCGTGTCTACTGCGGACCGGCGCGCGCTCGCGGCGCTTGGCCTGGCCCTGCTGCTGTGGGCGACCTCGTTTCCGGCGACGCACATCGCGCTTTCGGCCTATGCGCCTGGACAGCTGGCGCTTGCCCGCTACACTCTGGCCACGCTGGTCCTGCTCGCCTATTGCATTCTGGTGCGTGCGCCGCTGCCGCGTCGCGCCGATCTGTTTCCCCTGGCCCTGACCGGGCTGTTGTGCGGCACGGCGTATCAGCTGGGTTTTAACTTCGGCATGCGTACGGTGAGCTCCGGTCCGGCTGCGGTACTGGTTGATACCGTACCGATACTGGCCGCCTTGTTCGGCTATTTCTTTTTGCGCGAGCCCCTCGGCGCCCGGGCTGTTGCCGGCATTGCACTGGGTTTCATCGGCACCGTACTGATCGCCTCGGGCGAGGCTGGCGCCGCCGATCTCAGCTTCGAGCCGGGGGCGGGTTATCTGCTGCTGGCGGCTCTCGCGTTCAGCCTGGGTTCGGTGGTGCAAAAGCCGCTGCTCGCGCGCCTGCCCGCGGTTCCGGTTACAGCGTATTATTTCGTCGCCGCTACCCTGGGTCTTTGCGTGTTCGCGCCCGGATTGCCGGCGAGCATCGCTGCCGCGCCGGCGTCGGCAAATTGGGCGCTGTTGTTTCTGGCCTTGTTTCCCGCGGCGCTGGCCTTCGCGCTCTGGTCGTATGCGCTGGCGCGCCTGCCGGTGGCCCAGGTGTCGAGCTCGCTTTATTTGGTGCCGGTGCTCACGTTTCCGATCGCCTGGGTCTGGCTGGGCGAAGTGCCCAGCGCACTGTCGTTCGGCGGCGGCGCCATTGCGCTGGCCGGCGTGCTGCTGGTGCAGTTGAAGCGAGATTGATATTGTTCAGGTTTGCGCAATCCTGCGCGCTTGAGGCAGCGTAGGCTTGGGCAATCGCGATGGGGGAATCAAATGCAGCAGCAAAACAACATTCTGCCTCGCATCGGCTTCGTCGGCTCCGGCCGTGTAGGCAAAGGACTGGCCTGGGGCATGGCGCGGAGCGGGCAGCGCGTCCTCGCCGCCGCCAGCCGCAGCCTGGCTTCGGCCGAACAACTGGCGGCAAGGATTGCCGGGTGCCGGGCGCTCGCGAGTGCACAGGACGTGGTCGATTGCAGCGACCTGGTTTTCGTCACCGTTCCGGACGATGCGATCGCCGCAGTCGCCGCCAGTCTCAAATGGCGCGAGGACATGGCCGTTATCCACTGCAGCGGGGCAACCGAGGTGGCTGCGCTTTCCCCCGCCGCGGCTGCGGGCGCGAAGGTCGGCGGTTTTCATCCGCTACAGCTGTTTGCCGATCCGGAAGTGGCGCTTGCCGGACTGCCGGGCTGCACTATCACAATCGAGGCCGAAGCGCCGCTGCTGCCACAGCTGGAACAGCTGGCGCAGTCTCTGCGCTGCCGTACGCTGCGCCTGCCGGCCGGCTGCCGCGCCCGCTATCACGCAGCGGCGCATTACGCTGCGGGTTTCGTCATCACCCTGCTGAACGAGGCGGCCGGGCTGTGGCAGAGTTTCGGCGTCGATCGCGAAGATACGATACGCGCATTGCTGCCGCTGCTTCGCGGCACAGCGGCCTCGGTCGAGCGTTCGGGTCTGGCGCAGGGTCTCGCGGGGACCTACTCGCGCGGCGATATCGGTACGCTGGAGAAACATCTCGCCGAACTTGCGCGCATCGGCCCTGACGCCCTGCATCTTTACTGCGAACTGGCATTGCGCTCGATTCCTCTTGGGTTGGAGCGCGGGGGTTACGACGAGCATCATGCCGAGGCAATGCGCGAGCGGCTGCGGCGGGCATTGCAATCCTAGAATGAACGGCCGCTGCGCCGTACTGGAACGGCAGCGGTCGAAGCTGTACCATGGCGGCACGGCTTCGGACCGACTGCAGGTTTGGATATATCGGTAGCCGGAGAGGGCAACGCCGCGCGGCGTTGCAGAACTCGTTCTGGAGAGCGAATCATGGTGCGACTGATTGTGGCATTTGTGCTGGCCTGCGCTTGCAGCCTGGCGCTGGCGCAAAATAGGATGTACCGCTGCGGCAATCAATTCCAGGAGCGGCCCTGCGCGGGCCCGAAGATCGACGCGGACGCACTGTCCGCGACCAAAGCCGATTCGCAGGAACAGCAGGAAAGCGCAGCCAGGCGGCGGGAGCGCGAGCAGGCGGTACTTCAGGCCAAGTGCCAGAACTACGCCGAGGAACTGGCCGACGTAGACCGGCGAATCAAGTCCGGGGCTGATAAAGAGGTGCTCGATCAGTTCACGCGCCGGCAAAGGGAGATGCGCGCACGCATCGATCGTACGTGCAAATGATCACGCTTGTCCAAATAGGGAGAAATCCGTGACCGAGAAGATCTGGCTGAAGGAATACCCGCCGGGCGTACCGGCGGAGATCGACGCCGGCCGCTACGGTTCGATTCCGGAAATGGTAGAGACCATTTGCCGCAAATTTGCCGACAAGCCGGCTTATAGCAATTTCGGCTGCAGCATGACCTATGCCGAGCTGGATGGGCGCAGCCGCGACTTCGCCGCGTTTCTGCAAAGCCTGCCCGGGATGAGCAAGGGCGAGCGCGTCGCCGTCATGAGCCCCAACCTGATGCAGTACCCGGTCGCGATAATAGGCATCCTGCGCGCCGGCATGACGGTGGTGAATGTCAATCCACTGTACACGCCGCGCGAACTGGAGCATCAACTGAAGGATTCCGGCGCCAAGGCCATGGTCATCGTCGAGAATTTCGCCAATACGCTGCAGCAGGTGCTGCAGAAGACCCAGGTCGAGCATGTGATCACCACCCAGTTGGGCGACATGCTGCCCGTGCCCAAGCGCTGGATCGTCAACTTTGTCGTCAAGCGGGTGAAGAAGATGGTGCCGGACTGGCGCATCGACGGCGCAATCGACTTTCGCGCTGCTCTGGCGCGCGGCGCCGGTGCCGCGCTCAAGCCGGTTAGCCTCGCGCAGGAGGATATTGCTTTTCTGCAGTACACCGGCGGCACCACCGGATTGTCCAAGGGCGCGATGCTGACCCACCGCAACATTCTCGCCAACGTCGAGCAGGCGGGTGCCTGGATCGGCGGCAACCTCAAGGACGGCGAGGAAATCGTCATTTCACCCCTGCCGATGTATCACATCTTCTGCCTGACGACGACGCTGTACTTCATGACCCTGGGCGTGGTCAATGTGTTGATCACCAATCCACGCGACCTGCCGGCGTTCGTCAAGGAACTGAGACAATGGAAGTGGTCGGTACTGACCGGCGTGAACACGCTGTTCAACGGGCTGCTGCATACGCCCGGTTTCGGCGAGCTCGATTTTTCCGGCTTGAAGGTCGTCGTCGGCGGCGGTGCGGCGGTGCTGAAACCGGTGGCGGAAAAATGGCAGCAGGTCACCGGCCACTATCTCACCGAGGCCTACGGGCTCACCGAGACCTCGCCCGCGGCCAGCATCAATCCGCTGGGCACGCCGTGGAACGGCAGCATCGGACTGCCGCTATCCTCGACCGACTTCTCTATTCGCGACGACGATTTCAAGGAACTGCCAGTGTGGACCGGCGAAGGCGACATCGAGAAATCCACCGGCGAGATCTGTATCCGCGGACCGCAGGTCATGAAAGGATACTGGCAACTGCCCGCGGAAACCGCCACGGTGCTGCAGGACGGCTGGCTCAAGACCGGCGATGTCGGCTACATCAACGCCAAAGGGTATGTCACCATCACCGACCGCAAGAAAGACATGATCCTGGTGTCGGGGTTCAACGTATATCCGAACGAGATCGAGAGCGTGGTGGCGACGCACCCCGGCGTGCTGGAGTGCGCGGCGGTGGGCGTGGCCGACGACAAATCGGGCGAGGCGGTGAAAGTGGTGATCGTGAAGAAAGATCCCGGCCTGAGCAAGGAATCGGTGATCGAGCACTGCAAGCGCGAGCTTACCGGCTACAAGATTCCGAAGTACGTGGAATTCCGCGACAGCCTGCCGAAGACGCCGATAGGCAAGATATTGCGTCGCGAACTGCGGGACAAGTAAGATGCCATTTCGGAATTACCGAAATGTCCCCAGATTTAGGGGAGCATGAGGTGGTGTATCCCCTCATGTTGCAAAAACCTTCTGGGCGGGCCGACGATGAACCGGGACAGCGATACCATTACGCTTAGGCGGCGCGAATGGCTCAAGCGCGCGTTGGCGGGTGGCGCAATTGCGCCCTTGCTGCTGCGCGACGTGCTGGCTGCGAGCAAACAGCCCGGCGGCGTGGTGATGGGCAAAGGCCAAGTGCTGATTAACGGCCGCGTCGCAACGATGGGCGCTATGGTGGCGCCCGGCGACAGCGTCGTGACGGCGGCCGGCGGCTTGGCGGTGTTTGTCGTCGGCAAGGACGCGTTTCTGCTGCGCGAGAACAGTGAATTGCATACCGCGGGCAGCGGGATACTGATTGCGTCGCTGCGGTTGGTCACGGGCAAGCTGCTGTCCGTGTTCGGCCGCGGGAAGCGCAGCATCAGCACCGCCACTGCGACCATAGGCATCCGCGGCACCGGGATTTACATTGAAGCCGAAGCTGAGCGCACCTACGTCTGCACCTGCTACGGCGTGGTGGACCTGCAGGCCAGCAACATGCCAGCAGCAAAGGAGACGGTGAGCACTACTCATCACGACGCGCCGCGCTACATCTACGCCCACGGCGAGATGCCGATCAAAATGATCGAAGTTGCGCCGGTGAAGAATCATAGCGATGCGGAACTGATCATGCTGGAGGCGCTGGTCGGTCGGGAGCCGCCCTTCGTCGGCTTGGGCATGCAATATCTGGATTACTAACGAAGTTACGAGGCCATTTCAGAATTACCGAAATGGCCCCTGACTTAGGGGAATATGAGGGGGTGTTTCCCCCTCATTTTGAAGTAAGCTCCAACGAAGCCAGGAACAAGCAGTGGGCCCTTTCCTTTCCCGTCTGACTCCCTTATTTCTGCCATAAGCACTTATAATTGACGGGTCACGAATGGAGTACCGTCAAATGAACCAGGTGCATCGCCTGTTCGACGAAAAATCGAACCTAAATATCAGTGGTACCGAGGAAATCATCGCCGATATCAAAGCCGGCAAGATGGTGATCCTGGTGGACGAGGAAGACCGCGAGAACGAGGGTGATCTCGTGTTCGCCGCGGACTTCGTCACCCCCGAGGCGATCAACTTCATGGCCAGGTTCGCGCGCGGTCTGATCTGCCTTACCCTGACCGAGGAGCGCTGCCGCCAGCTGCAGCTGCCGCCGATGGCGCAGGAGAACCGCTCCTCGCACGGCACCGCGTTCACCGTCTCGATCGAAGCGGCCACCGGGGTCACCACCGGGATATCGGCGCACGACCGCGCCCGTACGGTGCAGGTGGCGGTGGCGCCGGCGGCAAAGCCGGAGGACATCGTCCAGCCGGGGCATATTTTCCCGATCGCAGCCGAGCCGGGCGGCGTGCTGGTGCGCGCCGGGCATACGGAAGCCGGTTGCGACCTGACCGCGCTGGCCGGGCTCACGCCCGCCGCAGTGATCTGCGAAATCATGAAAGACGACGGCAGCATGGCGAGGCTGCCCGATCTGATCGAGTTCGGGAAGGAACACGGCCTGAAGATCGGCACCATCGCCGACCTGATACATTTTCGCAGCCAGAACGAGTCGCTGGTCGAGCGGGTGGCGGAGCGCGACATCGGCACCGAGCATGGCGGCTTTCACATGATCGCCTATCGCGAGAAGATTTCGGGCGCGACCCACCTGGCGCTGGTGCGCGGGACCATAGCCGCAGATATCCCGACGCTGGTGCGCGTGCACGAGCCCCTTTCCATGCTCGACCTGCTCGATACCGCGCCGGGGACGCATTCCTGGGGCGTGCATGAGGCGCTGGCGGCGATCGAGGCGGCCGGCAGCGGCGTGGTCGTCCTGCTCAATTGCGCCGAAAGCGCGGTGCAGCTCGCCGAACGCGCAGCCCGCGCGGCCAAGCCACGGCCGGCGGCGAAAGTGGAGCTCTTGACCTACGGCATAGGCGCGCAGATCCTGCGCGACCTCAACGTAGGCAAGATGCGGCTGATGGCGATGCCGCGCAAAATGCCCAGCATGGCCGGCTGGAACCTGGAAGTGGCCGAGTACGTGCAGCCGCAGCGCGCGGCGAAGGCGGGGCAATGAGGGAAATCGAAGCGGGTTTGCAGGGTGCGGATCTGCGCATCGCCATCGTGCGCGGACGCTTCAACGAGGCGATCGGCGCCGGCTTGCTCGCCGCCTGCCTGGAGCGCCTCGCCGCTCTGGGGGTCGCGCCGGGCCGCATCACGCTGGCGAGCGTGCCCGGCGCGCTGGAAATACCGCTCGCGCTGCAAAAACTCGCCGCCACCGGCCACTACGATGCGCTGATCGCGCTGGGCGCGGTGGTGCGCGGCGATACCTATCATTTCGAGGTCGTGTCCAACGAGTCCGCTGCCGGGGTCACCCAGGTGCAGCTCGACGCGGGCGTGCCGATCGCCAACGGCATACTCACCACCGACACCGAGGAGCAGGCTCTGGCGCGGGTGCGGCAGAAGGGCGGCGATTGCGCCGAGGTGGCGGTGGAGATGGCCAACCTCGCCAGGGAAATCAGGAATGAAAAACGCACGGCATAAGGCGCGCGCGCTGGCCTTGCAGGGTTTGTACCAATGGCTGCTCGCCGGGGAGCATGCCGACGAGATCCGTGCGCACCTGGCCGAGTTCAAGGGTTACGATCAGGCCGACCAGGCCTATCTCGAGCAGCTGCTTGTCGGCGTCATCGCCGATGCGGCCGAGCTCGAAGCCGCGTTTGCTCCCCTGCTCGACCGTCCCGTCGATGAGCTCTCCCCGGTGGAACGCGGCGTGCTGCTGATCGGCGCATTCGAACTCGCACATGTGTCCGACGTGCCCTACAGGGTGGTGATCAACGAGGCGGTGGAGCTGGCCAAGTCCTACGGCGGCACCGACGGCCACAAGTACGTCAACGGCGTGCTCGACAAGCTTGCGGCGAGCATGCGCCCAGCCGAGGTGAAGGCGCGCAAGGCCGGCGGTGGGGGCAAGGCTGCGGCCTAACAGGGTGTTGAACAAGGGGGCACACCCCCTTGTATATCCCCCAATTCAGTGGCTGCCGAAATTCGCTTCCCTCTGAAGGCTTGTCATTTACACTTACATCCGTCCGCCAGGGAAACG
>JACZJU010000040.1 GCA_014860395.1 Burkholderiales bacterium | reverse complement strand
ATCCTGCCGGACGAGGCGGCACTTTGGGAAGAACTGGAGGAGACCCTGCGATCCTGGCTGCAAAGCTACGGCTATCGCAACCTGCGCACGCCGCTGCTCGAGCCTACCGCCCTGTTTCGCCGCGCCATCGGCGAGGCCACCGACATCGTCGAAAAGGAGATGTACAGTTTCGTCGACGAGCTGAACGGTGAGGCGCTGACGCTGCGCCCGGAAGCCACGGCGTCCACGGTGCGCGCGGCAATCCAGCACAATCTGCTTTACGGCAGCCCGCAGCGGCTGTATTACATGGGACCGATGTACCGGCACGAGCGGCCGCAGAAGGGACGCTATCGCCAGTTCCACCAGGTCGGCGCCGAAGCGCTCGGATATGCCGGTCCGGATGTGGATGCCGAGTTGCTGCTGATGTGCGCGCGGCTGTGGGACGATCTCGGGCTGGACGATATCAAGCTGCAGCTCAATTCCATAGGCAGCCCGCAGGAGCGCGTGAAACACCGCGCCGAATTGGTGGAGTACCTGCAGGCGCACGAGGATGAGCTCGACGCGGATGCCAAGCGGCGCCTGCATACCAATCCCCTGCGCGTGCTAGACAGCAAGAACCCGCTGATGCAGCCGCTCATCGAATCCGCGCCGCGGCTGCTCGATCACCTGGGTGACGCCTCGCTGGCGCATTTCGAAGGGGTGCAGCAGGTATTGAAGGACGTCGGCATTCCCTACAGCATCAACCCGCGCATGGTGCGCGGCCTGGATTACTACAATCTCACCGTATTCGAGTGGGTCACGGACCGGCTCGGCGCACAGGGCACGGTGTGCGGCGGAGGGCGCTACGACGGACTGTTCGAGCAAATCGGCGGCAAGCCGACGCCGGCCTGCGGTTTCGCGATGGGCCTGGAGCGGTTGCTGGCGCTGATGCAGGAGGCCCGCGCGCTGGAACCCGCGGCGCACTGCGAGGTCTACGTCGTGCACCAGGGCAGCGCCGCCGACCGCATGGCCTTCGGCGTGGCCGAAGAGTTGCGCAACCACGGCCTGTCGGTGATGCAGCACTGCGGCGGCGGCAGCTTCAAGACGCAGATGAAAAAAGCCGATGCAAGCGGCGCCGTGCTCGCCGTGATCCTGGGCGAAGACGAGGCGGCCAACGACGAGGCGAGTGTGAAGCACCTGCGTCAGGAGCGCGCGCAGGTGCGGGTGGCGCGCGCGATGCTGCCCGATACCGTAAATAATCTATTGTTTTTGGATGAAGAATAGGGGCCATCTCAGAATTACCGAAATGGCCTTCATTTAGGGGTGCGTTAGGAGAAGCATCCCCTCATATAGTTTAAGGACTGGAACCATGGCTACATACGATCTGGAAGAACAGGAACAACTGGCTGCGCTGAAGGCGTGGTGGCAGGAAAACGGCGCTCTGGTGACGACCGTCGTCGGCTTGGTGCTTATCGTGCTCGCCGCGTGGCAGGGCTGGAACTACTATCATCGCAACCAGGCAGTGCAGGCGTCTAGCCTGTATGACGTCGTGCAGAAGGCAGCCAGCGCGGGCAACCTGAAGCAGGTGCGCGAAAGTGCCGGCGAGATTCTGCAGCACTATCCGCGCACGGCATACGCCGCCATGGCGGGACTGGTGTCGGCCAAGGCGCACTATCAGAGCGGCGACCTGAAAACCGCGGGCGCCCAGCTCGCCTGGGTCGCCGAAAACGCCAGGGACGAAGGACTGCAGGATATTGCGCGCCTGCGGCTTGCCAGCGTCATGCTGGATGAAAAGACCTATGACGCGGCGCTGAAGGTGCTCGATGCCGAGCACGGCGCGGCGTTCGACGCATTGTTCCTCGCAGGCAGAGGTGATGTTCTCGTCGCCCAGGGCAAGAAGGAAGAGGCGCGCGCTGCGTACAAGGCCGCGCTGGACAAGGCGGATGCCAAAGATGGCGGGCTGCGCGGATCGATCCAGCTGCGCCTGGATGCGTTGGGAACGGAGAAATGAGGCGCGTATCTGCAATCGTCGCGATACTGGGTGCAGCGCTGTCGCTTGCAGGTTGTGGCGGGAGCAGCAATATCGCAGAGGAAATGGCGCCCTTGCCGGTGTTCGCGCAAACAATCAAGGTTAACCCGCTGTGGCAGGCGAATGTCGGCAGTTCGAAACAATCGATATTCAGCCCCGCAGTGGCGGGTGACAGCGTGTATGCGGCCGCCGGCGACGGCACGATCACGCGCCTGGATGCGGCCAGCGGCAAACAATTGTGGCGCATCAGCGCCGGGGAGCCGCTGACCGGAGGTGTCGGCGCCGGCGACGGACTGGTGGTGGTGGGCAGTGGCAAGGGCGAGGTGCTGGCATTCGACAGCAGCGGCACTGCGCTATGGAAGGCACAGGTCAGCAGCGAAGTGCTGGCTGCGCCGCAAGTGGCGCAAGGCGTGGTCGTCGTGCGCAGCGCCGATGGCCGCATCTTTGGCCTGGACGCTAAGGACGGCAAGCGCAAGTGGTACTACCAGCGTGCCACGCCGGCTCTGACCGTGCGCTCGCCAGTCGGAATTACCATTCATGACGGCGTGGTCTACGCGGGATTTGCCGGCGGCAAGCTGGTCGCGATCAATCTTTCCGATGGCGCGGTGCGTTGGGAGGCGACTGTCGCCCTGCCGCGCGGCACCACCGAACTGGAGCGTGTGACCGATGTAATCGGATTGCCGGTAGTTTCAGGTCGCGATGTCTGCGCGGTGGCCTACCAGGGCCGCGTCGGCTGTTTTGACCTGGGCAATGGCCAGGCTATGTGGGGGCGTGATATGTCGAGCACGTCCGGGCTGGCGTTGGATGCGCGCTACGCCTTCGTCAGCGACGATAAAGGCATGGTGTATGCGCTGGATCGCTCCAGTGGTACCAGTATGTGGCGGCAGGACAAGCTGAAGCTGCGCAACCTGTCTGCGCCGCTCGCGCTGGGGCGCGAGATCGTGGTCGCCGACGTCCAGGGCTATGTGCATTTGCTCGAGCGCGAGTCCGGCGCATTCGTCGGCCGCGTAGCGACCGACGGCAGCCCGGTCAGCACCAATCCGGTCAGCCTGCCCAACGGCGGCTTTCTGGTACAGACCCGCAACGGCGGGCTGTATGCCTTCAGCACCCAATAGTACGGGCGTCAAGCGTGGGAACGCGGAGCGTGCCAGGGGGAGAACGTTTGATTTCTCTCGGGCCACCTTGCCCTCGCGCTTGATTCCGCACGCATGAAACCTACCCTGGTTATCGTCGGCCGGCCCAATGTCGGCAAGTCCACGCTGTTCAACCGGCTCACGCGCAGCCGCGACGCGCTCGTGGCCGACATCCCGGGGCTGACACGTGACCGCCATTACGGCGAAGGACGGGTGGGCGGCAGGCCGTTTTTCGTGGTCGACACGGGTGGTTTTGAGCCGGTGGCGAAAGACGGCATCCTGCACGAGATGGCGAAGCAGACGCTGCAGGCCATCGCCGAAGCCGACGTGATCCTGTTCATGGTCGACGTGCGCCAGGGGCTGGCGCCGCAGGACCGCAACATCGCCGCCCTGCTGCGCAAGACCGGGCGGCCGGTGTTGCTTACGGTGAACAAGGCCGAAGGCATGAATACCGGCGTGGTCACGGCCGAATTCCACGAACTCGCGCTGGGCACGCCCTACGCCATTTCTGCCGCGCATGGCGAAGGCGTGAACGACCTCGTCGATCTCGCGCTCGCCGGGTTCGAGCCGGAGTCCGAGGAAGAGCAGGTGCAGGACCATCCGCGCATTGCAATCATCGGCCGCCCCAACGTTGGCAAATCGACCCTGATCAATGCTCTGCTGGGCGAAAACAGAGTCATCGCGTTCGACCAGCCGGGCACGACGCGCGACAGCATCGAGGTTCCATTCGAGCGCGGCGGACGCAGCTACACGCTGATCGATACTGCAGGTTTGCGCCGCCGCGGCCAGGTGTTCGAGTCGCTGGAGAAGTTTTCAGTAATCAAGACGCTACAGTCGGTGGACCAGGCCAACGTGGTGGTGCTGGTGCTGGATGCGCAGGCCGAGATTTCGGATCAGGACGCGCATATTGCCGGCTATGTCGTGGAGAAAGGACGCGCGCTGGTGGTGGCGGTCAACAAATGGGATGGCCTGGACGATTACCGGCGCGAGTGCGTCAAGCGTGATCTGGGACGCAAGCTCGGTTTCCTCAGTTTCGCCCGCATTCATTTCATTTCGGCCCTGGACGGCAGCGGCCTGTCCGGCTTGCTGCCCTCGATTGACGAGGCCTATCGCGCCGCCATGAGCAAACTGCCGACACCGCGCCTTACGCGCGTGCTGATCGACGCGGTAGAGCGGCAGCAGCCGCCGCGCAAGGGGCTGATCCGGCCCAAACTGCGCTACGCCCATCAAGGCGGGATGAATCCGCCGCTGATCATCATTCATGGCAATGCGCTCAATGCCGTGCCCGAGAGCTATCGCCGCTATCTGGAAGGGCGATTTCGCGAGGAATTCTCTTTGCAGGGCACGCCGTTGAAAGTGCAATTCAAGACCTCGACCAATCCTTACTTGAAAAAGTAGCGGGGCGCCCCCATGTGCATTCCGTGGTGGAAAATGACAGAGAAATCAATTACAGTAGCAATTCAACAACAAAGTTGTGGGGGGCACGATGAGCACTAAAGGGCAGTTGTTACAAGACCCGTTTCTAAACACGTTGCGCAAAGAGCACGTGCCGGTCTCCATCTATCTGGTCAACGGCATCAAGCTCCAGGGCCAGGTTGAATCCTTTGATCAATATGTGGTGCTGCTGAAAAACACCGTTACGCAGATGGTCTACAAGCACGCCATCTCCACCGTCGTGCCGGCGCGCGCGGTCACCATTTCCTACGAACACCCTGCTTCCGATAGCTGAGTCCGGCTGCTTCGCCACCGGCGCGCGCGATGTCTGAGCGCCCCGGGCGCGCCGATGCGGCTGTGTTGGTCGGCCTGGATTTCGGTGCCGACGGCTACAGCGAAAGCCTGGACGAGTTGCGGCTGCTGGTCGAGAGTTCCGGCCTGAAGCCGTGCGCCCTGATCCAGGGCAAGCGGCAGCGGCCTGATCCGGCGCTTTACGCAGGCTCGGGCAAGGCGGAGGAGATCGCCGCCGCAGTGCGCGAGCACGAAGCGGTGGTGGTGGTGTTCAATCACGAACTCTCCCCGGCACAGCAGCGCAATCTGGAAAAAAAGCTGGAATGCCCGGTCCTGGACCGCACCGGACTGATCCTGGGCATATTCGCGCAGCGCGCGCGCAGTCACGAGGGCAAACTGCAGGTCGAACTGGCGCAACTCGAATATGCGTCCACGCGTCTGGTGCGCGGCTGGACTCACCTTGAACGCCAGCGCGGCGGGGGCGGATTTCTCGGCGGCATGGGCGAGACCCAGATCGAGATTGACCGGCGCCTGATCGGCAAGCGCGTCAAGATGCTCAAGGACAAGTTGGTGCAGTTCAAGCGCCGTCGCGACGTGCAAAGGCGCGCGCGCGTGCGCGGCGAGGTGCTGTCGGTGTCGCTGGTGGGCTATACCAATGCGGGCAAGTCGACGCTGTTCAACGCGCTCACCCACGCCGGCAGCTACACCGCCGACAAGCTGTTCGCCACGCTCGACACCACGACGCGGCGCATGTACCTGGAAGGAGCGGGCAACCTGGTGTTGTCGGACACCGTGGGTTTTATCCGCGATCTGCCGCACGGTTTGGTGGCGTCGTTTCGCGCCACGCTGGAGGAGACCATCCATGCCGATCTGCTGCTGCACGTGGTCGACGCGTCGAGCGGCGTGCGTGTGCCGCAGATAGCGGCGGTCAACGCGGTGCTCGCCGAGATCGGCGCGGATGCAATCCCGCAGGTGCTGGTGTGGAACAAAATCGACCTGACGCCGGTTTTGCCGGGGTTGGAGCGTGACGAGTATGGTAAAATCTGCCGGGTCAGTTTGAGCGCAAAGACCGGCGCCGGCCTGGATTTTCTCAGGACTGCCCTGGCAGAAGTCGCGGCCGCGAAAAAGTCCGCAGCGGCCAATCGGGAACCAGAGCATCACCAAAAGGATACATATGTCACTTAATGACCCGCAATGGGGCAAGAAGGGCGGAGGCAACGGGCCGCCGGACTTGGACGAGTTGTGGCGCAACTTCAATCAGAAGTTGAACGGTGTGCTGGGCGGCAGAGGCGGCGGCGGCGGTCCCTCTGTGCGGCCGCCGAGCATGCGCCAGATCGGCGGCGGTGCCGGCCTGCTGATCGCACTGGTGCTGGCAATATGGCTGGCGAGCGGCTTCTATACCGTAGACGAGAAGGCGCGCGGCGTGGTGTTTACCTTCGGCAAGTATACGGAGACTACCCAGCCGGGGCTGCGCTGGCGCATTCCGTACCCCATACAGTCTGAGGAAATTGTCAATCTGTCCTCGGTGCGCACGGTCGAGGTCGGCTACCGCAACAACGTCCAGACCAAGGTGCCGAAGGAATCGATCATGCTTACCGGCGACGAGAACATCATCGATATCCAGTTCGCCGTGCAGTACACGCTGAAGGACCCGCTCGATTACCTGTTCAACAACAAGCGGCCCGACGATACCGTGCTGCAGGTGGCCGAGTCTACGTTTCGCGAGGTGGTCGGCGCGAGCAAGATGGACTTTGTGCTCTACGAAGGGCGCGAGCAGGTGGCGAACGAGGCGCAGAAACTGATACAGGACATTCTCGATCGCTACAAGACCGGAATCGCGATCAGCCGCGTGACCATGCAGAACGCGCAGCCGCCGGAGCAGGTGCAGGCCGCGTTCGACGACGCGGTCAAGGCCAAGCAGGACTTGGAGCGGCAGAAGAGCGAGGGCCAGGCCTATTTCAACGACGTCGTGCCCAAGGCGCGGGGCGCCGCTTCCCGCCTGACCGAGGAAGCGCAGGGCTATCGTCAGCGCGTATTTGCCAACGCCGAGGGCGAGGCGAGCCGCTTCAAGCAGGTGCTGACCGAATACAACAAGGCGCCGCAGGTGACGCGTGATCGCATGTACATCGAGACGGTGCAGCAGATCATGAGCAGCACCAGCAAGATTCTGCTCGACGCCAAGAGCGGCGGCAACCTGCTGTACCTGCCGCTGGACAAGATCATGCAGATGTCGGGGGGTACGCTGGCTGATGGGGCGACGCCGTCCGGACAGTCGCTGGTCGAACCGGCGTCCAATCCAAATTCGGCGGCGCGCTCGCGCGACGCGCTGCGCGACAGGCAAAGGGAGAGCCGGCCATGATGAACAATCGCATGGGAATCGTGCTTGCCTTTGTCCTGGCTGCAGTGGTGCTGACGAGTATGACGCTGTTTACCGTGGACCAGCGCGAGCGCGCCATCGTATTCCAGTTGGGCGAGGTGAAGGAAGTGATCACCACCCCGGGGCTGCATTTCAAGTGGCCATTCATCCAGAACGTGCGCTACTTCGACGCGCGCATCCTCACGCTGGATACGCCCGACGCGGAGCGCTATATCACCTCGGAGAAGAAGAACTTGCTGGTGGATACGTTCGTGAAGTGGCGAATCATCGACGCGCGCCAGTACTACAAGAGCGTCGGCGACGAGGCGCGCGCCGAGACGCGCATCTCGCAGACCGTCAATGCGACGCTGCGCGAGGAGTTCGGCAAGCATACGGTGCAGGAAGTAGTGTCGGAGGATCGCGACGTGATCATGAAAGTCGTACGCGAGCGCGCCAATCAGGATGCAAAGCAGATCGGCGTCGGCATCATCGACGTGCGCCTGAAGCGCGTGGATCTGCCGCAGGAAGTGAGCGACTCGGTGTACAAGCGCATGGAGGCGGAGAGAAAAAGCGTGGCCAACCAGTTGCGTTCGGAAGGCGCAGCCGCGTCCGAGCGTATTCGTGCCGAGGCGGACAAGGAGCGCGAGGTGATCATCGCCAACGCCTACAAGGATGCGCAGCGCATCAAGGGCGAGGGCGATGCCAAGGCCGCGGCGGCGTATGCGCAGGCGTACAGCCAGAACGCGGAGTTTTACGCCTTCTACCGCAGCCTCGAAGCCTACCGCTCGAGTTTCAAGGACCGCAGCGACCTGTTGGTGCTGGAGCCTAATTCGGATTTCTTCAAATACCTCAAAGGCCCCGGCAAGGGCGGCAAGTAGCGTTTGCGGGAGAGCCGTGGGATGGCGAGCACTTTCCTCATGGCGTTTGCGCTGATGCTGG
This sequence comes from Burkholderiales bacterium, assembly GCA_014860395.1. Taxonomy (GTDB): domain Bacteria; phylum Pseudomonadota; class Gammaproteobacteria; order Burkholderiales; family SG8-39; genus 2-12-FULL-64-23. Next base: position 12,313 of record JACZJU010000040.1, on the reverse strand, counting down.
TGATTGAAGGGATCCTGCCGTTCCTGTTCCCGGCGCAGTGGCGCGAAACCTTCCGCCGCATTATCCAGTTCAGCGACGGACAGATCCGGTTTTTCGGTCTGACCTCGATGCTCGCGGGTTTGTTGCTGTTGTTATTTGCGAAGTGAGGAGTAGGGGGGTAGGAGCGAAGCCGCAAGCATGGCCGGAGTTTCACCACTCGCCGTCCGCCTTCCGCACCCTGTGATCGTTCATGCGTAACTGGATCCTGCCCGAATACATCGAGGACATCCTGCCGCCGGAGGCGCGCCGGATAGAGTCCTTGCGCGCACAGCTGCTGGAGTTGTTCCGCGTGCATGGCTTCGAGCTGGTCATGCCGCCGCTCCTGGAGTACACCGAGTCGCTCCTGACCGGCACCGGCCACGACATGGACCTGCGCACGTTCAAGCTGGTGGACCAGCTGTCCGGACGCACCATGGGCCTCAGGGCCGACATCACGCCGCAAGTGGCGCGCATCGATGCGCATCTGCTCAATCGCAAGGGTGTGACCCGGCTTTGTTACTGCGGTTCGGTGCTGCACACGTTGCCCGCCGGACTGACCTCCACGCGCGAGCCGCTGCAGATAGGCGCCGAGATCTACGGCCACGCCGGCATCGATAGCGACCTGGAAATCCAGCGACTGCTGGCGCTGGCGCTGAAGCTGTGCAGCTTGCCCGAGGTGCGCCTGGACATCGGTCACGTGGCGGTGTTTCGTGCCCTGGCGCGGCGCGGTGGTGTCAACTCCGGATTGGAATCTGATTTGTTCGCCGCTCTGCAGGCCAAGGATGTTTCGGCCTTGCGCACCTTGACCAAGGGACTGGGCAAGGCAACGCGCGCGGCGATCATGCTGCTGCCGGAACTGTACGGCGGGCGCGAAGTCATCGCGCGCGCGCGGCGCGAGCTGCCGAAATATCCCGCGATCACGCGCGCGCTCGCCGATCTCGACCGCCTCACGGCGATGGAGGACATTCCCGTCAGCATCGACCTGGCCGACTTGCGCGGCTATCATTATCACAGCGGCGTCACGTTCGCCGCATACTGCGCGCGGCTGCCCAATGCCATCGCGCTTGGCGGACGCTATGACGGCGTTGGCAAGGCGTTCGGCCGCGCCCGGCCGGCGACCGGTTTCACGCTGTATCTGCTCGAACTGGCGCGCCTCGCGCCGGCCGAGCCTGCACCGGGTTGCATCCGCGCGCCGCGCCGGAGCGAGGCCGCGCTGGAGGCCGCAATGGCGCGCCTGCGTCGGGCCGGCGAGGTGGTGATTCAGGATCTGCCGGGGCACGAGAACGAAGGCGACGAGGGGCGTTGCGAGCGCGGACTCGTCAAGCGCAAGGGTAAATGGGTGGTGAGGAAAATATGAAGCTGTGGCCGAGGGCGGATGAGCGCGGATCAAACCGGTTCGGTGAGCCGGTGTCTTCCGTGTCGTTACGCATTCGCCGCGACGGCGTCCGAAATTCTCTTTTCTTGGATCGAGCATGGCAAAGAACGTAGTGGTGGTCGGCACCCAATGGGGTGACGAAGGCAAGGGCAAGGTCGTCGACTGGCTCACCGACCACGCCCAGGGCGTGGTGCGTTTCCAGGGCGGGCACAATGCCGGCCATACGCTGGTGATCAATGGCAAGAAGACGATCCTGCGGCTGATACCCTCGGGCATCCTGCGCGAGGGTGTTGCATGCTACATCGGCAACGGTGTGGTGCTGTCTCCTTCGGCCGTGCTGCAGGAGATCGACGAGCTGGAATCGGTCGGCGTCGCCGTCGCCAGCCGGCTGCGCATCTCCGGCGCCTGTCCCCTGATCCTGCCCTATCACGTGGCCATCGACCAGGCGCGTGAAATGGCCAAGGGCGCGGACAAGATCGGCACCACGGGCCGAGGCATCGGCCCCGCCTATGAAGACAAAGTGGCGCGGCGCGCCATCCGCCTGCAGGATTTGTCCGATCCACGGCGCTTTGCCGAGAAGCTGCGCGAGGCGCTCGATCTCCACAACTTCGTCCTGCAGCATTATCTCAAGGCAAAGCCCGTGGATTTCCAGCAGGTGCACGATGAGACGCTGGCATTCGCGCCGCGCCTGGCGCCGATGGTCGCCGACGTATCCTCGGAGCTCTACCGCGCGGCGGCTGCGGGGAAACACTTGTTGTTCGAGGGTGCGCAGGGTTCGCTGCTCGACGTCGACCATGGAACCTATCCCTTTGTGACATCGAGCAGTTGCGTGGCCGGTTCCGCTTCCGGCGGCTCCGGGGTGGGCCCGCAGATGCTGCACTATGTGCTGGGCATCGCCAAGGCTTATTCGACCCGCGTCGGCAGCGGCCCGTTTCCGACCGAGCTCGAGGATGCGACGGGCGAGCGGCTGCGCAAGGTCGGCAACGAATTCGGCGCAGTCACCGGCCGGCCGCGCCGCTGTGGCTGGTTCGATGCCGCCGTGCTCAAGCGCTCGATTCAGATCAACGGCGTGTCCGGCCTGTGCATCACCAAGCTCGACGTGCTCGACGGCATGGAACGCATCAAGCTCGGCGTCGGCTATCGCGTCGGCGCAGCCACGCTGGATATCTTCCCGGCGGGTGCGGACGCCACCAGGGACTGCGTGCCGATTTACGAGGAGATGCCGGGCTGGTCGGAAAGCACCGTCGGCCTGGACCGCCTCGAAGCGCTGCCGGCGAACGCGCGCGCCTACCTCAAGCGGCTGGAGGATATTTGCGGCGTGCCGGTGGACATGATCTCGACCGGACCGGATCGCAAGGAAACCATCGTCCTCAGGCATCCGTTCAAGTAGCAAGCGGCGAGGGCGAGGAGGAGGCGCCGAACACATGCTGCCGCTCGATCAGCTGCCGCGCAAGGACGCCGCGAACGCAGACACCATACGCCTGCTAGAGGGCGTACGCGTTCTGGACCTGACCACTTCCATCGCCGGCCCCTATGCGACTTTGCTGCTCGCCGACTTCGGCGCCAGCGTGCTCAAGATAGAGCGGCGCGAGGGCGACGACACCCGCGGCTGGGGGCCGCCGTTCCTCGCGCAGCAGTCGCTGTGGTTCCTCGCGGTAAACCGCAACAAGCGCAGCATCACCCTCGATTTCAGCACGCCGCAGGGGCGCGAGCTGCTGCACCGGCTGGTGGTTCAGCACGACGTGGTGGTGACCAACCAGGTCGGGCGCAGCCAGAAGAAGTTGGGGGTGGATTACGCCACGCTGTGCGCGCTGCATCCCGCGCTGGTGCATGTATCGATCACCGGCTTCGGCGTGCAGGGCAAGCGCAGCGAACTGCCGAGCTACGACCTGATCGCCGAAGGCTATAGCGGCGTCATGGATCTTACCGGCGAGGCCGGCGCGCCGCCGCAGAAAGTGGGCACGCCCGCAGCCGACCTGCTCTCAGGCATGGATGCGGCGATGGCGGTCGCCGCCGCGCTGTACCGGCGCCGCGCTGAGGGCAAGGGCTGCGCGATTGACATTTCCATGGTCGAAAGCATGACGCGCTTCATGGCGCCGCGGCTGGTGCCGTTTCTGGGCTCGGGCGAGCTGCCGCGGCGCTCGGGTGCGCGCGACAGCGTGGTGGCGGTGTACCAGAGCTTCGACACCGCCGACGAACCGATTACGCTGGGTCTGGGCAACGATGGCATCTGGCGCCGCTTCTGGGCCGCGGTGGGCGAGCCGGATTACGGCGCCGACGCGCGCTTTCGCACCAATAAGGACCGGCGCGCGGCACGCCCCGAGATCGTCGCGCACATTCAATCGGTGCTGCGGCAGCGCAAGCGCGGCGAATGGCTGGACCTGTTCGCGCAGCACCGCGTCCCTGCTGGGCCGATCAACCGGATGGACGAGGTCGCAGCGGACCCGGAACTGCACGCGCGCGGGATGCTATATTCGGTGCCTGCGTTCGGCACCGATATCCCGCAGGTGGGCCTGGGCATACGGGTCGACGACTCCAGCGAAACCTACCGCTCGCCGCCGCCGGCACTGGGCGAGCATACAGACGAAGTGCTGCGCGAGCTGCTCGGGCTGGACGAGACCGACATCCGCCGGCTGCGCGAACAAAAGATTGTGTAAGAGGCATTTCGCAAGCGTCGAAATGGCCTGCGATGCAGGGGAGCACGAGGGGATGCATCACCCAATTTCAAAATGAACCACGAGGGAGCCATGGCATACGAGGAGATTCTTTACGCAGAAGACGGCCCGGTAGGCACCATCACGCTCAACCGTCCGGACGACGGCAATATGTTCACGCCGCGCATGTGCCACGAGATCCGCGACTGCATCAACGACATCAGGCGCGAGACGCGCACCCGGGTGATCGTGCTCACCGGCGCCGGGGACCGATTCTTTTGCATCGGCGGGCGCAAGGAGGGCATGGAGAAGACTACGCTCTACGCCGGCACGCTGCCGACGCTGGAAATGTACGAGAGCATAGACCGGCTGCAAAAGCCCGTTATCGCCTCGGTCAACGGCTTCGCCGTCGGCGGCGGCAACGTGCTGCAGATGGTGTGCGATCTCACCATCGCCAAGGAGAGCGCGGTGTTCCGCCAGGTCGGGCCGATGATGGGCAGCTTCGATGCGGGCTACGGCACCTGGTACCTGGAAGACCTGGTCGGGAAGAAGCGCGCGAAGGACATCTGGTACCGCAACCCGAAGATGAGCGCAGCCGATGCGCTCGACCTGGGACTGATCAACAAGGTCGTTCCAGACGCCGAGCTCGCGACCGCGACGCGCGCGATGGCGCTGGAAGTCGCCGAGCGCGGCCCATTCGCCCTGGCCTCGGTCAAGGCCGCCTTCAACGCGCGCCACGGCGGCGTGGCGGGCCTCGCGCGCATGGCGCACGACTTGCTGCTGCGCGGCTATCTGGAAAGCGACGAATCGCACGAGCTGTCGCAGGCATTCGGAGAGCGGCGCAAGCCGGACCCGGAAAAATTCGGCCATTAGTGTCCCGTTCCGGAAATATCTTGCGAAAGTCCGCCAGTTCGACGCCATGCTTTGTCGCGCTCCTCGCCGGGTGCCCAACCCTGTCTCGTCGCGCTTCGCGCCTGGCGCCGAACATGGCGAACTTTCGCGACCATCGCACTTCGAAAGTGCGACAGCGGCAAACTATTTCCGGAACGGGACACTAGCGGAGGCGAGGTGAGCACCATCCTGACGCTGCACGACCCGCAGACCGCGCGCGCATACTATGCCGAGGGTTTGTGGCAGGAGCACACGCTGTACTCGCGCCTGCGCGAGCACGCCGCGGCGCGTCCGGCGGCGTACGCGCTGCGCGACGCGGCGCACCGGCTCACCTGGAGCGAGCTGCTCGCCTGGGTGGACAGCATGGCCGAGGACTTGCACCAGGCTGGCGTCAAGCGCGGCGAGCGCGTTTCGCTGTGGCTGCCGAGCAGGGCGGAATCGGTGGTCACCCTGCTCGCGTGCTCACGCAACGGCTATGTCTGCAATCCCTCCCTGCACCAGAACTACACCGCCGGCGAAGTGCTGGAACTGCTAGCGCGCATCGAGTCCGCGGCGCTGGTGGCGCAGCCCGGCTACGGCGCCGATGCCGCGCGGCGCGACATTTTCGCCGAGGCGGCCGCGCTGCCGGCGATGCGCCGCGTCTACCGTGTCGCAGGGCGCGCGGAGCCGGCGCCGAAATCCGGCGCGCATGCGTTCCCGCCGCAGGGGTCGGCGCAGCCGGCGAGCCTGCTGCCGGATTTGAATCCGGACAAAATCACCTACCTCGCGTTCACTTCGGGCACCACCGGCACGCCGAAGGGCGTAATGCACTCGGACAACACCCTGCTCGCGAACGGGCGTGCGATGGTGCGCGACTGGAAGCACGACGCCGGCACGGTGCTGCTGAGCCTCTCCCCGACTTCTCACCATATTGCGACCGTGGGCCTGGCGCAGGCGCTGGTGGCCGGGTTCGAAATGGTGCTGAATGACCTGCCCAAGGGCACGGACGTCATCGACCGCCTGATCGAGTCGGGCGCGACCTACGTCATGGGCGTGCCCACCCATGCGATCGACGCCCTGGCGCAGATGCGCCGGCGCGGCATGGATGCGCTCGGACGCGTCAAAGTGTTTTACATGGCGGGCTCGGCCATACCCCGCGACCTGGCGGCAAGCTTTCTCAAGATCGGGATCACGCCGCAGAACGTGTACGGCATGACCGAAAACGGCTCACACCAGTACACTCTGCCCGGCGACGACGCCGACACCATCGTCTCAACCTGCGGCCGCGCCTGCAGCGGCTACGAAATCCGGCTTTGGCGCCAGGACGATCCCGATGTCGAAGTCGCACCCGGCGAGATCGGCGAGATCGGCGGGCGCGGCGCACTGCTGACGCTGGGGTATTTCGGCAACCAGCACGCGACCGAGTCCTCGTTCAATGCGCACGGCTGGTTCATGAGCGGGGATCTGGGCCGCTTCGATGCAAACGGCAACCTGCAGGTGGTCGGGCGCATGAAGGACCTGATCATCCGCGGCGGCCACAACATCTATCCGGCGCGCATCGAAGACCTCGCCCACCGTCACCCTGGCGTGTCCAAGGCGGCGGCGTTCTCGGTTGCGGATGAACGCCTGGGCGAGCGCGTCTGTCTTGCCGTCATCCCGATGACGGCCCCGGGCCCCAGCGCCGAGGAAATGCTCGCGCACCTGGATGCGGCCGGCCTGTCGCGCTACGACATGCCCGAGTATTACCTGGTGATGACCGAGTTTCCGACTACCGCATCAGGCAAGACCCTGAAACGCGAACTCGTCGCCTGGGCACGGGAGAGTCGCATCCAACCCACACCCTGCCGCTTCGGCGGCGCCGACCAACCAGCGTAGAAAAGACAGGGACGACATGAGCGTAAAGCTGACACGAAAGGACGAATTCGCGGTGATCACACTGGACCGGCAGGAAGCACTTAATGCGCTGTCCGCCGCCGTGCTGCGCGAACTCGCGCAGGCCTTCGGGCAGGTCGCCGCGAGCGACGCGCGCGCGCTGATCGTGACCGGCGCTGGGGCTAAGGCCTTCTGCGCCGGCGCCGACATCAAGGAGCTCGTCGGCCGCAGCATGAGCGAGCAAAGGCGCGACGCCGCCTTCGGCCAGGGGGTACTCGCGTGTCTGGACGAACTGCCCATGCCCTCGGTCGCGGCGATCAACGGCTATGCCTTCGGCGGCGGCATGGAACTCGCGCTCGCCTGCACGTTTCGCATCGCCGCGCCCACCGCGAAAATGGGACTGCCCGAAATCAAGCTCGGGCTGATACCCGGCTACGGCGGCACGCAGCGCCTGCCGCGCGTGATCGGCGAAGCACGCGCGCTGGACATCATCATGAGCGGGCGCACGCTCGACGCCGAGGAAGCGCTGCGCATCGGGCTGGTGCACCGCGTTGCCGAGGGCGATGTGCTCGAAGCGGCAATCGCCTACGCGCGCCAGTTCAATGCCTATGGCCTGCCGGCGTTGCGCCTGGCGCGAGACGCGGTCAAGCGTGCGCACGACGTGCCGCTGCACGAAGGGCTCAGGATCGAAGCCGACCTGAACACGCTCGCATTCCAGACCGGGGATGCGGCCGAAGGCATGAACGCCTTCATGGAAAAGCGCAAGCCGCAGTTCAAGGACCGCTGAGCGCGATGGCTGCGCAAATTACGACGCCCGGCACGATCGCGGTTACCGGCGCGAACCGCGGCATCGGCGCGGCGATCGCGCTGGCGCTGGCGCGCGCGGGCTACGGCGTCGCCTGCCTTACGCGCAGCGGCGGCGTGCCCGAAACCGGCGACAGCGACTTGCGCGCGCGCCTAGTGCCGATACGCTGCGATGTACTCGACGAAAAGTCAGTCAGCGCTGCGCTGGCACAAGCCGCCAAGGGGGCAGGGGGCCTCATCGGCCTGGTCAACAATGCCGGCCTGCATACGGACGCCAAAAGCGCGGAACTCGCAACCGCCGATTACGAGCGCCTGATGGCGATCAACGCGACTGCGGTGTTCGTCGTGGCGCGCGAAGCACACCCGCACCTGGTGCGCGCGGGCGGCGGCTTGATCGTCAACATCGGCTCCTTTTTCGACAAGCTTGGGGTCAAGCGCAACCTCGCCTACTGCGCCTCGAAGGCGGCGGTGGGCGCGATCACGCGCTGCCTCGCTGTCGAATGGGCAGCGGACAACATCCGCGTGGTCGATGTCGCCCCCGGTTACATTGTCACCGACCTGAATCGCGAGATGATGGCCGCGGGGCCGCTGCGCGCGTATCTCGATAAGCGCATTCCGCGCGGCGAGCCCGGCAGCGCGGACGAGGTGGCGCGGCTGGTTGCGGCGCTCTACCGCGAGGACCTGCGCTTCCTCTCCGGCGAAACGATCTATATCGATGGCGCGCAAGGTATCGCGCATTAAACAAGAGATCAAATGAACATACTTGAACGCCTGGACGCCTGCCTGACTCTTCCAGAAGACGAGCGCATGCTGCTCGCGAGCGTGCAGAACCTCGCGCGCGCGCAGATCGCGCCGCGCGCGGAGCACTACGACCGCAGCGGCGAATTTCCCTGGGACAATGTCAAGGCGATCAATGCGCTGGGTCTGAACGCGATGTTCATTCCAGAAGCCTACGGCGGCGCGCCCATGTCCTACGGCGCCTATCTCGCCTGCGTGCGCGAGATCAGCAAGGCCTGCGCGTCCACCGGCATCATCTGGGCCACCACCTTCCACGGCATCAAGCCGGTGATCACCTATGGAAGCGAGGAGCAGAAGCAGCGCCTGTTGCCGCGCGTGGCCGAAGGCGGCCTGGTGTCGCTGGTGATCACCGAGGCCGCGGCCGGCAGCGACGCTACCGGCATGAAGACCCGGTTCGAACCGCAGGGCGACGACATCGTCGTCAACGGCAGCAAGATTTTCATCACCAGCGGCGATGTCGCCGACCTGCTGCTGGTGTTCGGCAAGTGGAGCGAAATCGCGGATGCGAAAGGGTCGATCTCCGCGCTGGTGGTGGAGAAGGGCACGCCCGGCCTATCGGTGCTGCGTACCGAAGACAAGCTCGGCCTGCGCGCTTCGAGCACCGCCGCGTTGTCGTTCGACAACTGCCGCGTGCCGCGAGCGAACCTGCTCGGCGCGCCCGGCGACGGCCTCAAGATACTGCTTGCCTCGCTCAACAAATCGCGGCCCAGCGTCGCCGCGCATGCCCTGGGCATCGCGCGCGCCGCGTTCGAGGATGCGATCGCCTATATCAACGAGCGGCGCCAGTCGGGGCGGCGCATCATCGAGTTCCAGGGCATACAGTTCATGTTGGCGGATCTCGCCTCCGAGCTCGCGCTGTGCGAGCGCTGGCTGTGGCATGTGGGCGCGCTCATCGACGCGGGCGAAGACGACATCGGCATCGAAGCCTCGATGCTGAAGCTGCGCGCGAGCGACCTGGCGATGCGCATGGCCACCGAGGCGGTGCAGCTCTTCGGCGGCTACGGCTACTGCAAGGACTATCGCGTCGAGCGCCTGATGCGCGACGCCAAGATCACCCAAATATGGGAGGGCACCAACCAGATCCACCGCCAACTGATCGGGCGTAGTTTTATGAAGAAGGGGCCGGCATGAGCAGGGAGCAGGGGCCGCCGAAGGGCGGAAGAGGAGCCCCGGCGGTAGCCGGGGATCTGACTCCGGAGGCGGCGGGCGGCCGGCGGCCCCATGCGTCCGAATTCGGGTCGCATCCCCATCTTGTCGATGTGGCCCCTGCTCCGCCTCATCGGACGCCCCATGTAATGGGGATGCGACCGACCACGATTACCGCCGGACGCCGACGGTGCGGTGTATGCGTTCGAGATGGCGGAATGGAGGCGGCATGAGTCAGCCGCTCGCAGGCGTATGCGTGCTCGATTTCAGCACCTTGCTGCCGGGGCCGCTGGCGACGCTGCTGCTGGCGGAGGCCGGTGCCGAGGTGATCAAGATCGAGCGTCCGGGCAAGGGCGACGAGATGCGCTCCTACCAGCCCAAGTTCGGCAGCGACAGCGTCAACTTCGCCATGCTCAATCGCGGCAAGCGCTCGGTGGCGATCGACTTGAAAGCGGCGGATGCAGTCGCGCGGCTACGCCCGCTGATAGAGCGCGCCGACGTGGTGGTCGAGCAATTCCGCCCTGGAGTGATGGATAGATTGGGCTTGGGTTACGAGGCCCTGACCGCGATCAATCCGCGCATCGTTTACTGCGCCATCACCGGCTATGGCCAGACCGGGCCCAAGGCGCAGGTGGCGGCACACGATCTGAATTACGTCGCGGAGTCCGGCCTGCTCGGGCTCGCCGCGGGCGCCGATGGCGCACCCATCGTGCCGCCCGCGCTGATCGCCGACATCGCCGGCGGCACCTATCCGGCGATGATCAACATCCTGCTCGCGCTGCGCGAGCGCGACACCACCGGCCGCGGACGCAAGCTTGACATCGCGATGGCGGACAATCTGTTCACTTTCATGTACTGGGCGCTGGGCAACGGCCTGGCGGCGGGCAAGTGGCCGCGTCCCGGCGGCGAATTGGTGAGCGGTGGCTCGCCGCGCTACCAGATCTACCGCACGCAGGACGGAAAATTCCTCGCCGCGGCGCCACTGGAGCAGAAGTTCTGGGACAATTTTTGCGATGCCATCGGGCTCGAAGCGCCATGGCGAGACGACGCGCGCGATGTTCGCGGCACGCGGGACGCAATCGTCCAACGCGTCGCCTCGCGCACCGCGGCGCAATGGCGCGAGGCGCTGGCCGGCAAGGACGTGTGCTGCAGCATCGTCGCCAGCGTCGAGGAAGCGCTGGCCGATGCGCATTTTCAGGCGCGCGGGCTGTTCGCGCGGCAGCTCGCCGCAGAAGGGCGCAGCATCACTGCGCTGCCGGTGCCTATCGACGCGGCGTTTCGCGGCGAGGCGACGAGCGCGACCTATCCCGCGCTCGGTGCCGACAACGTATTGATCGGAACGGACCGCGAGCGAAATGCCTAAGGCGTCTATTGCCGGATCAACTTGGGGCGGCGCGAGCTAAACGCCGAAGGTGAAGCGGCTGCCGACGTTGGAGCGGACCAGCTTGCCGGGCATGCGCTCGCGCATCATTTCGATGAACGGCGCTCCGGTGCAATGCATCGGGATAATCACGTCGGGATTCAAGGCTTCCAGTTCGCGCAAGCTGTGCTGCAGATAATCCTGGGGTGCAAGCCCGAGGTGGAAGCCGCCGAGCACCGCGTGGACCCGATCGACATTCGCGGCCGCCATGGCGCTTCTGATGCTGTTGATGATGCCGGCGTGACCGCAGGACGAGATGACCACCAGGCCGCGGCCTTTGACGATGTAGCAGGTGGCATGTTCATCGGGATGCTGGTCGCGGACCAGCACGCCCCTGCGCTCGGCCTCGCTGTAGTGGTCGTCGTCTTCCACCAGCGTGCCGCCTGTGACTTCCTCGAACGACTGCCGCTGAATGTGGCCGGAGGTGAAGGCGCCGTCGAGCGCGTGCGGCGTGTGGCAGCAGACCGTGGCCACGTTCTGGGCGCGCAGCGAAATTTGATTGATCGCGCCCCAGGACACCGGCTCGCTGCCTTCTTCCTTGAGCCATTTCTCGCGAAATGCCGTCTCGCCGCCGACATATAGAGCCAGGTCGGGGCGCATGCGGTTGCGGTGATCCAGAATGAAGCCGTCCAGGCCGCCGAAGTGATCGCGATGGCCGTGGCTGAGTATGAGGCCGTTTATTGCGCCCGGATCGATGTCCAGCAGGTCGAAGTTGCGCCTGAGAACCTCCGGCGTGTAGCCGAAATCGAGCAGGTACTGCGACCTGGCGCCCGCCTGCACCGAGCTCAGGTGCAGCGACAGCCCCCATTCCGCCGCGAAGGTGGTCATATGACGACCGGGGATCCGCCCGACGTACTCGATGCGTACGTCGGGATGCGATGTCTTGGGCAGGAAGTGCTCATAGTGCGAGTCGACGACCACGCGCACCGACAGTTCATCCACTACCGGGGCTTTGAAAGGAGTCTCTATCTGCATGACGACAGCTCCTGCAGTATGTTTGCTATGTTTGGCCAGAAAACCGCGACACGATGCAAAGGCTAATAGCTTATTTCAATATGAGGGGATACCTTCCCCCGTGCTCCCCTAAATTGGATCGTCTAAGTACTTGCGCTCGGCTGCCTGAACTATTTGAATATGCAATGCTTCGCGTAATCCGCAGCTTCGTTCGCCGTCCAGTCGCCTTTGGGCTTTTCCTTCAGATTGGCGCACCACTTATCGCTGCCCACCTCGGGCGCGCAGGCCGACAGCGAAAGCAACATCGCAGCAGACGCAGCCAGAAGAACGGATTTCGCAATTGCGCTCATGGGGAACGGCCTCCACTGGTCCGATTCAATTACACCGATTGTTCTTGTACAC
>JACZJU010000249.1 GCA_014860395.1 Burkholderiales bacterium | reverse complement strand
TTATCGCGGCGTCGTTCGCCGCGCCGAAGCGCTCGAGCTCGGCCTTGAGGATTTCTAGCGGGTCAGCCATACCGCTTGCCGCGCTTCCGCGTTAGGCACGAAATTGGGTTTCCGCAGGGTTGAAAACCAACTTGAAACTGTCCGCATCCGGGTTCACCTGAATTATCAGGACATGAGGGGAACAAAAAACCGGCCGGCGAATTCGACCGCTTCCGGCAGTGTGAAAATTTCTCGATTTCCAGAATCCTGCGTAAGCCATTGCCGGGCGATCTTGCCCTCCCGCAGAAAGATCATCTCCATGCACAGGCTGTCGGCGCAGCGGGAGTCCGCGTCCGCCGCGCCCCAGGCGATGCCTAAATGGACGTCGCCCGCTTCGTCCGGATTCTCTAGGGCCTTTCCCGACTGATGTATGTCGACAGGATCGCCGGTGATTCTGCATCGGGATGCAATTTGCGTTTTCATCGCGAACATCGGACTGACCGCCAAGGCATCCAGGGCACACATGGCATGGATCTGATGCCGGTTGACCCGGACTTTATGCTCCCGTGCCTCCATGGTGAAGGGGTAGGCTCCGGTAGGATCACCGTTCTCGGAAAATATCATCAGTTCTTTGTTTCTCAACACGCCAACCGCATCTTCCAGGTCGCTTACATGTCGTGCCATTTCTTCCCTGGTGAGTATTCGTCCTCTGGCAACAAACGAACGCAGAACCTGTCGATGAAGTTCCCTGATCTGCCCGCTGCATTCCTTTTGTCTTTCTTCTAGGGGCAAAATACGCTGCAAGCGCCTTAATGCATTCTCAAGCTTCGCGCTCATGCGTCATCCATATCGGCGACTGCCGCTGGTATCGTCATGAAAACCACCTCTCCCCCGAACGCGAATCCGCGGAAACCGCGCCGGCGCGCGCTACAGCCATGCCGCTTTGCGGAAACGGTAGAACAGGTAGACGTCGATCGCCGCCATGATGCCGATCGCGATCGGGTAGCCGAATTCCCAGGACAATTCGGGCATGTTCCTGAAGTTCATCCCATAGATGCCGGCGACCATGGTCGGCACCGCCACCAGGGCGGCGTAAGAGGCGAGGCGCTTGGTGGTCTCGTTTTCCTGCAGGGTGATCAGCGAAAGATTGACCGAGATCGCGGTGGTCGCCATGTCGCGCACGCTGTCTATGGTCTGGTTGATGCGCAGCAGGTGGTCGGAGACGTCGCGGTAGTAATCCTGCGTGCCGACGCAAATAGGAGGCACGCGCCCGCCATGGAGCTTGCCCGTGGCGTCGAGCAGAGGCCGCACCACGTGCTGCAGCGCCATCAGCTTTTGCTTCAATGCGTACAATGCCTCGATGTTGGCGCGCGGCGAAGAGCCGGAAAAGATCTTTTCCTCCACCAGATCGAGCTCGTCTTCGAGGGCGTCGAGCACGGGGAAATAGCGGTCCACCACCGCGTCCATCAGCGCATACAGCACGAAGCCGGAGCCGTAGCGCAGCAGTTCTGGTTCACGCTCGCAGCGTGCGCGCACTTCGGCAAAGCCGCGTTCGGAGCGATGGCGCACCGACAGGACGTAGTTTTTGCCGATGAACACGTCGATCTCGCCGACGTGGACTTCATCGGTCGTGCTCTCGATGGTGTGCAGCACGACGAACAGCGAGTCGCCGTATTCCTCAATCTTGGGCCGCTGGTGGCCGTGGTGCGCGTCCTCCACAGCGAGCTCGTGCAGGTCGAATTTGTCCTGCATTTCCTCCAGTTCGGCCGGCTCCGGATTGTAGAGTGCGACCCAGACGAGGCAGTCCTGACGGCGCACATATTCGCCGATGTCCTTTGTCTGGATGTCGGCGAGTTTCTTGCCGTCCTGATAGGCGACGCAGCTGACCAGCATGGTTTTCTCCGCTCCTTTGCGGGAATGATAGCAGCAGGGGACAGGGAGCGCGTCACATGCGATAAAATCGCGGTTCCCTGGTTCCTTGAAAGATGCGCGCATGCCTACGATCAGCCGCCGTACCGCCGAACTCGGCACCGAGAACGCCTTCGTCGTGCTCGCCGAGGTGAACGAGCTCGTGCGCCAGGGCAAGAACATCATTTCCTTCTGTATCGGGCAGCCTGACTTCCATACCCCGGTGAATATCCAGGATGCCGCGGTCAAGGCGATCCGCGAAGGCAGGCATGGGTATACGCCTTCGGCCGGGATCCCGGAGCTGCGCGCGGCGGCGGCCGCGGACATCGGGCGTCTGCGCGGCCTGACCGTCGATCCCGAGCACGTGGTGATCGGCGCCGGGGCGAAACCCTTCATCGCCTACACCATCCTGTGCACCACTGATTATGGCGTCGGCGACGAGGTGATCTATCCCAATCCGGGTTTTCCGATCTACGAGTCGCAGATTCTCGCCTGCGGCGCGGTGCCGGTGCCGCTGCACCTGCGCGAGGCGCGCAATTTCGCCTTCGACCCGGCCGAACTCGAGGCGCGCATCACGCCGAAGACCCGCCTGCTGATCCTCAATTCGCCGCACAACCCGACCGGCGGCATCCTGACGATAAAGGATCTGGAGGATATCGCCGCGATATTGCGCCGCCATCCGGACATCTGGATCTATGCCGACGAAATCTATTCGCGCCTGCTGTACGCGGGTGATTTTGCCTCGATCGCGTCGCTGCCGGGGATGTACGAGCGCACCATCATTTCCGACGGCGCTTCCAAGACCTGGGCCATGACCGGCTGGCGCATCGGCTACGTCTCGAACTCGGTCTTGGCGCCGCAGTTCGTGCGCTGGGTTACCAACACCGATTCCTGCGCCTCGCATATCAGCCAGTGGGCGGCGGTGGAGGCGATCAACGGACCGCAGGACGAGCCGCGCAAGATGCGCGCGAGTTTCCTTGCCCGGCGCGATCTCATTGTCGGCCTGCTCAATAAAGTGCCCGGGGTTAGCTGCAAGCCTCCCGGCGGCGCATTCTACGCCTGGCCCAATGTGACCGAGGCCTGCCGCATGACAGGCGCCAAGGACTCCGAGGAACTGAGAAAGCGACTGCTCAATGAAGCCGGGGTGGCAGTGCTCGCCGACATCCATTTCGGCGCGCGCGTGCCCGACGAAGGCCAGCACATCCGCTTCTCCTACGCCGCGTCGAATCAGGCGATCGAGGAAGGCGTCGCGCGCATGGCCGAATTCATCCGCAAGAACAGTTGAGCGTGGACGCGCGACCCAGCGCCACGGTGGCCGCGGTAATCGAGCGTGGCGGACAATTCCTCCTGGTCGAGGAAGAGGACGACGGTCGCATTCTGTTCAACCAGCCGGCCGGGCACCTGGAACCGAACGAGTCGCTGCTCGAAGGCTGCGCGCGCGAGGTGCTGGAGGAATCGGCTTGGAATTTCCGGCCGCGCGAGTTGGTGGGCATTTATCGCTGGAGCAAACCGGCTTCGGTGTCCGCCGCCGGCGTGACCTATCTGCGCTTCGCATTCTGCGGCGAACTGGGCCAGCATGAGCCGGGGCGTCGATTGGATACAGGCATCGTGCGCGCGGTGTGGTTGCGTCCGGAGGAGATCCGCGCCTCGCGCGAGCGCCATCGCAGCCCGCTGGTGTTGCGCTGCATGGAGGACTATCTCGCCGGCAGGCGCTATCCGCTCGAGATCCTCTCTGAGCATGCTTAGCCGCGGAACCGGCAGGGCGGTGCTGCTTTGCGCGCTCGCCGCGATCGGCTTGCAGGCGCACGCCGAAGAGGTGACGATCTGCTACAACTACGGCTGCTACGCCAGGGCGCCGGTGAATTACGCGGAGGCGGACCTCGATAGCCTGCGGCAGCAACTTGCGGCGGCAGCTGACGCGAAAGCGGAGCGCGAGGCGATTGCCGTGGTCATCGGCCGCATGTACGCGATAGCGGGCAAACAGACGCCGGTCTGGCGCGACAAGGGCGGCAATTACGCCGACGGCGGGGAGAACGGCAAAATGGATTGCATCGACCATTCGACCAATACCACAGCGTTTCTTCGACTGCTGCAGGCGCACGGCTGGCTCAGGTTCCACGAAGTGCTGGAGCCGCTCAGGCGCATCCGCTTCATAATTGCCGACCACTGGTCCGCGCGCATCCGCGAGCGCGGAACGCAGAAAGTCTATGTCGTCGACAGCTGGTTTTTCGACAACGGCCGGCCGGCAGCGGTAATGCCGGTGGAGGACTGGCTCGGCGGAGCGACCCCCAATGTCCAGTAGGGAAAAAGTAGTGGTCGGCATGTCCGGCGGCGTGGACTCGTCGGTGGCGGCGTTGTTGCTGAAGCGCGCCGGCTACGAGGTCGTCGGCCTGTTCATGAAGAACTGGGAGGATGACGACGATGACGCCTATTGCTCGACGCGCCAGGACCTGATCGACTGCGCCGCGGTAGCGGACGTGATCGGCATCGAACTGGAAGCGGTCAATTTCGCTGCCGAATACAAGGAGCGTGTGTTCAGCGCCTTCCTCGCCGAGTACCAGGCCGGGCGCACGCCCAACCCGGACGTGCTGTGCAATGCCGAAATCAAGTTCAAGGCGTTTCTCGATCACGCCCTCGCGCTCGGCGCCGCGCGCATCGCCACGGGGCACTACGCTGGCGTCCGTTGTGTGGGCGCCAGCGTTGGTGAAAACGGTGCGGGCGTGCGCGAAGGGGCGGTGGCGGGGCGCTTCGAGCTGCTCAAGGCGGCGGACAAGAGCAAGGATCAAAGCTATTTCCTGCACCGCCTGAGCCAGGCGCAGCTGGCGCGGGCGGTGTTTCCGTTGGCGCAAATGCAGAAGACCGAGGTGCGCAGGATTGCGAAGGAGGCGGGCCTGCCGGTGCACGCCAAGAAAGACTCGACCGGCATCTGTTTCATCGGCGAGCGCCCGTTCCGCGAATTTCTCAACCGCTATCTGCCGCGCACGCCCGGCCCGATACGCACGCCCGAAGGCAGGGTGATCGGCGAGCATGTCGGCCTCGCGTTCTACACCATCGGGCAGAGGAAGGGCATAGGCATAGGCGGCGTGAAGGACGGCGGCAGCGAAGGCGAGGCCTGGTATGTGGGCGCCAAGGACATGGCGAAGAACGAACTCATCGTGGTATCCGGCCACGACCATCCGCTATTGCAGAAGGACAGCCTGCGTGCCGCGGAACTTTCCTGGATCAGCGGCAGCGCGCCGGATGCGGCGCCGGCCTATGCGGCGAAGACGCGCTATCGGCAGGCCGACGCGCCCTGCCGCATTTCGCTGCCGGCGCGCGGTATCTGCGAGTTTATTTTCGATGCGCCGCAATGGGCGGTGACGCCGGGGCAATCAGCGGTGTTGTACCAGGGCGAGGTGTGCTTGGGCGGCGGGGTGATTCAATAAACACCCGTCGTGGCACCAGTGCGACGGTCCGCTCGGAGTAGCGGAGTTCAACAGCGCGTTATCGCCTATTCATGCATCAGGCTGGTAGCCGGCTCGGTTTCTGTAGGCACGGTATCCGCAAAGGACGGGCGCTCCGCCAGCTTTGCCGCCAGCTTGGCGAGATTCGCATGGAGGACCCGCCAGTCGAATGCGCCGAGGCGGAAGTCTAGATAGCCGAGCGCGACGCCGCAGGCGATGTCGGCCAGGGTAAACGCGTGGCCGGTGCACCAGGGTTTCTCGCCCAGATCCCTTGCCATCACCGCCACGCCGCGCTCTATCCTGTCCATCTGGCGCTCGACCACAGCCTCGCTTATCTGTTCGGCCGGCCGGCGGCGTTCCAGCGCCACCGCGACCGCGGCGTCGAGCACGCCGTCGGCCAGCGCCTCCCAGCGCTTGACCTCGATTTTCTCGCGATTGCCGGCGGGGATCAGGCGGCTGATCGGAGACACGCTGTCGAGGAATTCAACGATCACGCGCGAATCGAACAGGGTGCTGTTGTCGTCGAGCACCAGCACCGGCACCTTGCCCAGGGGGTTCGCGTCGGGAACCCTGGAGTTTTCGTCCCAGGGATCGTCCAACTCCAAAGTGTATTCGATCCTTTTCTCGGCCAGCGCGATGCGCGCCTTGCGCACATAGGGGCTGGTGAGCGAACCTAGTAATCTCATTTTTATTTTGCCGCGAGTCGTTCTGGAGTGGGGGGCGAATTATAGCATTGGCGCCGGATCTCTCAGAACCAAGGAATCCGAAGCGCATGATAAAATGAATTTTATTGCGGAATTATCAAAGACTGCAAAATGCCCTCACCGCTCAGCGCCCTCTCGCCTCTGGACGGGCGCTATCACAAGCAAGTCGCCCCGCTCGCCGCCTATTGCAGCGAGGCGGCGCTGATCCGCTATCGGGTGCGGGTCGAGGTCGAATGGCTGATCGCATTGGCGCAGGACCCCGGTCTGCCCGAAATCCGGCCCTTTTCCTCCACCGCGGTGGCCGAACTGCGGCAGGCGGCGGCAGCCTTCGCCGAAGCCGACGCGGCCCGCGTCAAGGAAATCGAGTCCCGCACCAACCATGACGTCAAGGCGATCGAGTACTGGCTGAAGGAACGCTTCGCCGGCAACGCCGAGGTAGCAGCTGCGACTGAGTTCATTCATTTCGCCTGCACCTCCGAGGACATCAACAATCTCTCGCACGCGCTGATGCTCACCGAAGCGCGCGAGCGGGTGACGCTGCCGGCGCTGGACCAAGTCGTCGACAAGCTGCACGCGCTGGCGCACGAGCTTGCGGATGCGACCATGCTTGCGCGCACCCACGGCCAAGCGGCCAGCCCCACCACGCTGGGCAAGGAAATGGCCAATGTCGTGCACCGACTGCGCCGGGCGCGCGCTCGCATCGCCGCGGTGAGTCTGACGGGCAAGATCAATGGCGCGGTTGGTAATTACAACGCGCACCTGGCCGCTTATCCGACGTTCGATTGGGAGGGTTTCGCGCGCAAGTTCGTCGAGGCGCTCGGCCTGGAGTTCAATCCCTACACCACCCAGATCGAGCCGCATGACGCGCTGGCCGAGTTGTTCGACGCCTGCGCCCGCGCCAACACCATTCTCATCGATCTGGACCGCGACATCTGGGGTTATGTCTCGCTCGGCTATTTCAAGCAGAGGGTCATCGCCGGCGAGGTCGGCTCCTCCACCATGCCGCACAAGGTCAACCCGATCGATTTCGAGAACTCCGAGGGCAACCTGGGGCTGGCCAACGCCGTGCTGCGCCATCTGGCGGACAAGCTGCCGCTGTCGCGCTGGCAGCGCGACCTGACCGATTCGACCGTGCTGCGCAACGTGGGCGTGGCGCTGGGCTATGGCCTGCTTGGCTATGTCTCCTGCCTCAAGGGTTTGAACAAGCTGGAAGCGAATCCTGCGGCGTTGCGCGCCGACCTGGAAGCCACCTGGGAAGTGCTGGCCGAGGCGGTGCAGACGGTGATGCGCCGCTACGGACTGCCCGAACCTTACGAACAGCTGAAGGCGCTCACCCGCGGCAAGGGCATCACGCGCGAGTCCTTGCAGCAATTCATCGGTCAGCTCGCCATCCCCGAGGCGGAGCGAGCGCGCCTGCTCGCACTCGCGCCCTGGACCTACATCGGCAAGGCGGCGGAACTGGC
>JACZJU010000248.1 GCA_014860395.1 Burkholderiales bacterium | reverse complement strand
CGGATGCCGGTCTTGCTGCCGAAAAATAAACAAGGCGGCCGGAGCCGCCTTGTTGCCTGCGCGCGATGAAGGTTACCTTTTCTGGCGCAGCCTGCGAATAGCGGAGATCTGGGCCGTAGCTTCAGCGAGCTCGGCCACGGCCTGGGCGTACTCCATTTTGCCGCTGCGGTCGGCCAGGTGTTCCTGGGCAAGTTTGTGCGCTTCGAGCGCCTTGGCCTCGTCCAGGTCGTGGCCGCGGATGGCGGTGTCGGCGAGCACCGTGACCAGATGGGGCTGCACTTCGAGGACGCCGCCGGCGACGAAGATCAGTTCTTCCTCGCCGCCGCTCGCGGGCTTGATGCGCACGGTGCCCGGCTTGATGCGCGTGATCAGCGGAGTATGCCTGGGATAGATGCCCAGCTCGCCCTCTTCGCCAGGCAGCACCACGAACTCCGCTTCGCCGGAGTAGATGGCTTCTTCGGCGCTGACGACGTCTACGTGAATTGTGTGTGCCATATGACTTAGAACCTCTTTTCTCCGACCGCCCAGCAAGTCGGGGGTCAAACTTGGGCTTTA
The DNA here is from genome assembly GCA_014860395.1 of Burkholderiales bacterium. Taxonomy (GTDB): domain Bacteria; phylum Pseudomonadota; class Gammaproteobacteria; order Burkholderiales; family SG8-39; genus 2-12-FULL-64-23. The sequence continues at coordinate 19,409 of JACZJU010000248.1, read as the reverse complement.
CTGTAGCGTCTTCGCTTTCTCGACTGCCTCTTCGATTGCACCCACCATGTAAAACGCCTGCTCGGGCAGCGAGTCATAATCGCCGTTGACGATGCCTTTGAAGCCCTTGATAGTATCTTTCAGCGGCACGTACTTGCCTTCCTGGCCGGTGAAATTCTTGGCCACGTCAAAAGGCTGCGACAGGAAGCGCTGGATCTTGCGCGCGCGTGCCACGGCCAGCTTGTCTTCTGGCGAGAGTTCGTCCATCCCCAGAATGGCGATGATGTCGCGCAGTTCCTTATAGCGCTGCAGCGTCTGCTGCACGGCGCGCGCGGTGCTGTAATGTTCTTCGCCCACCACATGCGGGTCCATCTGACGCGAGGTCGAGTCCAGCGGGTCCACCGCAGGGTAGATACCGAGCGAAGCAATGTCGCGCGACAGCACCACGGTCGAGTCGAGGTGGCCGAAAGTGGTAGCAGGGGAGGGGTCGGTCAGGTCGTCGGCAGGCACGTACACGGCCTGAATCGACGTGATCGAGCCGGTTTTAGTCGAGGTGATGCGCTCCTGCAGGCGGCCCATTTCTTCCGCCAGCGTCGGCTGGTAGCCCACCGCCGAAGGCATGCGGCCCAGAAGCGCCGATACCTCCGTTCCGGCAAGCGTGAAGCGGTAGATATTGTCGACGAAGAACAGCACGTCGCGGCCTTCGTCGCGGAAGTATTCCGCCATGGTGAGGCCAGTCAGCGCAACGCGCAGGCGGTTGCCGGGCGGCTCGTTCATCTGGCCGTAGACCAGAGCGACTTTGTCTAGTACGCCGCCGTCTTTCATCTCGTGGTAGAAGTCGTTGCCCTCCCGCGTGCGCTCACCCACGCCGGCGAACACCGACAGGCCGCTGTGCTTCTTGGCGATGTTGTTGATGAGTTCCATCATGTTCACGGTCTTGCCTACGCCGGCGCCGCCGAACAGGCCGACCTTGCCGCCTTTGGCGAAGGGGCATACCAGGTCGATCACCTTGATGCCGGTCTCGAGCAGTTCCTGGCTGGGGGACAGTTCGTCGTACTTGGGCGCCATGCGGTGAATCGAGGCGACTTTTTCGGCGCCTATCGGTCCGGCTTCGTCGATCGGCCGGCCGAGCACGTCCATGATGCGGCCCAGGGTCTTCGGTCCCACCGGGACCGAGATCGGCGCATTGGTGTTGACCACTTTCATGCCGCGGCGCAGGCCGTCGGAGGAACCCAGTGCGATGGTGCGCACGATGCCGTCGCCGAGCTGCTGCTCGACTTCGAGGGTCAGTCCGATTTCGTCCATTTTCAGCGCGTCATAGATGTGTGGCATCTGGTCGCGCGGGAATTCCACGTCCACCACGGCGCCGATGCACTGTACGATTGTTCCTTCTTGGCTCATCGTCTTTTCCTAGTAGTTCAATTCGAATTCGGTCTGGTAACTCAGACCGCTGCCGCTTGAGCAATCTGGTCTCGCCATAACGGGCGCTTTGCGCCCATTAGTCTCGCCCAATTGCTCAAGCCGTCGCGTCATACTGCCGCCGCGCCGGCCACAATTTCCGACAGTTCCTTGGTGATCGCCGCCTGACGGGACTTGTTGTAGATCAGGGTCAGTTCGTCGATGACGCTGCCGGCGTTGTCGCTCGCCGCCTTCATCGCCACCATGCGCGCGCTTTGCTCGGAGGCCATGTTCTCGGTCACCGACTGGTAGATCAGCGCTTCGACGTAGCGGGTGAGGGTCTGGTCGAGCACCGACTTCGCGTCCGGCTCGTAGATATAGTCCCAGGAGCCTTCGGGCGCGCCCAGCCTCTCGCCCGACAGCGGCAGCAGCTGCTCCATCACCGGCTCCTGCTTCATGGTGTTGACGAACTTGGTGTAGAAGATCTCCAGCCGGTCGAAGCGGTCATGGGTATAACCGTCGAGCATGATTTTCAGCGCGCCGATCAGGCGTTCCATATGCGGCTTGTCACCCATGCCGACTACGTGCGACACGACGTTGGCGCCCAGGCGCTGCATGAAGCCCAGCCCCTTGTTGCCGATGCAGCACACTTCGAAACTTTCGCCCTGCGACTCCCACTCGCGCATCTTCGCCAGCGCCATGCGTAGCACATTGGTGTTCAGGCCGCCGCATAGTCCTTTGTCCGCCGTGACGACGATGATGCCCACTTTCTTGGCGGTATCGCGCGCCACGAGATAGGGGTGGCGGTACTCCGGATTGGCGTAGGAGAGGTGGGCCGCGACGTTGCGGATTTTATCGGCATAGGGACGCGCCGCCCGGGTGCGCTCCTGCGCCTTGCGCATCTTCGAGGCCGCGACCATCTCCATCGCCTTGGTGATCTTGCGCGTGTTTTGCACGCTCTTGATCTTAGTCTTGATTTCCTTTGAACCCGCCATTGCCTCTCTCTTGATCCGTCAATCAATCCGCGGCAAAGGATCGCCGCCATTCCGTCCCGTGCAAATCACCGCGAGTTGAACGGCGCCTCGGCGTCCGTTCCTACTCGCGGACTTATTGCGGCGCCCCGTGGGCGTCCGTCAATAAGTCCCGTTCTGCTTGAAGTCCTTGACCGCCTCGTGCAGCGTGGCTTCGTCTTCCTTGGTCAGGTCCTTGGTGCTCTCGATGCGCTCGACCAGCGCGGCATACTTGTCCTTGCAGTAGGCACGCAGGGCGCGCTCGGCCGCCAGCGCCTTGTTCGTGTCGATGTCGTCGAAATAGCTGTTGTTGACCGCGAACAGCGTGAGCGCCATTTCCCATACCTGCAACGGCTCGTACTGCGGCTGCTTCATCAATTCGGTCACCAGGCGACCGCGCTCGAGCTGCTTTCTCGTGGCCTCGTCCAGGTCGGAGGCGAACTGGGCAAAGGCCGCCAGCTCGCGATACTGCGCGAGGGACAGGCGCACGCCGCCCCCCAGCTTCTTGATCACCTTGGTTTGCGCTGCCCCGCCGACGCGCGACACCGAGATGCCGGCGTTAATGGCGGGTCGGATGCCGGCGTTGAACAAGTCGGTCTCCAGGAATATCTGCCCGTCGGTAATCGAAATTACGTTGGTCGGAACAAAGGCGGTGACGTCGCCGGCCTGGGTTTCGATCACCGGCAGCGCCGTGAGGGAACCGGTTTTTCCCTTAATCTCGCCCTTGGTGAATTTCTCCACGTACTCCGCGTTCACGCGCGCGGCTCGCTCGAGCAGGCGCGAGTGCAGGTAGAACACGTCACCGGGATAGGCTTCGCGGCCTGGTGGACGACGCAGCAGCAGCGATACCTGGCGGTAGGCCCAGGCCTGCTTGGTCAGGTCGTCATAAATGATCAGCGCGTCCTGGCCACGGTCGCGAAAGTATTCGCCCATGGTGCAGCCGGAGTAGGGCGCAATGTACTGCATTGCTGCGGATTCCGACGCGGTAGCAGCTACCACGATGGTGTAGGCCATGGCGCCGTGCTCTTCCAGCCTGCGCACCACGTTGACTACCGAGGAGGCTTTCTGCCCGATCGCGACATAAACGCAGATTAGATCCTTGCCCTTCTGGTTGATGATGGTATCTATCGCCACCGCGGTCTTGCCGGTCTGGCGGTCACCGATGATCAACTCGCGTTGACCGCGGCCGATCGGCACCATGGAATCGATGGCTTTCAGGCCGGTCTGCACCGGTTGCGACACCGATTGGCGTTCGATCACGCCTGGCGCCACTTTCTCGATCACGTCGTTCATCTTGGCGTTGATCGGGCCCTTGCCGTCTATCGGCTGGCCGAGGGAGTTGACCACGCGGCCGATGAGTTCCGGCCCGACGGGCACGTCTAGAATACGACCGGTGCACTTCACCGTGTCGCCTTCGGAGATGTGCTCGTAGGCTCCCAGCACCACCGCGCCGACCGAGTCACGCTCAAGGTTGAGCGCGAGCCCAAAGGTGTTCTTGGGGAATTCCAGCATCTCGCCTGCCATCACGTCCGAGAGACCGTGGATGCGGCAGATACCGTCGGTCACCGACACCACCGTGCCTTGGGTGCGGACGTCGGCAGACAGCGCAAGATTCTGGATCTTGCTCTTGATCAGTTCGCTGATCTCGGAAGGATTCAACTGTTGCATGCTTTCTCCTGAACCTTAAATTTTCTTGCGCTGCCGGGCTAGCTCGCGAGCAGGCCGGCGGCCATCGCGTTCAACTTGCCGCGCACCGAGCCATCGATGACTTCGTCGCCGACCACCACGCGCACGCCGCCGATGAGATCGCTGTCAATGCTCACCTGTGGATTGATTTTGCGTTTGAAGCGTTTTTCCAGATCCGCCACCAGGCTCGCGAGCTGCGCGCCCTCCAGAGCAAAAGCAGTGATGATCTGGGCGTCGACCACACCTTCGCGCTCGTTCTTGAGCGTTTCGAACTGCTCGAAGATTTCGGGCAGCAGCATCAGGCGGTCGTATTCGATCAGGAGCCCGATGAAGGTTTTCGCCTCCGCCGACAAGTCGGCAGGGCTCAGGGACAGGAACAGATCCTGCAGCTGGGCCGCGGTCAGGTCGTACTTGACCAGGCATTCCTGCATGTCCGCATGCGCTACCACCTGCGCGAGGGTGCGCAGCGTACCCGACCATGCGGCGAGCGCGCCGCCCGCGTCGGCAAGGCGGAATACCGCTTCGGCGTAGGGCCGCGCGAGGGTGGCGGTCTCTGCCATAAGTGTTTAGAGCTCCCGCTTCAGTTGGTTGAGCAGATCCGCGTGGGCTTGCGCGTTGATTTCGCGCTGCAGGATCTTCTCGGCGCCGCTGACCACCAGGGCTGCCACCTGCTCGCGCAGGCCTTCCTTGGCGCTCGATACTTCCTGCTGGATCTCGGACTTGGCGCCGGCGACCAGGCGATCGCCCTCGGCTTTGGCCGAGATTTTGGCTTCCTCTATCATCTGCAGTCCGCGCTTTTCGGCGTGAGCGATGATCTCCGCCGCACGCGCGCGCGCTTTGCCCAGCTCCTCGCTCGCGAGCTTGCCGGAGGCTTCCAGCTGTTGTTTGCCCTCTTCGCCCGCAGCCAAGCCGTCGGCGATCTGCTTCTGCCGCTCTTCAATCGCTCTCATCAGCGGCGGCCAGACGAATTTGACCGTAAACAGTATGAACAGCGCGAACGAAATCGCCTGTGCGATCAGTGTCAAGTTGATATTCATGTTCGATTTCCCTGGCGGGCACTGGGCCGGTGCTGCAGGACCAGCGGTGCAATCAAGTTAGCTGGCAACGACGACGGCGAGCAGCGGATTGCCGAACGCAAACAGCATCGCGATGCCGACACCGATAATGAACGAGGCGTCGATCAGGCCGAGCAGCAGGAACACTTTGGCCTGCAGTTGCGGGATCAGTTCGGGCTGGCGTGCCGCGCCCTCGAGGAAACGCGCGCACATCAGGGCCACGCCGATGCAGGCGCCCATGGCACCTAATCCGATCATCAGGCCGATGCCGATGCCGGTGTAGGCCTGAATCATGGCCAAGGCTTGAATTTTATCCATCGTAGTGTCCTTTCTTGAACGAAATGAAGTGTTATCGAGGGGTTGAATGAAGCTTAATGACTTTCCTGCGCCATCGAGATGTACACGATGGTGAGCATCATGAAGATGTACGCTTGCAATACCACGATCAGAATGTGGAAAATAGACCATCCCACACCGAGAATAGCACCGAAGAACGCACCGCTGAGGCTGGTCGCCGCCCACAGCCAAAGCAGCAGGAATATGATCTCGCCCGCGTACATATTGCCGTACAGCCGCAGCGAGTGCGACAGGGGCTTGGATATGTACTCGACCATATTGAACAGGAAGTTGAACGGCCACAGCACGGGGTGGGCGCCGAAGGGCGCGCAGAACAGCTCGTGGATCCAGCCGCGCAGGCCTTTGACCGCGATGGCAAAATAGATCGACAGTAGCAACACCGAAATCGACAGGGCGAAGGTAGTGTTGACGTCCGCGGTGGGGACGATGCGGAATTCTTCCTGGTGGAAAACGTGCGTCAAAATCCAGGCCATGATATCTGCCGGCAGGAAGTCCATCGCATTCATCAGCAACACCCACACGAGGACCGTGAGCGCGGTCGGCGCGATGAAATCGCGCTTGCCGTGGAAGATGCCCTTTACCTGGTCGTCGACAAAACCGAACAACAATTCGACGAAGGCCTGCCGCTTGTTGGGCACTCCCGAGGTCGCGCCGCGCACTACCCACCATAGCAGGGCGGTGGCGACGACGCCGAGAACTAAACCGACTACCAGCGAATCGACATACAGCGTCCAGAAAGGATGGTCCCCCACAGCCTGAGCCTTAAACGTCAGGTGGTGCTGAATGTAGCTAGTCGCGTTGAGTTCGTGCTCGGTAGCCATTCTGATTTAGCCTGATATTCCCAAATTCGGCTCTAGGGCCCGCCTAATAGCCATTACAAAAACAAAACGAGGGCAGCTTTCATATCGCTTAAGTTTCGTCGCCGGCAAATAAGGCCATGCTGAAAATCAGGATCGAAACGACAAACGATCCCAGCAGACTGACCACGACGACTTCTTCATAGAGCGCCAACACGATCCAAAGCAGCAGTCCTGCGAGGAAAAGCTTGCCCGCCTCAGCCTTGAGAGCGGCGAATAGAACTTCCCCGGCGGATATCCCCTTTTTAGCTGCGCTTTTTGCAGCCAGCGACACAAACACCAGCCCGGCCGCGATGCTGATCAAACCGCCAAGGAGCGCTGATAGCGCGCCGTGGATGCCGGCAAACCAGGCCGCAATTGATGCGATGATGGCTGTGGCCAGTACTTGCGACCCGAATACCGGGCGGAACTTTCGCCACACTCGCCGCTATCCTCGCTGCAAAACGGCGAGAGTATAGCGGTTTTGGCAGCGTACGGTCAATTCGCGGTTACTCTATTGTTCATGCAATGCCTTGATCCACATCAATATGAACGACGCGGGTTATAGGTTATAGGCATTTGCAGACTACCTAAACCGAACAGCTTTTTGCCCCCCGGGGCGCCAAGCCGGGGGTCGAAATGCTGCCGGTTAATATCCTTCTCCACCCGCGGCAGGGATGACAAAGGCTGGTTGGCGAACTAGACTAAAAATCATGGTTTCCGGAACCAAGCGGGGTTCGCTCCTGGGCACGCTGGGGCTGGTCGCCGCCCTCGCCGGCGGCAGCGCCCAGGCGCAGGATCCGTACGCGCGCGAGCGCGAGTCCCTGCTGGAAGAGATCAAAGCCATGGCGCGCGAAACCGGCACGGAAACCGGACGCGCAGTATTTAGCGTGCGGGTGATGGCCGCCATGGCCAAAGTCCAACGCCACCGATTCGTCCCGGCATCATACGGCCCCTTGGCCTATGCCAACCGTCCCCTGCCGATTGGTCACGGTCAGACCATATCCCAGCCCTACATTGTCGCGCTGATGACCGAACTGCTCGAGATTAACCCCAGCGATGCCGTGCTGGAAGTCGGCACCGGCTCCGGTTATCAGGCAGCGGTGCTGGCCGAACTCGCGCGCCAGGTATACTCGATCGAAATTATCGAACCTGTGGGAAAGAGGGCCGCAACCCTGCTGGAGGAGTTGGGCTACAGGAATATCGAAACCAGAATAGGCGATGGCTATAACGGCTGGCCGGAGCACGCGCCCTTCGATGCCATTGTCGTGACCGCTGCCGCGCCGCGGATTCCGCCAGCGCTGGTCGCACAATTGAAGCCTGGCGGCCGCATGGTGATTCCGGTAGGTGCTGAAGGCGATGTGCAGTTCCTGCATGTAATGTTGAAGCGTACCGACGGCTCGATTTCGACCCAGCGCAGCCTGCCGGTGCGCTTCGTGCCGCTTACCCGCAGCAATTGAGTGCGAACGATGCTTGCGCCCTGCGATTCAGGTCTTGAATTTTGACAGCAGATCGTCCAGATGCTCGTGGCTGGCATAGCTGATCACCAGCTTGCCCGCCCCCTTCTTGCCGGGTTTAATTTCGACCTTGGTGCCAAACTTTTCCGACAGGTCCTCTTCGAAACGCTGGATGTCGCGGCCGGTTCGGAGCTTGTTCGCTTGTTTTTGCTTCGGATTAACGATGTCCTGAACCGCTTTCTCGGTTTCGCGCACCGACAGCCCGCGCTCGGCCACGCGCTTTGCCACTTCCTCCTGGCGTCGCCCTTCCAGCGCGAGCAAGGCGCGCGCATGGCCCATATCGATCCTGCCGTCGTAAAGCAGCGCCTGCACCGGTTGCGGCAGGTTCAACAGTCGTAGCAGATTGGTGGTCGCAGTGCGCGAGCGTCCCACGGCCTCGGCCGCCTCCTGATGGGTCATTTTGAACTCGTTGATCAGGCGATGGATGCCGTTGGCCTCTTCCAGCGGGTTCAGATTCTCACGCTGGATGTTTTCGATCAGCGCCATAGCGAGCGCAGCTGAATCGGGCACCTCGCGTATCACCACCGGCACTTCGCGCAAACCGGCTATTTTCGCCGCGCGCCAGCGCCGTTCGCCGGCGATGATTTCATAGCGCCCCTTGGGCAGGGTGCGCGCCAATATCGGTTGCATCACGCCTTGGGCCTTGAGCGAGCGAGCCAGCTCTTCCAGTGAAGCCTGGTCCATGCGCGTGCGCGGCTGGTACTTGCCCGGCTGCAGCTCTTCGAGCTTCAGGGTCTTCAGGGTGTCGCCGCCGCCAACGCCCTCGTCCTTGGCAAGCAGCGCGTCCAGCCCGCGTCCCAGTCCTTTCATTCTAGTTCCCCTTTTCTATGCCAGGGCGATGACCGAGCGCGACAGCAGCTCGTCCGCCAGCGCCATATATGCCTGCGAGCCCTTGCACGTCTGATCCAGGCTCACTGCGGGCGCGCCGTAGCTCGGCGCCTCGGCCAGGCGCACGTTGCGCGGGATGATGGTCGCATACAGCTTGTCGCCGAAGTGCTGCTGCAGTTGCGCCGAAACCTGCTGCGCGAGCGAGTTGCGTGGGTCGTACATGGTGCGCAGCAAGCCCTCGATCTCGAGCCGCGGATTCAGGTGCTTGCGCACTTTGCGTATGGTCTCTACCAGGTCGCTCAGACCTTCCAGGGCGTAGTACTCGCATTGCATCGGGATCATCACGGCGTCGGCCGCGACCAAGCCGTTGAGGGTGAGCAGGTTAAGCGCGGGCGGGCAGTCGAGGAGAATGAAATCGTATTCCTCCGCGATTGTCTCCAGTGCCGACTTGAGCCGCGTTTCGCGGTTCTCCAGCTCCACCATTTCGACCTCGGCGCCGGCGAGTTCGCGGTTCGCCGGGATCATATCGTAGCCGCCGCTTTCGGACTTCACCCGCACCGACTGCACTGCCGTCAACCCGAGCAGCACCTGGTACACGGAGCTCTTCAGATTGCGTTTGTCGATGCCGCTACCCATGGTGGCGTTGCCCTGGGGATCGAGGTCGATCAAAAGCACGCGCTTCCCCGCGGCAGAAAGACCGGCGGCAAGATTAACGCTGGTCGTGGTCTTGCCTACCCCGCCCTTCTGGTTGGCGACCGCAAGGATGCGAGTAGTCATGGAATTTGTTCCGATGGGGATACGCCGGCTTGCGCGTGCCCCAAGCCGGGGGTCGTAGCGAATCGATGCGCGCTGCAATTCGCGAAGTGGCCGTTTTCCATCACGCCGCCTGTTCGTCTCGCCCGATCAGCACCAGATGGCGCGCGCCGTCCAGTCCGGGGATCGCAAGCGGCAGCACCTGCCGCACTCTGCAGTCTGGCGGCAGCTTCTCGATTTCCTCATAAGGATGCAAGCCTTTCATCGCGACGAACAGTCCGCCCGGGGCAAGCAGGTGTTGTGTCATGCGCACGAACTCGCCCATGTCGGAAAAAGCGCGTGAAATGATCACGTCAAACTTTTCTTGCGCCTGCCAGGACTCCACGCGATCGGCGCATACCTCGGCGTTCTTCAGCCCTAACTCCATTACGGCCTGGTTCAAAAACGCGGTCTTCTTGTGGTTGCTGTCGAGCAGGGTCACATGCATCTGCGCGCTGGCTAGCGCGAGCGGAATGCCGGGCAGTCCGGCGCCGCTGCCCACATCGAGCAAGCGCTTGGCGTGCAGATGTGGCGCCACTGCGAGGCTGTCGAGCAGGTGGTGGCTCACCATTTTTTCCGGCTCGCGGATTGCGGTGAGGTTATATATCCGATTCCATTTTTCGATAAGCGCAATGTAGTCTAGCAGGCGCTGCTGGATGTCGCGCTCCAATGTCAATCCGAGCGCGATGAGACCGCGCTGCAGTTGGTCGGCGGGGCTCATGCCGCGGGCCGCTCTTCGCGGGATTCGTCCAGCGGACTTTCATCGGGGTATCGACCAAAGTCTTCCGACGCCGCGGCGCCGCGCGTTGATCGTTCCCGCTCCCCCGTATCCTCGAAACCGCGTTTCAGGTGTACCAGGAGCAAGGAAATGGCAGCCGGCGTCAGACCAGAGATACGCGAGGCCTGTCCTATGGTTTCGGGTTTGTGCTGGTTGAGTTTTTGCTGCACTTCCTTGGACAAACCGCGCACGACGCGGTAATCGAGGTCGCGCGGCAGCGCGGTCGCCTCGTATTGCTCACGACGCCGCACTTCGTCCTGCTGGCGCGCGATGTAACCGTCGTATTTGATCTGGATCTCCACCTGCTCGGCTACCACCGGGTCGGGAACTGGCTCGCCCGCACCCGGCAGGGACATCAGGCTGGCGTAGCTCACATCCGGCCGGCGTAGTAGATCAGTGAGCGCATACTCTCGTTCTATGCCTTTGCCTAAAACCCTCTCCGCGTCCGATTGGGGCAACAGCTTGGGGTTAAGCCAAGTCGACTTTAGTCGCTCTAGCTCCATCTCGACAGCTTCGCGCTTGCGCCCGAAGGCTTCCCAGCGGCGATCGTCGACCAAACCCAGGCCGCGCCCGGTTTCAGTCAGCCGCAGGTCCGCGTTGTCTTCGCGCAGCATCAGTCGATACTCGGCGCGGCTGGTGAACATGCGGTAGGGCTCGGACACGCCGCGAGTAATGAGGTCGTCTACCAGCACACCGATATACGCCTGGTCGCGGCGCGGGCACCACGACTCTCGGCCTTGCACCTGCAGCGCGGCGTTGATGCCGGCGAGCAAACCTTGGGCGGCGGCTTCTTCATATCCGGTGGTCCCATTGATCTGGCCGGCAAAAAACAGTCCGGATATCGCTTTGGTTTCGAGCGTGGCACTCAGGCCGCGCGGATCGAAATAATCGTACTCGATCGCATAGCCGGGGCGCAGAATATGCGCCTGCTCCAGGCCCTTGATCGAGCGCACTAGTTCGAGCTGCACGTCAAAAGGCAGACTGGTCGAGATTCCATTGGGATAGAACTCGCTGGTCGTGAGACCCTCTGGCTCGAGGAAAATCTGATGACTCGCCTTGCCCGCGAAACGGTGGATCTTGTCCTCAATCGACGGACAATAGCGCGGGCCTACGCCTTCGATCACGCCGGTATACATGGGCGAGCGATCGAGACCGTCGCGGATGATTTCATGCGTGCGCGCATTGGTGTGTGTGATCCAGCAAGGTAGTTGCTGCGGATGCAGCGCGCAGCTAGCCATATAGGAAAACACCGGTGCAGGATCGTCGCCAGGTTGCTCCTGCATCACTGAAAAATTGATGGATCGGCCATCGATGCGCGGTGGCGTCCCGGTTTTCAGGCGCCCCACCGGGAGTTTGAGCTCTCGCAGCCGCGCCGCGAGGGAAAGCGACGGTGGGTCACCTGCCCTTCCCGCCTGATAATTGACCATGCCGACGTGGATCAGCCCGGACAGAAAGGTGCCGGTTGTCAGAACCACGGCACGCCCGGTGAATCGGATACCCAGCTGCGTAACCACGCCGCTTACCCGGTCGCCCTCCAGCGTGAGGTCGTCCACCGCCTGCTGAAACAGGGTCAGGTTCGGCTGGTTTTCCAGGCGTGTTCGGATTGCCTGCTTATATAGCAGCCGGTCGGCTTGGGCGCGGGTAGCGCGCACCGCCGCGCCCTTGCTCAAATTCAGCGTGCGGAACTGGATGCCAGCCTCGTCCGTGGCGATCGCCATGGCGCCTCCCAGCGCATCGACTTCCTTGACCAGATGCCCCTTGCCTATGCCGCCAATCGAAGGGTTACAGGACATCTGCCCCAGGGTTTCGATATTGTGAGTGAGCAGCAGAGTCTTGCAGCCGGCTCGGGCAGCAGCAAGGGCTGCCTCCGTCCCGGCGTGCCCGCCGCCAACCACGATCACGTCGAATTCGGTAGGAAAACGCATATGCCTAGTGCGGTGCCAAAGACGCGCGATTTTACGCTCATTTACCTCAAACCGTAAGCCATTGTTCCACGTGGAACAAAGAGAAATTCAGCTTGGCGTTGCGGCGTCGGAGAAAGGCGCGGGTTCGGTGGCAATCTGCTAGCCTAGATGCCGCACCGCTGATGTTCCACGTGGAACCAGTAATTGGTGGACTTGCTTAGCGCGCCGAGAATTGGGGCGAACCGCAAGCTTCAGCTGGCCTTCTCGGTGTTACCCGCGACCAAACCAAGATAGCTTTCGACAACACGCGGATCTGAGGCTAGGTCTGCGCTTGGCCCTTCAATGGCGATTTCACCGGTTTCGAGTACATAGCCGTAATCGGCCACCTGCAACGCGGCACGCGCGTTCTGCTCGACCAGCAGAATAGAGACGCCAGTCTCGCGCAGCCCCGCGATGACGCGGAAAATATCGCGCACTATCAGCGGCGCCAGACCCAAGCTGGGTTCGTCCAGCATCAGCAGGCGCGGGCGGCTCATTAGCGCACGGCCCAGTGCGAGCATCTGTCGCTCGCCGCCGGAAAGTGTGCCCGCAAGCTGCCGGCGACGTTCATGCAGCCGCGGAAACAATTGGTAAACCTGCTCAAAATCGGCTGTGATGGCCTTGTCACGTTTGCGATAGCGGTGAAAGGCGCCCAACACCAGGTTGTCCTCCACCGTCATGGTCGCGAACAGTTCACGCCGCTCCGGCACCAAGCACAGGCCGCGGCTCACCCGCTGCTCCGGCTCGACGCGCGTGATTTCCTTGCCCGCATAGCTGACGCTGCCGCGAGCGTGCAACATGCCCATCAGGGCGGCCAAAAGCGTGGTCTTGCCCGCGCCGTTGGGGCCAATCACGGTAACGATACTTCCCTCTTTCACGCTCAACGCAACTCGGTGCACCGCCTCCACCTTGCCGTAGGTCACGCACAGATCGCGCACGTCGAGCAGCAGACTCATTTGACGCCGCCAAGATAGGCTTCCAGTACTGCCGGATTGGTCTGGATTTCCTGCGGCAAGCCCTCAGCCAGTTTCTCTCCGAAATCCATCACCACCAGCCTATCCACCAGCTTCATTACGAAGTCCATGTCGTGCTCGACCAAGAGAATACTCATACCCTCCGACCTGAGCTTGCGCAGGAGCTCCGCGAGGGCGCGCTTTTCTTGGTAGCGTAGGCCGGCCGCGGGTTCATCGAGGAGGAGGAGCACTGGATCTGCACATAATGCACGTGCGATTTCGAGGATGCGCTGTTGGCCGAGCGCCAAGCTGCCAGCCTGCTCCTGCACATGGCCCCCCAGGCCTACGCGCTCAAGCTGGCGTGCAGCCTCGGCGAGCAGCATCGCCTCCTCTTCGCGCTCCAGCCGCAGCGCTGCGCTGATTACGCCTTTACTGCCGCGCAGGTGCGCCCCGATGGCGACGTTTTCAAGCACACTCATCGTCGGTAGCAGGTGTACCTGTTGGAACGTACGCGCCATGCCCCGCGGGACTATGTCGCGCGCGGACAAAGTGTCGATGCGCTCGCCGCGGAAATACACCTCACCGCCAGTACCAGGGAGCACACCGGTGACCAGATTGAACACGGTGCTCTTGCCAGCACCATTCGGTCCAATCAGACCCAGAATCTCGCCGCTGTTCATCGCAAAGGACAATTCGTTCACCGCAACCAGACCGCCGAACACTTTGCGCACGTTCCTTATTTCCAGCATGGCTTCGCCTGCTGCCGGTCGCGCCCGCTTTGGCAGTACCTGTGTCGTCGCCGGCAGCGGCCTCCTGGGCGCGGGAAAACGATTTACGATCAGCGGCATGATACCTTCGCGTGCGCGCTGCAGCAGTATCACCAGCAATACGCCGAAGACAATCATTTCGAAGTTGCCGCTTTGCCCTAGGAGTCTTGGCAGCAGATCCTGCAGCCACTGTTTGAGCACGGTTAGAATTCCCGCTCCGACCACCGCGCCCCAGACCGAGGCGGCGCCACCGACCACGGCCATGAAAAGGTACTCGATGCCGGCGTTGATCGAAAACGGCGTCGGATTAACGAATCGGAGCAGGTGCGCGTAAAGCCAGCCGGACAGGCTGGCGAGCAGCGCAGCATGAACGAAAATAATGATTTTCATCCGCGCAGTATCGACACCGAAGCTCTCGGCCATCAATCCCCCGCCTTTAAGCGCACGAATGGCGCGACCAGAGCGCGAATCGAGCAGATTATGCATCGACAACAACGCCAGCGACGCCAGCGTCCAGATCAGGTAGTCGAACTTACGCGCAGAGTCGAGCGCCAAGCCAAAAAGACTAATGGCGGGAATGCTGGAGAGCCCATTATGCCCCCCGAGAAACTCCATATTGCCGAATAGGTAATACAGGCTGATACCCCAGGCTATGGTTCCTAGTGGCAGATAGTGACCTGAGAGCCGCAGGCTAATGAAGCCAAGGAAAAGGGAAAGTACGAAAGTGAGCGCTAACCCAAGAAGTAGGGTCAACCACGGCGACACGCCGTAGGCGGTGCTCAGATAGGCAGTGGTATACGCACCCACGCCGACAAAGGCCGCCTGCCCGAAGGAGGTCAGGCCACCCACACCTGTAAGCAGCACCAAACCCAGCGCCACAATACTGTATAGGCCTATGTAATTGAGCAGGGTGACATGAAACGCCGGCAGCACCAAGGGCGCGATGAGCATGAAGGCGAGAAACGCACCGAGTGCCAGACGCGCCCGGTTCATTCCTCTTCGTCCTCGATATGATGAGTGGTAAACGAGCGCCAAATCAGGACTGGAATGATCAAAGTGAAGACGATCACTTCTTTGTACGCGCTAGCCCAGAAGGAAGCGTAAGCTTCGAGCAATCCGACCAGCAGCGCGCCTGCGGCAGCTATGGGATAACTAACCAGACCACCCACGATGGCGCCGACAAACCCCTTCAGGCCGACGAGAAAACCTGAGTCGTAGTAGATCGTGGTGATGGGCGCAATCAGTATCCCGGACAAAGCGCCGATCAGCGCCGCGAGAGTGAAGCTCAATTTGCCCGCCATTGCCGGGGATACGCCCACCAGCCGCGCACCGACGCGGTTGATGGCGGTGGCGCGCAGCGCCTTGCCATAAATGGTGTGCTCGAAAAAAAGAAACAAACCCACAATCAGCGCCAGGCTCGTTCCCATCACCCACAGGCTCTGGCCGGAGACAGTCAGCACCCCCAGGTTCCAATGGGCATCCGAAAAAGCCGGAGTACGCGAGCCCTCGGCGCCAAAAAATACCAATCCCAGGCCAGTCATGGCGAAGTGCACCGCCACCGAGATAATCAGCAGCACCAGCACCGAGGCGTTGGCTAGCGGCTGATAAGCCAGGCGATAAACCATGGGTCCCAGCGGCACTACCACGATGAGCGTCAACAGAACTTGCAGAGTGAGCGCTAGCTTCAGCGGTGCGGCCCACCACGCAAGGCCCATAACCGCTGCCGGGAAAATCACATACTTGAAAAGTATGCCCGGAATGCGCTCTGCCGCGCCCAAGCGCAGCGCCTGCGCCAGTTCCACAGCCGTGACCGCGATGCCGGCGGCCAACAACAGCCAAGCTGTACCCGGCAACTTCCCAAGTTGCAGGCTGGCAAGGGTAAGTGCGCCGTAAGTGACGAATTCGCCCTGTGGAATAAATATCACGCGGGTCACAGCGAATACCAACACCAGCGCCAGCGCCAGCAACGCGTAGATCGCGCCATTTGTCAGGCCGTCCTGGACCAGAAAAATGGCGATCTGAGCGTTCAACTCAACAACTCAGTCGGGAATGACGTGCGCTGCGGCGACTGCGACGGCGATTGCGGCTTCGTTTTGCACAGAGTGCGAACCTCGGTGGAGATGCTCGGACATGATTATACGGGTGCAACCCCGAATTATTCCGCCCCGATTACCTCATCTATTGAGCGCGAGAGCTTATCCACGACCTCGTCCAGCTGTGCTTCGCTGATGATATAGGGCGGGGCGAGCAGCACATGGTCACCGGCCACGCCATCCAGCGCTCCCCCCATGGGATAGCACATTAGTCCGTTCTCCAGCGCCCGCAGCTTGAGCCGACCGTTGATTCTGCGCTTCGGGTCGAACGGTTGTTTGCTCGCGCGGTCTTGCACCAATTCCAGCGCCCAGAATAATCCGCGGCCGCGAATGTCGCCGACGTGCGCGTGTTCGCCGAAGCGCGCGCGCAGCCGCGCTTCCAGTCCAGCCCCACGCTCGCGCACCTTGGTCAGTAGCCCGCGGTTCTTAATAGCGCGCTGCACTGCCAGCGCACCGGCGCAGGCGGTGGCGTGGCCGGTATAGGTGTGGCCATGCTGGAAAAAACCCGAGCCGCCCACCACCGCATCATAAACTTTCGCGCTCGAAAGCAGTGCGCCTATGGGTTGATAGCCGGCGCCCAGGCCCTTACCTATGCAGATGAGGTCCGGCACCACGCCCTCCTGTTCACAAGCATAGAGCGTGCCGCAGCGCCCCATGCCGCACATCACTTCGTCCAAGATCAGCAACATCCCGTACTTGTTGCAGACTGCGCGCACACCCTCGAAATAGCCAGGCACCGGAGTGACGCAGCCCAGCGTCGCCCCGCCCACGGTTTCTGCGACAAAAGCGATAACCCGATCCTCACCCAGTCGCTGTACTTCCTCCTCAAGTTCGCGCACCAGGCGCTGACCATAGGCCGCGTCCGTCTCGTTTGCGTGCTTGCCGCGATAGGTGTAACAGGGAGAGACATGCGAAACCTCGAATAGCAGCGGCTCGAATTGCTTGCGTCGCCACAGATTGCCGCCGGCGGCGAGCGCCCCCAGCGTATTGCCGTGATAACTCTGCCGGCGCGCGATCACGTGGCTGCGCTGCGGCTGGCCGATCTCTACGAAATATTGGCGTGCGAGCTTGAGCGCTGCCTCCACAGCTTCCGAGCCGCCCGAGCAAAAATACACCCGATCTATCCCGGTCGGTGCATTTTCCACGAGCTCGCAGGACAAACCCTCCATGGGCTTGTTCGTGAAAAACGATGTGTGCGCGAACGGCAGTTGGTCCAGCTGCGCCTTGATCGCCTCGATCACCTCGAGATCGCTGTGGCCCAAGCAAGACACGGCAGCACCGCCGCAGGCGTCAAGATAGCGTTTGCCATACTTATCGATGACGTACGGCCCGTCGCCGCCGACCGCAAGCGGATATTTGTGTTTGGGATTGCGATGGAAAACCTGGCCCATGGAGATCTTTCTCGGAGTTCGTTTTGGAATGACTGAAATAAGTTCTGGCCTCGCGGGCGTGAGGGGACGTAACCTCCCTTTTATAACGCACTCTCAGGGTGCGAGTCGCTCCTCCAGCAGACGGCGCTCCAGCACCAGGGTTCGCGGCAGCTTGTCCTTGAGCTTGGCGAACAGTTCGTCATGCAGTTGCAGTTCGCGTCCCCAGGCAGCACGATCTATGTTGGTCACGCTGGCATACTTGTCGGCGCCGAATTCCAGCCCCTGCCAGTGCAAGTCTTCGAACTCAGGCATCCAGCCCAGCGGCGTCTCGACGGCGTGGGCCTGACCCTGGCAGCGTCCGACAATCCAGCTGAGCACGCGCATGTTCTCCCCGAACCCGGGCCAGACGAATTTGCCCTTGGCGTCTTTACGGAACCAATTGACCTGGAAGATATGCGGCGGCCGGTTCACTTTCTTGCCTACGGCCAGCCAGTGCTTGAAATAGTCTCCCATGTGGTAGCCGCAAAAGGCGATCATGGCGAAGGGGTCGCGGCGCACCACGCCGACTTGACCCACGATGGCGGCGGTGGTTTCGGAACCCATGGTCGCTGCCTTATATACCCCGTCCTCCCAACTGAAGGCTTCGACCACCAGCGGCGTCGTGTCGGAGCGCCGCCCGCCGAACAAGAACGCCGAAATCGGTAATCCGTTCGGATCGTCCCAGGCAGGATCGAGCGAGGGGCATCGCGTCGCCGACACGGTAAAGCGCGCATTCGGGTGGGCGGCGTTGCGTCCACATCCCGGAGTCCATGCCTGCCCGGTCCAGTCGGTGAGTTTGTCCGGTAACGTGTCGGTCATGCCTTCCCACCATACGTCGCCATCAAGCGTCTCGGCGACATTGGTAAAAATGGTGTCGCGTTCGATCGACTTCATGCAGTTGGGGTTGCTATGGACATTGGTGCCGGGCGCAACGCCGAAATATCCTGCCTCCGGGTTGATTGCGTAGAAATTGCCGTCCTCGTGGGGTTTGATCCAGGCGATATCCTCGCCTACGGTTTCCACCTTCCAGCCCTCAAATCCCGCCGGCGGAACGAGCATGGCAAGATTGGTCTTGCCGCAAGCGCTGGGGAATGCGGCCGCGACATAGTTCTTCTGACCTTTAGGGTTGGTGATGCCAAGGATCAGCATGTGCTCGGCCAGCCAGCCTTGGTCGCGCGCCATTACCGAAGCGATCCGCAGCGCCAGGCATTTCTTCCCCAGCAGCGCATTGCCGCCGTAGCCCGAACCGTAGGACCAGATCTCGCGCGTTTCCGGAAAATGCACTATCCATTTTTCCGCGTTGCACGGCCAGCGCACGGACTCCTCGCCGGCTGCCAGCGGCGCACCGACAGAGTGTACACAAGGAACAAAACTCCCGTCTTCCCCGAGCACCTCAAACACCGCCCGCCCCATACGGGTCATGATCTTCATATTTACGACCACGTAGGGCGAATCCGAAAGCTCCACGCCGATGTGAGCAATAGGAGAACCCAGCGGGCCCATCGAGAACGGCACCACGTACATGGTGCGACCGCGCATACAACCATCGAACAGGCGGTCCAGAGTGCCGCGCATCTCTTTCGGCGCGATCCAGTTGTTGGTAGGGCCGGCGGCGTCCTGCTCTTCGCTGCAAATGAAAGTGCGCTCCTCCACCCGCGCCACGTCGGACGGATCCGACAGCGCCAAGTAGCTATTAGGGCGCAGCTTTGGATTTAGGCGTTTCATCATCCCCGAAGCGACCATTTCCTGGCACAAGCGATCGTATTCCTTCTGCGACCCGTCGCACCATACGATGTTCTCCGGCTTGGTTAACTGCGCCACGCGCTCAACCCATTCCTTTACGCCGCGGTGTCTGACGTAATCGGGTGCGCTCGCAACCGCAGTGTTCGAGGTAATGGGTAGGCTCATAATTTGTCCACCTGGTTGGTTATTGACGAAATACCCCGGCCCTTGCGCGCCTGCGCGGGGCGTTGCCGAGGATCGCCGCTAGCGACGCTTCTTATGTTTG
>JACZJU010000247.1 GCA_014860395.1 Burkholderiales bacterium | reverse complement strand
GTAGCCGCCACCGCGGCGGGCGCCGCCGGCTGCGGCCGGCGCCCCGAATCGCGTGCCGTGTTCTTTTCCTGGCGATCGCGCTCGCGCGATGGGATCTTCGCCGGTTCGGCCTGCGGCGACAGATCACCCTGCGCCATGGCGAGAATCTCGACGCCGCCGTCGACCGCGCGATTGGACAGAATCAACGCATCCGGACCGAGGCCCTGCCTGACCAGTTGCAGGGCCTGGCGTGAAGTGTTGGCGAAAAATTTCTTGACGTTCATCCTTTACCCCCGAGCAACGCAGTGACTTTGATGGTGCTTGTATCCGGAATTTCGCTATGCGCGATGACCTTGATCTGTGACACGGCGCGGCGCAGGAAGCGGGCGAGCAGCACGCGCAGTTCGGCCGGCACCAGCAGCACCGGCGGCAGCCCGAGCCGCTCCTGCTGCTGCGCCGCCGCGCCTGCCTCGCGTAGCAGCGTATCGACCAGCCCCGGCTCGATGCCCGCGGCCTCGCCGCTCTTGGACTGCACCGCCTGCAACAGCACGCGCTCTAGATTCGGCTCCAGCGCCATCACCTGCAGTTCGTGGCCGCCGGGATAAAGCTGTTGCACGATGGCGCGGCCCAGCGCCACCCGCACCAGCGCGCTGAGATCGCCTGCGTCCTGCACTTTCGCGCCATGCTCGGCGAGGACTTCGATGATGGTGCGCATGTCGCGGATATGCACGCCTTCCTCGAGCAGGCGCTGCAGCACTTTTTGCACCGTGCCCAGGGGCAGCAGTTTCGGCACCAGATCTTCGATCAGCTTGGGCGATTCGCGCCCGACGTGGTCGAGCAGTTGCTGCGTCTCCTGCCGGCCCAGCAGTTCGGCCGCATGCGTCTGCATCACATGATTCAAATGGGTGGCGATCACGGTGCCGGCGTCGACCACCGTGTAACCGAAGGTCTGCGCCTGCTCGCGCATGCCGGCGTCGACCCACACCGCCGGCAGGCCGAACGCCGGATCGTGCGTCACCGCGCCGGGAAGCGCGTTGCTCACGTGCCCCGGGTTTATCGCGAGATACATGCCCGTGTAGGATTCGCCGCGGCCGATCTCGACGCCCTTCAGCGTGATCACGTAGGCGTTCGGGCGCAGTTCCAGGTTGTCGCGGATATGCACCGCCGGTGCGAGAAAACCCACATCCAACGCAAATTTCTTGCGCAGTCCCTTGATGCGCTTGAGCAACTCGCCGTCCTGCGCCTTGTCCACCAGAGCGATCAGCCGGTACCCCACCTCCAGGCCGAGCGTGTCCACCGGAACCACATCGTTCCAGGAAGCATCGAGCGAGGGACTCGCCTCTGCCGGTTCGGGCGCCGGCGCCTCCACCACGGTCGGGCGCTTCGCGATCATGTAGCCGCCGCCTCCCAGCAGCGCTGCAAGCAGCAGGAAGGCGAAGTTGGGCATGCCCGGGATCATGCCCATGATGCCGAGGATGCCGGCGGTGATCATCAGCACCTGCGACTTGTTGAACAGCTGCGAGATCAGCTGATCGCCGATGCTCTGATCGCTCCCCACGCGGCTGACGACGATGCCCGCAGCCGTGGAAATCACCAGCGCCGGAATCTGCGCCACCAGGCCGTCGCCGATGGTGAGCAGGGTGTAGATCTTCGCCGCGTGACCGACGTCCAGGTCGTGCTGCATCACGCCGACCACCAGTCCGCCGATGACGTTGACCATCAAAATGATGATCCCGGCGACGGCGTCGCCGCGCACGAATTTGCTCGCGCCGTCCATGGCGCCATAGAACTCGGCTTCCTGCGAAATTTCCCGGCGGCGGCGGCGCGCATCCTCCTCGCCGATCAGTCCGGCGTTGAGGTCGGCGTCGATCGCCATCTGCTTGCCCGGCATCGCATCCAGGGTGAAGCGCGCGCTGACCTCGGCGATGCGCCCGGCGCCCTTGGTGATCACCACGAAGTTGATCACCACCAGAATGAAGAACACCACCAGGCCGACGGCGTAGTTGCCGCCGACCAGGAACTGTCCGAACGCCTCGATCACCTTGCCGGCGGCGTCCGCGCCCGAGTGGCCGTTGAGCAGCACCACCCGCGTCGAGGCGACGTTGAGCGACAGCCGCAGCAGGGTCGTCATCAAGAGGACGGTGGGGAACGCGGCGAAATCCAGCGGCTTCAGCGTGTACAGGCTTACCAGCAGGACGATGATGGCGAGCGCGATGTTGAAAGTGAACAGCAGGTCGAGCAGAAACGGCGGCACCGGCAGAATCATCATGGTCAGGATCATGATGATCAGCATCGGCATTGCCGCCGCGCGCAGGCCGATGTTGCCGAGGAACAGTTTCAGGTTGAAAGTGTCGTTCATGCGGCGCCTTGCGCGGGATCAAGCCCCGGGTCCAGCCCCGGGGGCAGCGGCGCCAGCTCCGGCTCGCTCGGCATCGGGCCGCCGTCTTCGCGATGGCGGCGCAGTTGATACACATACGCGAGCACTTCGGCCACGGCGGTATACAGCGCCGCCGGGATCTCGTCGCCAAGCTCGGCGTGGCGGTAGAGCGCGCGCGCGAGCGGCGGCGCTTCGAGTATCGGCACCCGGTGTTCCTCGGCCAGCGCGCGGATGTGGGCTGCCAGCAGGTGCGCGCCCTTCGCCACCACCGTCGGGGCGCGCATCGCACCGTCCTGATAACGCAGGGCCACCGCGTAATGGGTCGGGTTGGTGACGACCACGTCGGCCTTGGGAATTTCCGACATCATGCGCCGGCGCGCCATCTCGCGCTGCTGGCTGCGGATGTGCGCCTTGACCTGCGGATCGCCCTCGGTTTCCTTGTTCTCCTTGCGCACTTCCTCGCGCGTCATGCGCAGCTTCTTCTCGTGGTCCCAGAGCTGGAACGGAATATCGATGGCCACCACCAGGGTCATGCTTCCGGCCATGATGAGAAAGCCGGTGCCCAGCAAGTTCATCAGGTGCGACATGCCCTCGCCCAGCGGCTGGGCCGCAATCGAAAGCAACGCGCCGCTGTCGCGCCAGAGAACCCAGGCGGCAACGCTGCCGACGAGTCCGGCCTTGGCGATCGCCTTGAGCATTTCGACGACGCCGTGCCAGGATGCGATGCGCGTCAACCCTTTCAGCGGATCGATGCGCCCGAAATCCGGCATCAGCGGCTTGAAGCTGAACATCCAGCCGTTCAGCACTATCGCCGAAGCTATCCCCGCCAGCGTCAGCAACACGAACAGCGGCGAAAACGCCAGCAGGACATCCGCCGATGAGTCCTTCAGGCGCAGCAGCATCAGATCGGTATCGAACGCCAGCGCGCGGTCCAGTTGCATGCCGTGGCGCATCATCTGCGACATCGTGTCAGCGAGGTCGCTTCCGAGGAAGCGCAACCCGCCGCCGGCGGCGAGCAGCAGCGCCAGCGTCGACAGTTCGCGCGAACGCGCTACCTGCCCCTTCTCCCGCGCCTCTTCGCGCCGTCGGTCGGATGCTGGTTCTGTGCGTTCTAAGCCGGTGTCTTCTGCCATCTCCCGTCCTTGGCTGATTGAACGAGATTATCGAATGGCGACGCCGGCATCGATCAGTCGAACAGTGCCGGTTTTGCAGCGCAATTCCCCGGCTTCGACGGCGGAGATGCCGGCGGCCGGCGGACTACGGAGAAAAACGCCAGGGGAACGGGTTTTTCATGCGAGATCGTCGATCGAACGCGGATACGCCTTTCATCCGTGCGCAAGCGACGATCCGCGCGATACGCCGTCCGCGCAGTTTCCGTCGCTGCAGTTCGATGTATTCCCGCAAGTCTGGGATCTGGCCGCGCGGCCATTGCGCGCTCCGCGCGCCAACCGTGTTTTCGGTACGGATGAAATGCGCATCCGTACCGAAAACACGGTTATTGGGAAAAGCAAGGACGGTATGCGGTTTTCATGCAAGATCGTCGATTGCGCAGGGATACGCTTTTCATCCGCGTGCAATCGACGATCCGCGCGCACGGGCCGCCGTGCGCGCAAGCGCTTAGCCGCAGCTCGACGTCTACTTCCACGTTCGCCTACGCCGATTCACGACCATTGCGCGCTGCGCGCGCCGACAACCTGCGCGGCCCTAGAATCCCAGGCTCGCCAGCAGGTCGTCGACCTGGTTCTGGTTGGTCACCACCTCCGGCCCTTTGGCTGCGTTTACCACCGGGCCATTGAGCAGGCCGGTGTCGATTTCATTGCGCACGTCTGCGGGCACCAGATCGACCAGCAGATGCACCAGCTGCTGTTCCATATCCTGTGCCAGCTTGGTGATCTTCTTGATCACCTGTCCGGTCAGATCCTGAAAGTCCTGCGCCATCATGATCTCTAGCAGCTGGTCGTTGGTGGCGCGCGTCTGCTTCGGCGCCTGCGAAAGAAAGTGGCGAGTGCTGGCCACCAACGTCTTGAATTCGCCCACACTCAACTGCTTGTTGAACAGCTTCTCCCAATTCGCGGACAAACGCTCGGCTTCGTCGCCCAAACGCTCCTGGATCGGCTGCGCGGTTTCGATCGCGTTTAGAGCGCGCACCGCCGCCTGCTCGGTCATCTTGATGACGTAATCGAGCCGGTCGCGTGCATCGGGTATCGATGCGGCGGTCTTTTCCAGCACCCGGTCATAGCCCAGCTCGCGCAAGGCATCGTGGAGCGTGCGCGTCAGACGACCGATGCGGCCCATGACGTCGCCCGGCGCATCTTCCGGCATTTGCTCTTCCGTATTCGCTTCCGTATTCGCTGCTGTATCCGCTTCTGTGGCCGCTTCCGCCTTCGGCGCCGCGGCTGGTGCTGGCGCGAAGCTGTCCTTGACGATGCTATCAAACAGCGCTTCCAGGTCGTCGGAATCCGCTTCCGCTACGATCGCGCTCATGCCTTGACTCCTTCTTCCATGGACTTGAATATCTTGCTCAGCTTTTCGTCGAGCGTGGCGGAGGTGAACGGCTTGACCACATAACCGCTGGCGCCGGCCTGGGCGGCGGCAACGATGTTCTCCTTCTTCGCTTCCGCGGTGACCATGAGGACCGGCAAGGCCTTCAACGCTGCGTCGGCGCGGATGTTCTTGAGCAAATCGAGGCCGGTCATGTTGGGCATGTTCCAGTCGGAGATGACGAACTGATAGTCGCCACCGCGCAGTTTGTTGAGCGCGTCCACCCCGTCCTCGGCCTCGTCGACGTTTTGAAAGCCAAGTTCCTTGAGCAGGTTACGCACGATCCTGCGCATGGTCGAAAAATCGTCCACTATCAGGAACTTTAAGTTCGGATCCGCCATATATCGCTCCATTTCAACCGTCAAGACTGGCACCGCCCGCAATTCGGGCCATGCGCTAGCTATCGACAGATTTTCCGCAATCTTGAACTCCGGGTACACAATTTTCTAGGTCCTGCGGAACCGGCACTGCTTGCACGTGGTACCAGTCCCGCCCGGTCTCCGCCTGCAGCGCAGTGCGCCGTATCCGCGCCAAAACCTCGGGCAGCGGCAGCTTCAGAAACCCCTCAAGCGCGTTGTAGTCGTCCGGCAGCGCCGGATCGTCCCAGCCGCGCGCCGAATGGCGCGCAAGGTTGACCGCCAGCGCCACGTTCATGACCCGCGGACGCGTCGCCTGCGTATCGTCCATCAGCGATTGCAACAGCACCGGCAGCTGCCAGTCCGCGATCAAGGCCGCCTGCAGATCGGCCAGTGCAAATCCGAGTACGCCCGTTTGCGCGGCGCCGCTGCGCAAGGATGCGTCCTTGTGCAGCATGGCCGCAATCCGCAACGAAATCTCCGGTGCAACACACCAAAGCAGCATTTCGGTAATGTCGTGCAGCAATGCGGCGATCGCAATTTCGCCCGCATTCCGGTCTGCGCGCAGATTGGCCCAATCGTTCGCATAGAGCGCCGCATGGTGCGCGCGATAGACCACGTGCATCAGCCCGTCGAGCGCGATCGGCTGCTCCGCCAGCGTCGACTCCACCGCTGGCAGATCGCCGAAGTGCTCGAAAAACGGCGTTACGCCCAGCATCATCAACGCGTGCTCGACGGTAGTGATCTCCGTGGTCTGCGCGGCTCTGCGGTGCATCTGCAGATAACGCAGCACGCGCAAAGTAAACATCGGATCGTGCAGCAGCACCCGCGCGATGTCGCGCGCAACGAGGCGTTCCTCGTTCTCACGCAAGCGCGCCAATTCCTCGACCGTGCGGGCGAGCACCGGGATTTCGACCGTATCCAGGGCCTGGACCCAAGCCGCCTCGTTACGCGGCAGATCGGCGAATATCATCGCATCTTCCTTACATGCGCCATAACAGCAGCCTTGATCCGCCCGCCTCGACGCTCTGCGCCGGCGGCACGCCGGGAATGGCGAAGCTGTTGCTGATCAGCAGGCTGCCGCAACGCATTTCACGGCGCGCCTTGTGCCACAGCTCGGCCATCGCGGCGGGCGACAGGTAAGCGTAGACGACGTCGTACTGGCCCAGGTCGAGGTCGCAAAAATCTCCCCAGCTCACGCGGCATGATCGCGCCGTCAGCGCCGCGCGCAGCCGGGCGAGCAGGAACGGCAGGGGCGCCGATTCGATGCCGTGGTATCGGCCGGCCGGACGCGCGCGGGCGAGACTGGCGAGTACTCCTCCCGGCCCGCACCCCAGATCAAGAAACGAGAAGCTTCGCCCCTGTGGCAACAATTCCGCAACGGCCTGTGCGGCGACGCGGCTGGTCAGAAACAGCGGCACGCGAGTTCGGGACACGCCCCAATACAGCGAGGCAAGCAGGCAGAACGCGGCGAGCGCGTACACCGGCGGCAGGCCGAATCCCAGCGCCCAGACCAGGCCGGGAACGAACAGCGCATGGATGGGAAGCCACCAAGTGTCCACGCCCAGCACGCGCGCCAGCGCCGCTGCAACGATTCCCTGCAGCAGGGCCCAGGTCATGGCATCGGTGTTCACCGCCACTGCTGCCGGCACCACAGTCGTCAGCGCCAGGACAGCCAATAGTGCGCCGGCCTGCACTGCCCCCGCCTGCCACAGCGGCACACGCGCCGGATAGGCGCTCTCCGGCGCGGCCACGGCTGCCGCGGCCGGCTCAGTGCTTGGCAGCGGCAGCATCGGTGGCCTCGTTCGCAGTTTCTGGTTTCACTTCGGGTTTTGCTTCGGGTTTTGCTTCGAGGTTCTCATCGGCTTTCGGCGCGCCGCTGTCCTTGCTCACCGCCTCCTCGGTCTTCTTGTTCATGACGATGATGCTGATGCGCCGGTTGATCGGATTCAGGGGATTGTCGGCGTCGAACGGCACCGCCGAGGACAAGCCGACTACGCGCATCACGCGGCCTTCCTGCAGGCCGCCGCCGATCAGTTCGCGCCGCGCGGCGTTGCCCCGGTCGGCCGACAATTCCCAGTTGCTGTAGCCTTTTTCGCCGCCGGAATAGGCTTGCGCGTCGGTGTGTCCGGAAATGCTGATGCGGTTGGGCACGTCGTTCAGCACCTTGCTGATCTCGCGCAGAATATCGCGGGTATAGGGCTGCAGCTGCGCGCTGCCGGTGGCGAACATCGGCCTGTTGTTTTCATCCACGATCTGGATGCGCAGCCCCTCGGCGGTAAGGTCGAGCAGGATTTGCTTGCGGAACGGTTTCAGCGCCGGGTTGCTTTCGATCGCGTGCTCGATGCGCTCCTGCAAATTGCGCAGTCTGCGCTTTTCTATATGCGCAAGCTCGGCCTCGGCCGCCTTGAGATCGACGACCTTCTTCTTTTCGCTGACCTCGCCATACTTGACCTGCCCCTCGATTCGCGTGGGATCGTGGCCGCCGCCCTTGATCAGGCTGGCGCGCTCGCCGCTGCCGCTGCCGCCCAGCAGCGCCACCTTGAGCGGGGTCTGGAAATATTCGGAAATGCCCTTCAAGTCGTCGCTGTTGGTCGAGCCGAGCAGCCACATGAGCAGGAAGAACGCCATCATGGCGGTGACGAAGTCCGCATAGGCGATTTTCCACGCACCGCCATGGTGACCGCCGGCGTGCTTGTTGATGCGCTTTACGACTATCGGCCGCTGGGTGTCTTCGCTCATGGCGTCTACGCGGGCGGCGGTCGCGCTTTGCGCTGCTTCACCGTGTCTTCGAGTTCGGTGAACGAAGGTCGCTCGGTCGTGTACAGGACCTTGCGACCGAATTCAACCGCCACCTGCGGCGCATAGCCGTTGAGGCTGGCGAGCAGGGTGACTTTTATGCACTGCAGCATCTTGCTCGATTCGGCGAGCTTATGCTCGAGCAGCGCCGACAGCGGCCCGACGAAGCCATACGAGAGCAAAATGCCGAGGAAGGTGCCCACCAGCGCGGCGGCGATCAGCTTGCCGAGTTCGGGCGGCGGTATGCCGACCGATTCCATCGTGTGCACCACGCCCATGACGGCGGCGACGATGCCGAATGCCGGCATGGCGTCGGCCATTTTTGCGAGCGCATTGACCGGAATCGACCCCTCCGCGTGATGGGTATCGATCTCGTTGTCCATCAGGTTCTCGATCTCGAATGCATTGAGGTTGCCGCCGACCATGAGGCGCAGGTAGTCGGTCATGAATTCCACCACATGATGATCGGAGATCACCATCGGGTACTTGGCGAAAACCGGGCTCTGGTCGGGAGCGTCGACATCGGCCTCTACCGACATCAGCCCTTCCTTGCGCACCTTGGCGAGAATGTCATAGAGCAGCGACAGCGTTTCGAGATAGAGCGCCTTGCTGTAACGCGAGCCGCGCAGCAGGCTGGGGAGGGCCTTGATCGTCGCCTTGATGACTTTGGAGGTATTGGCGACCAGGAACGCCCCTAGCGCCGAGCCGCCGATCATCAGCAATTCCACCGGCTGGAGCAGGGATCCCAGGTGGCCGCCGGCTATCGCAAAACCGCCGAATACGGCAAACAGGACCGTGATGTAACCGAGGATGACCAGCACAAAATTCTCCCTACGCCCGAACCTGCCGCAAAATTGACTACTCCAACCCCAAACGCGGTCTTACCGAGCGACGCTGAGAAAGTAACAGGCGCCGCCCTGCGCCCAAACCTGAAACAGCGCCGATTTCACCCCGCTATTAGCGCAATCCCTGGCTGATCGCCGATCGAGCCGGTGGAACCGCCGCCCGGTTGCCTGACCCGCGCGCAATTGGAGCCAGAAACAAAACGAGGGGACAATTCCCCTCGTAGGCACCCAACTCAAAGTACCGCTTGGCAATTCTGAATCAGCCTCTCACTGCTTAGTGCGCAGCAGCGGCGTGTGTCGCCGCTAGCGAAGGCTTCTTGGACTTGCCGGCACGCGACGGCGGACGGCACAGCCCGCAGACGTAGTTGCGGTTGAGTTCCAGCTTGTGGGTAATGAAATTGCCGCCGCAGCGCGTGCACGGCACTGTCTCGAGCAGACTGCCTAGAAAACGCACCAGCGTCCAGGCACGGGTCAGCGTCAGGATAGGCTCGAGACTGTTGGCATGCACGTGCTCAAGATACAGCCGATAGCTCTTGATCAGGGCGTGCACGCCGCGCAATTCGGTATGCGCGACCAGGTAATTGTAGATATCTACGAACAACGACGAATGAACGTTTGGTTGCCAGCCGAGGAACCAGTCGGCCGAAAACGGCAGCATCCCTTTTGAAGGGGATTCGCCCTTGACTTCCTTGTACAGCTTGAGCAGACGCTCGCGGCTGAGCCCGGTCTCCGTCTCAAGCACCTGCAGCCTCGCGCCGAGGTTGATGAGCTCGATTGCGAGCTGGATTTCGTTACCTTCGGATACCACGCTCTTGTTACGCATAAATCCCCCTGCTCGGTTTCAGGCAATTTCTTCGACGGGCTGTCCCGCAAGCAGGATGGCGGCGTGCGATTGCGGCATGGCGCTCTCCTTGCCATGGCTCGTGAGCAGCCCCAGTATCAGCCGGTCATCGAAACGCATGCGGCACAGCAGCACATTCGCGCCGGCCATTTTCAGCACCTGGCCCGCGGTCAGATCCGCCAGGATATCTGCTAATTGCTGGCTGATGCCGAGTCGGTACACCGCTGCGGATTTGTCTTCGCGGATCATATGCTGCGCAAGCATTAGGTAGGTGAGGTTGAGTTCCTTGATTTCACCCAGCATGTCGGACGTATTCATGTTCATTTCCTCCGGTGGTTGCAGTTCACGCGCCCTATCGCGTTAGGCACGACTGCATTGTGGCCGCGACGGGCCCCGGGATAAATAGGAAGATGTCCGTATTTAGGTGGCTCTGCGCGCGAATTCTTTTGTAGGAATTTGTCCTACATCACCGGGCATGCGATGGTCGCGCGTGCCGGTTCCCCCCTGCGGCAGGGCCTGCCCAGCCGTTCGTGTGGCCAGCATTTCGGTGATGTCCGCGACGGAACGCGGCGCGCTGAACAAGAAACCCTGTACCCGGTCGCAGTGCTGCTGGCGGTAGAACTCCAGCTGCGCGTTGGTTTCGACCCCCTCGGCGACCGTAGCCAAGCCCAAACCGCGCGCAAGTGCACCGATGGCCTGCACGATGGCGGCGCTTTCCACGTCCTCTATCACGTCGGAGGAAAATGATTTGTCGATCTTCAGAATATCGATGGGGAAACGCCGCAAATAGCTCAGGGACGAGTAGCCGGTGCCGAAATCGTCGACCGATATCTTGACGCGCATGCCCTTGAGCGCCTGCAAGGTCGTGATGGTCGTATCGACATTGCGCATCAGCACCGACTCGGTGATTTCGAGCTCCAGACATTGCGGGTCGATGCCGGTCTCGGCGAGGGACCGGGCGACCGTGCGCACCAGGCCGGGCTGCCAGAACTGCACTGCGGAGACATTCACCGCCATGGTCAATCCCGTATGGCCGGCGTCGTGCCAGGCCTTGGCCTGGCGGCAGGCGTTCTGCAACACCCAGGTGCCTATTTCCGTGATCAGCCCGGACTCGTTGGCAAGCGGGATGAAATCGTCCGGCTGCAACACGCCCATCTGCGGATGGCGCCAGCGCACCAGCGCCTCCACGCCAGTCAGCTCACCGGTAAGGACATTGAAGTTGGGCTGGTACTCGAGCAGCAGTTCGTCCCGCGCCGCCGCCTTGCGCAAGGCGCTCTCGAGCACCAATTGCGCACCTGCAACCGCACCCATTTCACGCGCATAGAACTGGTAGTTGTTGCCGCCCAGACTTTTGGCGCGGAACATCGCGGTCTCGGCGTTTATCAGCAGCTCGGGCACGTCGTCGCCATCGCGCGGCGACGCGACAATGCCGATGCTTACCGAAATATGGAATTCCAGCGCGCTTTCGATGAACGGTCTGAAGAATGCCTGCCTGATGTGCTCGGCGGCGTCGCGCGCCTGGCGGTCGCCGCTGACGTTGCCGAGGTATATCGCGAATTCATCGCTGCCGCATCGAGCGACCATCCCTTCCCCGGGCACACATTCCTGAAGGCGATCGGCGACCTGGCGGATCAGTGCGTCCCCGATCTTGTGGCCAAAGCAGTTATTGACGCGCAGGAAGCGGTCGATGTCCAGAAGATAGATGGCGGAGGATTGCCTTTCGGACTGCGCCAGCTTACGGCCGACGTGATCGCAGAACAGATTGCGGTTGGGCAGTCCGGTCAGGTTGTCGTAAAAAGCGAGCTTATGCACGCGAGCGTCGGCCTCTTCCTTGGCGCGGCGCACGGCCGCGCCATGGATCTCCCGCTCCATCGCCGGCAGCAGGCGGGCGAAGTTGCCTTTTACAATCGAGTCCTGCGCACCGCTGCACATCGCGGCGACTTCCACATGCTCGCTGACATCGCCCGAATAGATGATGAACGGTATGTCCTTGCCGCATTCCTTCAGCAGCTCGAGCGCTTCGAGCGAACTGAAGCGCGGCATCGAATGATCGGAGATGACGATGTCCCATTCGGAATCGAGCAGCGCTGCGCGCATGTCCTCCGCGCAGTCCACCCGGGCATAGGTGATATCGCCGTTTGTCCGGCTCAGTTCGGAATACAGGAGACGCGCGTCGTCCTCCGAGTCCTCGACTATCAGGAGGCGTATGTGCTGGTGTGTCATGACGGCGCTTAAGATCCTGCCCGAAGATCCAGCCTGATCAGCCAGGCATGGCATGTTGATTCGAAGGGTGCTGCAGTCCGCTGGCCGCCATTGCTGCCGGCCGTGACTCCTTGCAGCAAGCGCGAAACCGCAATTCCTTGATTGAACCTACAGGGCCCGAGACATCCCGTCCCTATTCGGTGATGCAATCGATCGGATCCAACGAATTGACTCATAGGAGTTTTTTGCCATTCTCAATGCGCGCCGCGTCGCATGATCTGCCGATCGAAACACCACACCTACGGTTGTTTATCGGCAGGCGCGCGGATAAATTGAGGCCGAAGGCAGCACAACGCGCGCAGCCGGCTGCCCGCGGCGGGTTCTAAACAGGGTGTTGAAAAAGGGGCCGGGATGGGAAAGGAAGGGGCCCATCCCTTCCTTAGGCCCCCTTTTAGATCCCCTAAGTCAGGGGCCATTTCCTTAATTCCGAAATGGCCTCTAAGTAGTCGGCGGCGCTTGCAGCCTACCTGCGATTCATTTCGGCAATGCAGCCGCTGAGCACTGACTGAATGTTGCCGCTGCCCAGCGTGCAGTCGCCGGTGCTGCTCAAGCCGGCCTGGCGATCGGGCCCGGCGCTGCTGCCGCTATCCTCCTGCCGCCACGAACTGCTGCTCGCGCGCCCGGCAAGCGCGCTCGCCAGCCGCTTCTCCGCTTCTGCCCGTTTCTGCTGCAGTTCGCCAATTTTCGTCTCGTTCTCCGCAAGCACCGTCGCCAGGCGCGCTTCCAGCTCTGATTGCTTCGCCTGCCCCTCTTCGAGCTTTTGCTTCAGCTGGGCCATCGACTTCGAAAACTTTGACAGCTTGAGTTGCTGGCTGCTGACCTCGGCCGAACGCTGATCGAGCAATCTCGCAAGCAAGTCATAGGCGAGAGCCGTGCCGCCCATCCCGCCGGCCAGCAGCACGCTCAGATACACCAGCAGGCTGCGCAGGCGCCGGCGCGGCTTGGGCGCGACGGATTCCTCATCGGCCGGCTCCTCCGTGGACTGCGCCCTTGACCCCGGCTTGCCCCGGCGCTCGAGAGCGTCCTCGCCGGGCCGCTCGCCGGCATCGTCGAGACCGCGACCTTCATCCTCCTGTTGCGCACCTTCCGCGCGCTGGCGCAGGCGCTGCAACAAGGCGATGCATTTATCGATTGCGGCGGTTGCCGCTGCAAGCACAACCAGCTGGGCGCGCGAACGCGCAGCGCCAGCCCTGGCGCGCAACGATAGCCAGGCACGGACCGGCCAACGCCCGTCCGCGACCGGTTCTTCGGCTTCGTCTTCGGCATCAAGCTCCAGGGTGCGCTTCGCGCCGGGAGCATCGGCTCTGGTCAAGAAACACCTCGGATTGTGTCCACTGCGACTCAATTGGTATCGGCCGGCCGCGTCCAAACTTGAGATTCCGTGGCGCTTTTGCCGATGTTTGCGTGCATGCGCCGGCTAATGTTTCGGTCGGAACCGCCGTTAACCAGTCGAACGGGCGTATCGCGGCGCAAGTTGCGCGCGGGACTGGCTCGGAAAGTTTTTATGCCGTGCAAGACTGATGTGTTCTCGTGGCAGCCGGCGGCGTCGCACAGCCGCGTGTCTGACACCGAGGGGCTTCGACCAATGTCAACACCGATACCAAGTCCTGATCATTTTCCGGAAATTCGCGACGACATGCTGCGGGCCTTGTTCGCACATGCGGTGGTCAAGACCGTTCCCAAGAACACGATGCTGATCGCCGAAGGCGAACGCACCACGGACTCCGTCTACCTGATCCAGTCGGGCAAGGTCAAAGTGTTCCTGTGCAGCGCCGACGGGAAGGAAGTCGATCTCGACGTCCTGGAACCCGGGGATTATTTTGGCGAAATGGGGCTCGACCAGGGGGCGCGGTCAGCTTCCGTGGTGAGCATGGAACGTTCGCAGCTGGCCGTCATTCGGAAGTCGGAGTTCAAGAAATTCGTGGCGCAAAACCCCGACTTTGCCATGCAGTTCATCCTCAAGCTGATCGCGCGCACCAGATCGCTGCTGAAGAACGTGAAGCGCCTCGCCCTTCTGGATGTAACCGACAGAGTGGCGCGGCTGCTGCTCGATATGGCCACCGAGGAAGACGGAAAGCTCGTCATTACCGAGAAACTGTCCAAACGCGACATCGCCAACAGAGTGGGAGCGACCCGGGAAATGGCCAGCCGGGTGTTCAAGGATCTCGTCTCGAGCGGCTATATCGAGTTGGAAGCGCAGAAAATTACGATAGCCGGACGATTGCCCCAGCATTGGTAACCGAATTGGCCAGAACCGCAACCTCCAGGAGTGTTTTCATCATGAACTACAAACCGTTATTAAAGGTCGGCATTTTCGCCGCTGCTGGCATTGCTGCGCTGATGTTTATGCTGTCGCCCTCCGAGCCGCTTGAGTCCAGACTATTTGGCTCGATTGCAAGCACCATAGACGCGCTGCCGCCCAGTGGGGCCGGTCTGTCCATGTCGCCGGCGCCGACGGGCACGCCCTCCACGCACACCTACCTCGGCGGCACCAGGGCAACCGGCCGCGTCGCCGAGGTGTATGTCAGGGCCGCCGAAAACGTGTTCCTGGCTGTGAATCAAGCTCCGGCACACCTGCAAAAAAGCGGCGAGCGCTGGGTCGACATCGAGTTTCCGGACTTGCTCGCCGATGACGTCGGATCCGCACGCGCGATCCTGAATCAAAGCGAAGCCGGGGTTCAGGTGGGCGATGTGGTGGAGATCAAGTTCGCGCACAAGAGCAATCCGCGCTACTTCCCAGTGAAGGAAGTCACCCGCGTCACGCAGTTCGTGGCGCGCAAGGACGAAATGCTCGCCAAGGATTTCGAGCGCCGCATAATCGCGCGCAACCGGCATGGCGCTGCGCCCCCTGACTGGCTGGCGCGCGCGCGCACCGCACCCACCTCCGGCCCGGACCCCGCCGCGCCGACGACCACCGCCGACGCGAGCCGCTGATTCCGGCTTGCGCCGGGATACGCGCTGGCAGGGTAGGTTGCACGCTACGGATTGCCGGCAATCGCCCTCGTCGATTCCAGCGGCACAGCGCCACAGCAACCACGCGATGCACCCAAGCCACAACTATCCGATGAACCAGACTTTAGCGCGACGCCGAATGGGCGCCCCCAGGTGCGGGCGCAGGCGCGGCCTCGCGTGGCTCATGTGTCTGGCGCTGTTCGCGTTCGGCTTCAATCCGGCACGGGCGGCGACGCACGAATTGGGGTTTTCGCGCAGCGTCACCCAAGGGCTGGTGGAATATTTTTCCGCCAGGTTCGGCGAAGGCAGCAGGAGGCGCATCGGTGACTGGCAGGGGTTCGTGCGCTCCGTCCCGGCCGAACAGCGCGCCGGCAGCAACCTGGAACAGGTCAGGCTGGTCCGCGCCATTGCGACCGAGCAGCGACAGCGCTCCGGCAACGACCTGGAACTGCTGAGTTCGGTAAATTCGTTCTTCAACGACGTGTCCTACGTTTCAGATCGGACGCAGTGGGGGACGGACGACTACTGGGCTTCGCCGGCGGAAATGCTCGCGAGCAACGGCGCGGACTGCGAGGATTTTTCAATCGCCAAGTACTTTGCCCTGAAGGAGTTGGGCGTGCCGATCGAGCGCCTCAGAATCACTTACGTCAAGGCGGTGCGGCTGAACCAGGCACATATGGTGCTCGCCTATTACCCTTCGCCCACGGGCGAGCCTTTGATCCTGGATAATCTCGAGCACTGGGTCCGGCCGGCATCTGAACGGACCGATCTGGTTCCGGTGTACAGCTTCAACGACGAGGATGTGCTGCTCGCGCGCCAGGGCCGGCCCGACACCCGCGCCGGCAGCTCCTCGCAGATCAGATTGTGGCGCGCCCTGCTCGACAAATTGGAGAAGGAACTCCAGTATTGATTTGCGCCCCCAGCTCGCCCTTCCCCGGCGCCGTCACGGCCCGGTTCAAGTTGCCCGGTTTGTTGACGTAATACCAGTATAGGGAAATTCGGGCGGCGGTCTATGGGCGATTCACTTGAAGCGAACGTAAAGAACATCGACCGATTCGAGGTCAGGAAGATCCTCGGTGAAGGCGGACAGGGCATCGTCTATCTCGCGCACGACCCCAAGCTGAAACGCGAGGTCGCGATCAAGACGCTGACGGCGGCGACGGGCGATGAGATGGAGATCCTGCTGCACGAAGCGCGCGCGGTAGGCGCCCTGCAGCACCCGTGCATCGTGCCGGTGTTCGAAGCGGGCGATTTCTACGGCACTCCCTACCTGGTATTCGAGTACGTCACCGGCGAGACCCTGGACGCCCTGATCAAGCGCAGCGGCGCCATCCCGACAGACGACGCGCTGAGGATCGCGGCACAGGTCCTGGACGGCCTCGCGCATGCCCACAAGCACGGCGTGCTGCACCGGGACATCAAACCCGCGAACATCATGCTCGGTAGCGACGGCACGCCGCGCATCATGGATTTCGGCGCGGCTTCGAGAAATCATGTCAGCTGGCTCGACGGCGCCCATGTCGGCATCGACGAGGACCTGATCGGCACGCCCGCCTACATGGCACCCGAATACATCGAAAAGAAGGTGTATTCCGCCAGAACTGATATTTTCGCGGCGGGTTTGGTGTTTTGCGAAATGCTGACCGGTGAACGCGTTTTCAAGGCCAACGGCGGCAGCGTCGATCAGCTGTTGCTGAAGATCGTCAATGACCCCATCGTACTGCCTACGGGTCCCGGGCTGAACGAGAAGATAGTCGCCTGCCTGCTCAAGGCCATGGACAAGGACCCCGAGGAGCGGTACGAATCGGTGGTG
The DNA here is from genome assembly GCA_014860395.1 of Burkholderiales bacterium. Taxonomy (GTDB): domain Bacteria; phylum Pseudomonadota; class Gammaproteobacteria; order Burkholderiales; family SG8-39; genus 2-12-FULL-64-23. The sequence goes on along the minus strand of JACZJU010000247.1, from coordinate 32,653 downwards.
GAAATGAAGGAGGCCTTGCTGCAAGCCTTCGACCCCGAGTCGCACAAGGCCGCCGCGATCGAAGGCCGCGGTACCGTGGAATTCCTGCTGCGGCGCATAAAGCTAAAGAAAGAATTCCCGGCGATGTCGGAATCGATCTCCAACGTCAACAACATCATCTTTTCCGATACCGGCAGCGTCACCACGCTGACCAACGCAGTGCTCAAGGATTTCGCGCTCACCAACAAGATCATCAAACTCGCCAATTCCACCTACTACAACCAGTCCGGTCGCGGCAATATCAGCACCATTTCCGGGGCCGTCTACAGGCTGGGCTTCGACACGATACGCAACATCGTGCTGGGCCTGCTGCTGTTCGACCATCTGAAAGACCGCAACCAGGCGCAGGATCTGATGGGCGAGTGCGTGCGCGCGATACTTGGCGGTGCGATCGCCAAGGAAATCTGCGTGTCCCAGGGGTACGCCAACCCGGAAGAAACGTTCGTCTGCGCCATGATGCACAACCTCGGGCGGATGCTGTCGATCTATTATTTTCCCGAGGAAACCAGGGAGATCAGAAAACTACTCGAACTGGGCGCATCCGACGAGGAGCAAACCTCCAAGCGCGTGCTCGGCGCCAGCTACACCGAGCTCGGCCAGGGGGTGGCGAAATCATGGGGGTTCCCGCAGAAGATCATCGGCAGCATGGAAAAGAACCGGCCGCAGAATGCTCCGCGCGGGCGTCACAATCCGGATGAAACCACGCGCCTCATCGCGTGCCTGGCATCCGACCTGTCCGCCACGGTGGTGGAAGGCGATCCGGAGGAGCAGAAGAAACGCTCCGCCGAAACCCTGGAAAAATACAGAGACCGCCTGAAGCTGAACCCGAAGGAAGCAGAAGGCATGTTCGCCCGCTCTCTGGAAAAGTTCAAAGAATACACGGTGGCGGTAGGATGGAAACTCGACCAGAGCATCGCGAATAGACTTGGCATGCTGGAAAATCCTTCCGAAGAAACTGCGGACGTCGAAATCACTCAGGTCATGCAGGCCGGAAACCTGCAAACCCAGGACATCGAAAAGACCATGCGCGTGGAATTCCATACCACGGCGTTAGTGCCGCCCGCGCCGGCCGTGCTGTCGGCGCCGCCCACGCCGCAGCCAGAACAAGCGCGCGTAAGAAAGGACGTGCTCTCCGGCGGAATACAGGACATCACAAATGCCATGGTCGAAGGCAGCAGCCTGAACGACATCCTGCGCATCATCATCGAGACCATCTATACCGGCATCGGCTTCGACCATGTGATCTTCGCCCTGCGCACCCCGAGGCGGGCGACCATGACGGGCAGGTTCGGTCTAGGCGAGAATATCGACTCAATGGTCGGGCAGTTCCAATTCAGCCTCGATTTCGTGCCCGATGTGTTTCACGTCGCGCTGCAGAAGAACATCGACGTATTCATCACCGATACCGGCGACCCCAAGATCGTGACGCGCATCCCGGACTGGTACCGCAAGACGTTTTCCGCAGGAGCGTTTCTCCTGTTTCCGATCATCCTCAAGGATAAACCCTTCGGCATGATCTACGGCGATAGCGCGCGTCCGAACTCGATCACGATTCACGAAGACGAAATCAAGCTGCTGCGCACCTTGCGCAACCAGGCAGTACTGGCAGTGCGCCAATCTGGCTGAGCCTGGCGAACGCCGGTGACGCGCTAGACCGGTGCCGGCGTCAACCGACGATGACAGGCGTAGACGCGGCACATAATCGGCCGCCCCCTTCGGGAAGGCTACTCTAAGCGATTGAAATAACAGATGGAATGGTCGGGGTGAGAGGATTTGAACCTCCGACTCCTGCGTCCCGAACGCAGTACTCTACCAGGCTGAGCTACACCCCGAGGTGTTACAGACGGGGGCGAACCCCCAAAAATGAACGCGGTCAGTAGTTACGGTTGACCGCGAAGTCCGCCAATTGTAGCAAACTGTCGCGGTATTTTGAACTCGGCAGGCATTCGATGGCGGCGCACGCCACCTCGGACTCGCGCCTGGCCTGCGCACGCGCATAGTCAAGCGCGCCGGTATCGGTGATGGCCTGGAGCACCGCTGCGAAGTCTTCGCGCCCGCCCTGCTCGATCGCATGGCGCACCGTTTGCGACTGCGCGGGTGAGCCTTTGCTCATGGCATAGATCAGCGGCAGCGTCGGCTTGCCCTCGTTGAGATCATCGCCCAGATTCTTGCCGGTCTCATGCAGATCACCTGAATAGTCGAGCACGTCGTCTATCAGCTGGAACGCGGTCCCCACGTGCACGCCATACTGCGCCAAGCCTTCTTCGATTTCCGGCGCGGCCCGGCCAAGTATTGCGCCGAGACGCGTGGCAGCTTCGAACAGCTTGGCCGTCTTGCGTCGCACCACCTCGAGATAGCGCGCCTCGTCGGCGCTGGCGTCGTGCACGTTCAGCAGCTGCAGCACTTCACCCTCGGCTATGGTGTTGGTGGCTTCGGCCAAAACCGCCATGACGCGCATGTCCTCCACGGTGAGCATCATCTGGAACGCGCGCGAATAAAGAAAGTCTCCAACCAGCACGCTGGCGGCATTGCCGAAAGCGGCATTGGCGGTCTTGTTGCCGCGGCGCATTCCGGATTCGTCGACCACATCATCGTGCAGCAGCGTCGCCGTGTGTATGAATTCGATCACGGCCGCGAGCTCATGGTGATGGCTGGCACCGGTGTAGCCGCTCGCGCCGGCCGCCAATAGCAGCATGGCCGGCCGCAGGCGCTTGCCGCCGCTTGCTATGATGTACTCGGCCACCTGGCGGATCAGAACCACGTCGGAATCGAGCCGCCGCCGGATCGTCGCGTCCACCGCGCGCATATCGGCTTCGATCAGAGTATGGATGGGTGCTATAGGCAAGATAATTGTGGCCGAATGCCGAACTGAATTAGCGATTTCGCAGGGTCGAAATCATAGCATAAAGCTTTTGACGGCCAAAGCTAAATTGCTGTATCATCTCGGGTTCCGTGGTTTTACTGCAATTTCGTCAAATTTGGAGTCTCAACATGTACGCGGTCATAAAAACCGGCGGCAAGCAGTACCGCGTCGCTGCCGGCGAAAAATTGAAAATAGAACAGTTGCCGGCAGACATCGGGGCTGAAATCGTACTCGATCAGGTGTTGCTGGTCGCCGACGGCGACAACCTCAAGATGGGCAGGCCCCTGGTCACGGGAGCTACGGTGCAGGCGAAAGTCCTTGCCCAAGGGCGCCATGACAAGGTGCGCATATTCAAGCTGCGTCGGCGCAAGCATTACCAGAAGCATCAGGGTCACCGCCAGAATTTCACCGAAATCGAAATAACCGGGATCACGGGATAAGGTCACCGGGTCAATAAGAGAGGCAAGATATGGCACATAAGAAGGCAGGCGGCAGCTCCAGAAACGGCCGCGATTCGCAATCCAAGCGCCTAGGCGTGAAACGCTACGGCGATCAGTTGATTTCCGCCGGCAGCATTATCGTGCGCCAGCGCGGCACCAAGGTGCATGCGGGCGAAAACGTCGGCATGGGCAAGGACCACACCTTGTACGCCAAGGTTGCCGGCAAGGTATTGTTCGGGGTCAAGGGTCCGATGAGCAAGAAGATGGTAAGCGTGGTGCCGGCCTGAGTTCCGGCAGGCTCCTAGAAAAGCCCTATCCACGCGGTAGGGCTTTTTTATTTGTCGCGCTAGTATGAGCGTGATCCGACCATGAAATTCATCGACGAAGCCAAAATCGAGGTGCACGCCGGCAATGGCGGGAACGGCGTCGCCCATTTCCGGCGCGAGAAATTCGTCCCGCGCGGCGGGCCCGACGGCGGCGACGGCGGCCTCGGCGGCAGCATCTATGCCGTGGCCAACCGCAATATCAACACGCTCATCGATTACCGCTATGCGCGCATCCACCGCGCCAAAGGCGGCGAGAACGGGCGCGGCGCGGACCAGTACGGCAAGGGCGCGGAGGACATTGTGCTGCGCGTGCCGGTAGGGACGGTCATCACCGACGCCGAGACCGGCGAGCTAATCGCGGACCTGGCTGCGCACGAGCAAAAGGCGCTGATCGCGCGCGGCGGAAAAGGCGGCCTGGGCAATCTGCATTTCAAGACCAGCACCAATCGCGCGCCGCGCCAGTGCACCCTGGGCGAACCGGGCGAATCGCGCATGTTGCGCCTGGAACTGAAGCTGCTCGCCGACGTCGGCCTCCTGGGCATGCCCAACGCGGGCAAGTCGACCTTCATCCGCGCCGTGTCTGCCGCCCGCCCGAAGGTCGCCGACTACCCTTTCACCACTCTGCACCCCAACCTGGGCGTGGTGCGCGTGGCCGATGACAGGAGTTTCGTCGTCGCCGACATTCCAGGACTGATCGAGGGCGCGGCCGAGGGCGCCGGCCTGGGTCACCAGTTCCTGCGCCACCTCGCGCGCACGCGACTGCTGCTGCACATAGTCGACGTCGCGCCCTTCGATGAGACCGTGGATCCTGTCAAGGAAGCGCGCGCCATCGTCAACGAGCTGAAGAAATACGACCAGACGCTTTACGACAAACCGCGCTGGCTGGTGCTCAACAAGACCGACATGTTGCAGGCGGACGAACGCGACCAGGCGCTGCAGCGTTTTCTCAAGGCCTATCGCTGGAAAGGCAGGTGGTTCCCCATTTCGGCGCTCACCGGCGAAGGCTGCCGCGAGTTATGCTTCGCCATCATGGATCATCTCACCGAAAAACAGACGGCCTGACATGGCATCGCTGCTCATATCGGCGCGCCGCCTCGTGGTCAAGGTCGGCAGCTCGCTCGTCACCAACCAGGGCCAGGGACTGGATCGGGCAGCGATCGCGCGCTGGGCGGCACAGATCGCGCAACTGCGGGCAGGCGGCAAGGAAGTGGTGCTGGTGTCCAGCGGCGCCATCGCCGAGGGCATGCAGCGGCTGGGCTGGACGCGGCGCCCGCAGGCGATGCACGAACTGCAGGCGGCAGCAGCGGTGGGCCAGATGGGCCTGGTGCAGGTGTACGAGTCGTCCTTTCGCGAGCACGGCCTGCATACTGCCCAGGTGCTGTTGACGCACGCGGATCTGGCCGACCGCCAGCGTTATCTCAATGCGCGCTCGACCCTGCGCACCTTGCTCGCCCTGGGCGTGATCCCCATCATCAACGAGAACGACACCGTGGTCACCGACGAAATCAAGTTCGGCGACAACGACACGCTGGCGGCCTTGGTTACCAATCTGATCGAAGCCGAGTGCCTGGTCATCCTCACCGACCAGGCCGGCTTGTACACGCGCGATCCGCGCGAGCACGCGTCGGCCGAGCTGGTGCGCGAAGCCAAGGCCGGCGCGGCGGAACTCGAGCGCATGTGCGGCAAGCCCGGCAGCCACATCGCCAAAGGCGGCATGCTGACCAAGGTGCTCGCCGCAAAGCGCGCCGCCCGCTCCGGGGCGCATACGGTGATCGCCTCCGGGCACGAACCGGATGTGCTGCTGCGCCTGGCGCAAGGGGAGGCGATCGGCACTCAACTCGTAGCCGAAACCATGCCGATCGCGGCGCGCAAGCAGTGGCTGGCGGACCATTTGCAGGTCAACGGCAGACTGCTGCTGGATGCGGGCGCGACACGCGCGCTGGCCAAGGAAGGCAAGAGCCTGCTGCCAATAGGCGTGAAAAGCATAGAAGGCGCGTTCGAGCGCGGCGCCGTGGTTGCCTGCATCTCACTCGAGGGCAAGGAAGTCGCGCGCGGGCTGGTGAACTATGGTGCCCACGAGGCCCGCCGCATCGTGGGCAAACCCAGCAGCGAAATCCCTTCCATCCTCGGCTATGTGGACGAGCCCGAACTGATCCACCGAGATAACTTGGTACTGCTTTGACAGAGTGAGGTTGCGGCGCAGGGTAACACTCGCGCAGCGAATGTTTAACGGCATAGCAGCAACCTTGCCTCAAACCACATCTGCTTGAACCGCGTGGCAGTGGCCACGGCTACAATTTTTTCCGGCGCTACTAGTCCGTCAAGCCAGACCGCGGGTTGCCGCCGCTCTTGAGCGCCCGCAATGCTTCTTCGGCGCTCGCAATCGGAGCGGCAAACGGACAGAAATAATCGCTGTAAAGCACCACCCGCTGCGCGTTGCGCGAATCCAACCGTATCGTCTGCCATTTCGAATTGCGCGCCCCGTGCCAAGTCTTGTCGGCTGTCCCGAACGCGTATATTCGGTACTGGCGATCGGCGCAGCGCATGCCCTCGAAGCTGATGTTGAGCGCGCCAGCGGCGCTTTTCGCGATCAACGTGTAACGCACCACCCCGTCGGCGCCGACGCTAAGCGACTTCGCATCAATGGAAAAGGCAAACGGAGTGGTTGCGCTCACCTCGAACGGCAGGTAATTCTCCGGCTTGGGATATTGCGGGAGCGACACCTGGACCTCGTCGGGACGCGTTTGGTCGCCGATATCAGAAGTTTGCGCGCCGGCTGCAAGCGGCAGAAGCAGCGCCAGCGCCGGCCACGGTCGCATGACTCAGTCCAGGTCTTGCGCCAGGGAGGCACGTATGCCGGCGGCAACCGCGCCAATCTCGGCCTGATAATTCTCGTGGTCCACGCCCAGGGACAAGGCCGCGCCGGATTTCAGCGACTTGGCCATCTCCTCGTTCAATTCGAAGCGCAGGAAGTGCACGGCTGAGGTCTTTTCCTCGGTTTCACGCTCCAGGTCTTCATCGGCAATTGCGTACACGCGGGCACAGCCTTCCACCTGCACCCAGACCCGGTCTTCGATTCCCTTTAATTCCGCCAGTGCGCGCTTGCGTTCCTCGACATCCGGATATTCGATCATCATGGTGGCTTTGAAATTCCGACCGTCCGGGATCAGCGGATTGTAGGCGTCGAGCTCGTCCTGTATGCCGGCCTCCTCGAACGTGCGCTCGATGCGCAGCATTTCCTGGATCTGATAGCGTATGGTCTGCTCGTCCTCGAAGACAAGGGTCACGTGCCCGCCCAAGTGCACTGTACGGTCCCTCTTGTGCGCCATGACCTTGGCGCGAAAATCCTTGCGCTGCCGGGCGTACGCTTCCAGGCTGAGCAGGCTGTCTCTGGCGATGTTGTGGGTGGTCTTTTGCATTGTGGTCATAATCGTCACGATCTAGTGTGCGCCTAACGTCGTTTCCGTCAAGCGGTTGATTTAGGAGAATCCGAGGGAACGTGCCCGCTCGGCTGATTAATCAGGCTTACAGTCCATAGGCGATGCGCATCAAGGTCAACGGATGCTGCCTCTGCGCTCTGGTATCACCCATTCCCTGCTGGATGTGGCGCCCGGCGATGGCGCAATCGGAACTGATGTAATCCGGGTCGCCCTCGGCCATGGCTTTGAACACCGGGCGGCCGATTTTCATCGAATTGGCGAAGTACTCCGACTTCACGCCCCAGGTGCCGTCATGCCCGGAGCAGCGCTCCACCGTGTTCACCGTGGTCTGCGGCACCAGCTGCAGCGCCTCGCGCGTCTTCTGCCCGATGTTCTGCACCCGCGAGTGGCAGGGGATATGGTATGAAACCTTCCCCAGGGGCTGTTTGAAATCGGTCTTGAGCATGCCGTCCTTGTGGCGCAGCACCAGGTATTCGAACGGATCGAACATCGCTTCTGACACTGCCTTTACCTCGGCGTCGTCCGGGAACAGCAGCGGCAGCTCGGACTTGAACATGAGCGTGCACGAGGGGACTGCGGTGAGGATGGCGTAGCCTTCGCGCGCAAGCCGGGCCAGCGGCGGGATGTTGACGAGCTTGAGCCGCTCGACGGCCTCCAGGTCGCCCAGCTCCAGCTTGGGCATGCCGCAACAAGCCTCCTTTTCCACAATCACATGGGGGATTTCGTTGTGGTCGAGCAGCTTGATCAGATCGTGCCCGATGCCCGGCTCGTTGTAATTGACGTAACAGGTCGCAAAGATTGCGACCTTCCCCGGCGTGCGCTCGCTGTCTTTGACGGCGTGTGCTGCGCTCGCCCGCGCCGCACTGCGAAAGCGTGACGGGCTATAGGGCGGGAGCTTGCGCTCCTGGTGCACGCCTATGGCTTTTTGCATCAGCGCGCGCGCGGCACCGTTGCTGTTCAGCGCGTTCACCGTCTGCGCCACCACCGGTATCGCGGCAAGCTTGCCGATCGCGTCGGTAGAGGACAGGAGCCGGTCGCGCATGCGCACCTCGCCCTTCTTGTACTTGACCGCCTTGGCGCGCAGCATCAGATGCGGAAAGTCGACGTTCCACTGGTGCGGCGGCACGTAGGGGCACTTGGTCATGTAGCACAGATCGCACAGATAGCACTGGTCGACCACTTTACCGAAGTCCTTCGTGTCCACGCCATCCACTTCGCCGGTCTTGCTCTCGTCGACGAGATCGAACAAAGTCGGAAAAGCCGTGCACAGGCTGACGCAGCGGCGACAACCGTGGCAAATGTCATAGACACGGTGCAGCTCCGCGTTGAGTTTGTCTTCGTCGTAGAAATCCGGCGATTTCCAGTCGATAGGATGCCGGGTGGGAGCTTCGAGGCTCCCTTCGCGCGTGCTCATATGGGCCTAAGGTTAGGGGCTGATAGCGAAAAGCGAGCGGTCAACGCAACCGCACTGACCGGGGAGAGGATATCCTCCCCTCCCCTGACACGCTTGCGCGTTCAGTCCGCGAGCGCGTCCAGAGCCTTCTGGAACCGGTTGGCGTGCGAGCGCTCGGCTTTTGCCAGCGTTTGGAACCAATCGGCGATTTCCTCGAAGCCCTCGTCGCGCGCGCCTTTGGCCATGCCCGGATACATGTCGGTGTATTCGTGCGTTTCGCCGGCAACGGCAGACGTCAGATTCTGGCGGCTGGAGCCGATCGGCAGTCCGGTTGCCGGATCGCCCACCTGCTCCAGATATTCCAGGTGGCCGTGCGCGTGACCGGTTTCACCTTCCGCGGTCGACCGAAACAGCGCGGCAACGTCGTTCTGGCCTTCGATGTCAGCCTTGTTTGCGAAGTACAGGTAGCGGCGGTTGGCCTGCGATTCCCCAGCGAATGCTTCTTTCAGGTATCCCTCGGTTTTTGTGCCTTTGAGTTTCATGATTCCTCCGGATGGTCATAGCGTCAAAAAGAGAAAAAACATACCAAATAATGACTGGGAATGCCTTGCGAAATGTCAAACTTACAAAACATTATCCACATAATCATTAATATATGGAAATATATAACTAAATTCCAAATATTAGACTCAGTATAATTATTTCGCTTCAGGCTGTCAACCGTATCCCCCGTTGCCGGCGTAGAGAACGACTTGCTTCAATGCCCGAGCGCCGCCCCTATTTCGGCAAACGTCTGCGCCACTTCGGTGGTCTGGATCGCAATACCGAGCTGGCGCGCGATCTGCGACGCCGAAAATATACCGCGGACGGTCTGTGCCTCGCCGTTTCCGTTCAAATCGATGACCAGCGCGTGCTGCCGCCCGGAGTGCTTCAGCGTCGCCACCACGTGCCCCACCTCGGCTTGGACCAGGTCGGCGTAGAGAAGCACTTCCAGCCGCTCGCGCGGGCTCATGATATCCGCCACGCGAATGTCCTGGCGCTTGATGCCGCGCTCCAGCGCGAACTTCACCGGCTTCTCGCCCAAGACGTCATTCGCGGTGATCAGACCCAGCACCTGCCGCTCATCATCAGTCACCAAGAGCAAGCGTACGCCGCGACGGATCATGAAACGATTGGCCGCATCCAGCGGCGCCTCCAAATCGATGGTCGCGGCCGGAATCCGTCTCAAGTCGGTCATTACCGCGAGCGCGGGAGAATCGATGCGCACGTGCTCCGGATCCTGTCCCGGCAGGTGAAAGCGCGCTCCGGCTTGCAGGCGGTGTGCGGTAAGAGGATGGTATTGGCGCGTCATCTAATGCTCCCAGGATCGGACATTGCAATTACTGCAGTGAACGGGCACCCGGCCGCTGATCAGGCGTCCGGCCTCGAATCTGACGCATTCATCGCACGGAACGCAGTGCGGAGTCGTGTTTTCCGTGGCCGGCATCCCGATTCAGATAACGCGCCAACTCGTTCAGCGCCTGGGCGTATACCTCGCGCTTGAACTCGATTACGGTTTCCAGGGGGACCCAGTACTCGTGCCAGCGCCACGCGTCGAACTCCGGGTGTTCGCTCGCGCGCAGCGACACGTCGCTGTCGCGCGCGATCAGGCGCAACAGGAACCAGATCTGCTTCTGGCCCCGGTAGCTGCCGCGCCACTCACGCCTGATCCACTGCGCCGGCACTTCGTAACGCAGCCAGTTTCTGGTGCGCCCAAGGATCTTGACATGGTGGGCCTTCAGGCCCACCTCTTCTTCAAGCTCCCGGAACATCGCCTGCTCCGGGGTTTCAACGTGCTTGATTCCGCCTTGCGGAAAATGCCAAGAATGCTCCTTGATGCGTTTGCCCCAGAATACCTCGTTCCTTGCGTTACAGAGAACAATGCCGACGTTCGGGCGATAGCCCTCACGGTCGAGCATGATACATTCACCTTGAAAACTAGTAGTTGCACCATTCTTCCACATTTCACGGCGCAATGAAAGCGGCTCGTCGCCGCGCCATCGGTGCCGCGATCTTCGAGTAAAATAGCGCGGCCGAAGCCACCGGAATTCACATGCGCGTCTCGCAGTTTTTTATCTCCACCCTCAGGGAAGCACCCACCGATGCGGAAATCGTCAGCCATAAGCTGATGCTGCGCGCCGGCCTTATCCGTCGCCTTGCCGGCGGCATCTACACCTGGATGCCGCTGGGCTTGCGCGTCGTGCGCAAGGTCGAGGCTATCGTGCGTGAGGAAATGAACCGCGCCGGAGCGGTCGAGCTTTCGATCCCCGTGGTGCAGCCGGCGGAATTGTGGCAGGAATCCGGCCGTTGGGAAAAATACGGAGCGGAGCTGCTGCGTTTCAAGGATCGGCATCAGCGCGACTTCCTGATTCAGCCAACCTCCGAAGAGGTTGTCACCGATCTCGCGCGTAGCGAACTTCGAAGCTATCGCCAACTACCGGCGCATTTCTACCAGATCCAGACCAAATTCCGCGACGAGCGCCGCCCGCGCTTCGGCATCATGCGTGGGCGCGAGTTCACGATGAAGGACGGCTATTCCTTCCACGCCGACTATGCCGACCTCCAGCGCGAATACCAAAACATGTACGACACCTATACACGGATTTTCACGCGCCTCGGGCTGAAGTTCCGTGCCGTGTCTGCCGACACCGGCGCCATCGGCGGCACCGGTTCGCACGAGTTTCACGTGCTGGCCGACTCGGGCGAAGATGCCATCGCTTATTGCCCGGGATCGGACTACGCTGCCAATGTCGAACTCGCCGAGGCACTGGCGCCGCAAACTGAGCGCCCAGCGCCTTCCGCCCCCCTGCGCAAGGTGCCGACCCCGGGCAAGACCCGCTGCGAGGACGTTGCGCTGCTCTTGGGCGCGCAACTCGTCCAAACGGTCAAAGCGATCGCCGTGATGCACGATGACGAGTTCGTGCTGCTGTTGGTGCGCGGCGACCACAGTCTGAACGAGATCAAGGCGCAGAAGCTCCCCGGAATGGATCCGTTCCGCTTCGCCACCGATGCCGAAGTCGAACGTCATCTCAATTGCAAGCCCGGCTTTATCGGACCGCTCGGCGCGGACGCCGGGGTCAAAGTGATTGCCGACCGCGCGGTCGCCGGCATGGCCGATTTCATCTGCGGCGCCAACGAGGAAGGCTATCACCTCGCCGGTGTCAATTTCGGCCGCGACCTGCCCGAGCCGGGGCTCGTCGCCGATATCCGCAATGTCGTGGCGGGCGACCCGAGCCCGGACGGCAAGGGCACGCTGGCGATCTGCCGCGGCATCGAGGTCGGGCACATTTTTCAGCTGCGCACCAAGTACTCCGAGGCGATGAAAGCGGTTTTTCTGGACGAGTCGGGCAAGTCGCGCGCGTTCGAAATGGGCTGCTACGGCATCGGTATTACGCGCATTGTCGGCGCCGCCATCGAACAGAACCACGACACGCGCGGTATCGCCTTCCCGCAGCCGATCGCGCCGTTTCAGCTGGCGTTGGTGCCGATCGGCTATCGCAAGAGCGCCCAGGTCAGGGAGACTTGCGAGCGGTTGTATCAGGAGTTCACTGCGGCGGGCATGGAGGTGCTGCTCGATGACCGCGACGAGCGCCCCGGCGTGATGTTCGCCGACATGGAACTCATCGGCATTCCGCACCGCGTCGTGGTGGGCGAGCGCGGGCTGAAAGAGGGCAAGCTCGAATACCAGGGGCGCAGCGAGCAGGCGTCGACCGCGGTGGCCCTGGACGAATTGCCCGCATTCGTCAAAGCGAGGCTATGCGCGCAGTAGCACGATGGGCCCTGTGTGTGGCGTTGCTTTGCGCGCATGGCGCAACAATGGCCGGGGCGCAAATTTATGAGCCGCTCGCCGCAAGCGTAGCGGCAGCGCTGTCCAAGGCGGTAAGTGATCGCGCGCCGCCGACTTCCGCCTTCGACTCCAAGCTGGACGAGGTCAACTGGCTAAGCGCGATGTCTCGGCGGCTGGATACGCGCATCCGCGACTATGAGAGTCGCATAGCGTTTCTGAAATCCGTGCACTACGAGGCCACCCGCGCCGGCCTGGACCCGCAGCTGGTGCTGGGTCTGATCCAGGTCGAGAGCGGATTCAAGAAGTACGCCGTATCCAGAGCCGGTGCGCGCGGGTTCATGCAAGTGATGCCGTTCTGGGTAAAGCTCATCGGTTCAGACGGCGACAACCTGTTCGATATACGCAAGAACATCCGTTACGGCTGCACCATCCTGCGCCATTATCTCGATCTGGAACAAGGCGACCTGTACCGGGCGCTGGGGCGCTACAACGGCAGCCTGGGCAAGCCGAAGTATCCACGTGCGGTAGAGGCGGCGTGGAAGCATCAGTGGCGCTATGACGGCAAGCTGCGCTGATACGCATCGCCCGAGCGACTCGCAGATCGCGGCCGACCACTGCCCTATAATGTCCCGGTCCCATTGCCGGTCATTCGAGCATGCCTGAGATTCTGGTCCTGTATTACAGCCATCGCGGCGCCGTCAAGGAAATGGCGCGGCTGGTGGCGCGCGGCATCGAGCAGGTGCCCGGTGCCAGCGCGCGCCTGCGCACCGTGCCCCTGGTCGCGAGCGTAACTACGGTCGCACAACCGGCGGTACCCGATGCCGGTGCGCCCTATTGCGAACTCACCGACTTGGAACAATGTGTCGGCATCGCACTCGGCAGTCCAACGCGCTTTGGCAACATGGCCGCGCCGATGAAACACTTCTGGGACGGGACCGGGGCTCTCTGGTTGAAGGGTGCCCTTGCGGGCAAACCGGCCGCGGTGTTTACTTCCACCAGCAGCCTTCACGGCGGACAGGAAGCGACACTGCTATCGATGATGCTGCCGCTGATGCACCACGGCATGCTGATCGTCGGCCTGCCCTACACCTCGCCGGAGTTATCAACGACCGAGACCGGTGGCACGCCGTACGGCGCCAGCCACGTTGCCGGCAGCGCGAGCGACCGGCCGGTCAGCGCCGATGAAAAGACCCTGTGCATTGCGCTTGGCAGGCGCCTGGCCGAAGTCGCGCTGAAGCTGGCCACCTAGCTTGCAAAAGGCAGTTTACCTCGGCGCCTGCGTCAGCCTGCTGGCTTTGATTTTCTTGTGCCTGGCTTGGGAATTGTGGCTGGCGCCACTGCGGCCCGGAGGCTCCTGGCTGGCCCTCAAAGCTTTGCCTTTGCTGTTGCCACTGCGGGGCATATTGCACGGCCGACGCTACACCTATCAATGGGCGTCGATGCTCATCCTCGGCTACTTTTCCGAAGGCGTGATGCGCAGCTTCGCCGATGTCGGCGTGAGCGCGACGCTGGCCCTGATCGAGACCGCGCTGGCGCTCGTATTCTTCGCCAACGCGGTGTTCTATGCCCGACTCACACGCCTGTCGCAACCGCGCGCCGCGTCGTCCTGAGGCGCCGTTTTGGCGGTCCCGCCGCGTGTAATCTTCCCTACAGCTGCGGGTTGATGCGCTCCACTTTGCTGTGCAGCTTGTTGAGCGCCGAAAGATACGCCTTGGCGGACGCCACGACGATGTCGGTATCGGCACCGACGCCGTTGACGATGCGCCCGGCTCTTTGCAGACGCACCGTCACTTCTCCCTGTGACTCGGTACCCTGAGTGACAGCATTGACCGAATAGAGCATCAGTTCGGCGCCGCTGTTCGCAACGCTCTCGATCGCCTTGAACATGGCGTCGACCGGACCGTCGCCCTGCGACTCCGCGCTGCGCTCGGTGCCGCCTTCGGCCAGGACCACGTGTGCGTGCGGACGCTCGCCGGTGCCGCTCGCCTGATTCATGTCGACCAGCTTCCAGTGTTCGCTTTGCGCCGCGACCGCCTCACCCGAGAGCAGGGCATGGATATCCTCGTCGAAGATCTCATGCTTCTTGTCGGCCAAATCCTTGAATCGGGCGAAGGCGGCGTTGATCTGCTGATCCGATTCGAGCGCTATGCCCAATTCCTTCAGGCGCGCTTTGAACGCGGTGCGGCCGGAATGCTTGCCCAGCACCAGCTTGTTCGCATTCCAGCCCACGTCCTCGGCGCGCATGATTTCGTAGGTTTCGCGGCTCTTCAGCACCCCGTCCTGATGGATCCCGGCTTCGTGAGCAAACGCGTTTGCCCCGACGATGGCCTTGTTGGGCTGCACCGGGAAACCGGTGATGCCGGACACGAGCTTGGACGCGGGCACGATCTGCGTCGCATCGATACGCGTGTCGCAGGGGAACACGTCGCGACGCGTGCGCACCGCCATGACGACCTCCTCGAGCGAGCTGTTGCCGGCGCGCTCGCCCAGGCCGTTGATGGTGCACTCCACCTGGCGCGCGCCGTTCATCACCGCGGCGAGCGAATTGGCCACAGCCAGGCCAAGATCATTGTGGCAGTGCACCGACCAGATCGCTTTGTCGGAATTGGGAATGCGCTCGCGCAGGGTGCGAATCAGGGCGCCGAACTGCTCCGGCATGGTGTAGCCGACCGTATCCGGAATGTTGACCGTTCTTGCCCCTCCCTTGATCACCGCCTCGAGGACACGGCAGAGGAAGTCGACGTCAGAGCGGCCTGCGTCTTCGGGCGAGAACTCGACGTCGTCGGTGAACTTGCGCGCGAAGCGCACGGCGTTGACGGCAT
Organism: Burkholderiales bacterium; assembly: GCA_014860395.1. GTDB lineage: Bacteria > Pseudomonadota > Gammaproteobacteria > Burkholderiales > SG8-39 > 2-12-FULL-64-23. Next base: position 17,504 of record JACZJU010000247.1, on the reverse strand, counting down.
CGGTCAATACCTGGTCAGGCGTCATGCGCAGCTTTTTTTCCATATGGATGGGCGAAGTGGCAATGAAGGTGTGGATGCGTCCCGACTTGGCCGGCTTGATCGCCTCCGCCGCGCGGCTGATGTCCTTGTCGTTCGAACGCGACAGGCCGCACACGGTGCTGTCCTTGATGATTTCCGCTACCGCGCGCACCGCCTCGAAATCTCCGTTTGACGCCGCCGGGAAGCCCGCCTCGATCACATCGACGCGCATTTTCTCCAGCAGCCGGGCAATACGCAGCTTCTCCTCCTTGGTCATGGACGCGCCGGGGCTCTGCTCGCCATCGCGCATGGTGGTGTCGAATATGATCAAGTGGTCTTTCATCTCAGCCTCCGGTCAACGAATACAATCATGGATTGAACAATGCCTGCCCGCGCCGGGGTTGGCGCAGGATTCAAACAAACCAAATTGTGGGGTGGGTTATGTGCGCGCGGGGCGCAGCAGCAGCAGGCTGGCCAGCAGAGGCAGGCTGCTAAGGCGAGCGGTCAACACTGTGGTGTTGGAAACCATGGCGATCAATATATCGGCTTTTCTGCGATTAGGCAATAGGCCTCGCAGAACCCGTAGCAAGAGTCCCTTTGCTAAGACCCAATATAGGGGAGCACGAGGGGATATTTCCCCTCGTTTCGTTACAACTTCTTCTTGCGCCAATTCCAGCCCCACACGACATAGCCGGACAGTGAATAGGCAACGAACAGCAAGAACAGCACCGTCGGCGGATGGATGGAGATCAGGATCATCGCGAGCGCCGCCAGAAGGACGGTCCAGAACGGCACAATACGCCGAAAGTTGATGTCCTTGAAGCTGTAGAACGGGACATTGCTCACCATGGTTAGACCGGCAAATAGCGTGATAATGCAGGCGAGCCAGCGCATGGTGCTCACTGCGTCTATCTTGAAGTCGTCCACCACCCAGATGAAACCCGCCACCAGCGCCGCCGCCGCCGGACTGGGCAGTCCCTGGAAATAACGCTTGTCGACCACTGCGATATTGGTGTTGAAGCGCGCCAGCCGCAGCGCCGCACCGGCGCAATAGACGAAAGCGGCGATCCAGCCGATGCGGCCCATGCTTTTCAGCGCCCACTCGTACATCACCAGCGCCGGCGCTGCGCCGAAAGACACCATGTCGGAGAGACTGTCGTACTCGGCGCCGAACTCACTCTGCGTGTGGGTCAGGCGCGCGACCCGACCGTCCAGTCCATCGAGCACCATGGCGATGAATATCGCCACCGCCGCCTGCTCGAAGCGCGTGTTCATTGCCTGCACGATCGCGTAGAAACCGGCAAACAGCGCCGCGGTGGTGAACAGATTGGGCAGCAGGTAGATGCCGCGCCGGCGCATCTCGGAGTTGAACAGCTGCTTCTTGCGCTTGTAGACAGCCATCGCGTCGACTATTCCAGTCTGGCCAGAACCGTGCTGGCAGCATATACCTTGTCGCCCAGCGACGCCTCTATCCGCGCGTTGGGCGGCAGGTACACGTCCAGACGCGAGCCGAAGCGGATAAAGCCGTAGCGCTGCCCGCGCTGCAGCCTGTCGCCCGCCTTCACATAGCAAAGGATGCGCCGGGCAATCAGCCCGGCGACCTGCACGCAGGTGACGTCGGCGCCGGCATCGGCGCGTATCCATAGCGCGTTGCGTTCGTTTTCGGTAGAGGCCTTATCCAGCGCGGCGTTGATGAAACTCCCGCGGTTGTACCAGATCTGTTTCACTTCGCCATCCACCGGCGCGCGGTTGGAGTGCACGTTGAACACGTTCATGAACACGCTTACCTTGACGGTTTCACGGTCGAGGTAGGGATCATGCGCTTTCTCTACCGCCACAACGCGCCCGTCGGCGGGTGACACCACCGTTTTCGCATCTCCCGGCACTTCGCGCGCCGGGTCGCGGAAGAACTGCAGCACAAACAGCGCGATAATCCACAGCGGGATCGACCAGAGGAAGCTGTACCAGGACGCAAGCGCCGCCATCGCGACAGCGAGCGCCAGGAACGGCCAGCCCTCGCGAGCGATGAGTGGGTGAGGGTAATTCATCAAAGTCTGGAACTACGCGGCCGAAGAACGTGGATCGAGGTGGAGCCTGAGCTCTACCTCGGTCTTCGGTCTGCGCGCTCTCAATTTTTGCTTTGATCCACCAGCTTGTTCTTCCTGATCCACGGCATCATTGCCCGCAGTTTCTCGCCCACCACCTCGATCTGGTGTTCGGCAGTGAGTCGGCGGCGCGACAGCAGCGTCGGCGCGCCGGCGCGATTTTCCAGGATGAAGCTCTTGGCATATTCCCCGGTCTGGATGTTCTTCAGGGCTTCGCGCATCGCCTTCTTGGTCTCGTCGTTGACGATCTTGGGACCGGTCAGGTACTCGCCGTACTCGGCGTTGTTGGAGATCGAGTAATTCATGGTGCCGATGCCGCCCTCGTACATCAGATCGACGATCAGTTTCAGCTCGTGCAGGCATTCAAAATAAGCCATCTCCGGCGCGTAACCGGCGTCGACCAGGGTTTCGAAACCCGCCTTGACCAGCTCGACGCAGCCACCGCAAAGCACCGCCTGCTCGCCGAACAGGTCGGTCTCAGTCTCCTCCTTGAACGTGGTTTCGATCACACCGGCGCGTGCGCCACCGATGGCCGCTGCGTATGACAGCGCCAGATCGCGCGCCTTGCGGCTTGGGTTCTGGTGCACGGCAATCAGCATCGGCGTGCCGCCGCCCTGGGTGTAGGTCGAGCGCACGGTGTGGCCCGGCGCCTTGGGAGCGATCATCACGACATCGAGATCGCCACGCGGTGCCACCTGGCCATAGTGAATGTTGAAACCGTGGGCAAATGCCAGTGTCGCGCCTTTCTTGATGTTCGGCTCGACTTCGCCCTGGTACACCGCGGCGATGTGTTCGTCCGGCATCAGCATCATCACGAAATCTGCGCCCTTCACCGCCTCGGCGACTTCGGCCACCTTGAGCCCGGCTTTCCTCGCCTTGTCCCAGGAGGCACCGCTCTTGCGTAAACCCACGGTGACCTTCATGCCCGAGTCGTGCAGGTTAAGCGCGTGCGCATGGCCCTGCGAACCGTAGCCGACGATGGTCACTTTCTTGCCCTTGATGAGCGAAAGGTCGGCGTCCTTGTCGTAATAGACTTTCATGGTTTCCCCTCAGATTGAGAGACTGGAGAGCAGAAGCTGGAGGCTAGTTGCGGCGCGGCTTGACTAGTCCCCGGACTCTACTTCCCGGCCTCTGTTTATTAAATTCTAAGAACCCGCTGACCGCGGGAAATGCCGCACGCGCCGGTGCGCGCCGTCTCCAGGATGACACTGCGCCCGAGCGCTTCGATAAAGGCATCCAGCTTGTGCCCGGTGCCGGTGAGTTCGATCGTATATGTATCTTCGGACACGTCGATGATGCGCCCGCGGAAAATATCCGACATGCGCTTCATGTCGTCGCGATCCTTGGCGGTGGCGCGCACCTTGATCAACATCAGTTCGCGCTCGATGTGCGGGGCTTCGAACAAATCCACCACCTTGACCACTTCGACGAGCTTGTTCAGCTGCTTGGTGATCTGCTCAATCACGTCACCGGAACCCGACGTGACGATGGTCATGCGCGAAAGCGATTCGTCCTCGGTAGGGGCGACGGTGAGCGACTCGATGTTGTAGCCGCGTGCGGAGAACAATCCGGAAACACGCGACAGCGCGCCGGCCTCGTTCTCTAGAAGGATGGATATGATGTGTCGCATGGGTGTCGGTATCGGCAGTAGGTTGCGCGGCGCTTGCAATACTTAAAGTTCTTCGGCCAGGATCATTTCAGTGAGACCCTTGCCGCCCCCAACCATGGGATAGACGTTCTCGGTCTGGTCGGTGATGAAATCCATGAAAACCAGCTCTTCCGTGCGCTTGAACGCTTCCTTCAGCGCCGGCTCGACGTCAGCCGGCTTTTCGATGCTGATGCCGACGTGGCCGTAGCTCTCGGCCAGCTTGACGAAATCTGGCAGCGCATCCATGTAGGACTCGGAATAGCGGTTGCCGTGGAAAAACTGCTGCCACTGGCGCACCATGCCCATGTAGCGATTGTTGAGATTGATGATCTTGATCGGCAAACGATACTGCTTGCAGGTCGAGAGCTCCTGAATACACATCTGGAAGCTCGCCTCGCCGGTTACGCACACCACCGAAGCACCGGGATTGGCGAGCTGCGCGCCCATCGCCGCGGGCAGGCCAAAGCCCATGGTGCCCAGACCGCCGGAATTGATCCAGCGGCGCGGCTTGTCGAATTTGTAGAACTGCGCCGCCCACATCTGGTGCTGACCCACGTCGGAGGTGACGATGGCATCACCCTTGGTGATTTCGTACAGCTTCTCCAGCACAAACTGCGGCTTGATGATCTTGCTCTTGCGATCGTAGCGCAGGCAGTCTTTGGTTTTCCACTGTTTGATCTGCTCCCACCAGGCGCCGAGCGCCTTGGCGTCGGGGCGTTGCTTGCCTGCGTCGATCAGCTTGATCAGGTCATCGAGCACGTCCGGCACATGACCTACGATGGGCACATCCACCCTCACCCGCTTGGAGATCGAAGACGGATCGATGTCGATGTGGATAATCTTCCGCGGCACCTGGCCGAAATGCGCCGGATCGCCGATGACGCGGTCGTCGAAGCGTGCGCCGATCGCGACCAGCACGTCGCAATTCTGCATCGCCATGTTGGCTTCGTAGGTGCCGTGCATGCCCAGCATGCCGACGAAATGCTTGTCGGTAGCGGGAAAGCCGCCCAAACCCATGAGCGTGTTGGTGCACGGGAAGCCGAGCATTCTCACCAGCTTGGTGAGTTGCGGCGCCGCGTCGGACAGGATCACGCCGCCGCCAGCATAGATCATCGGGCGCTGGGCTTCGATCAGCAACTGCGCCGCCTTCTTGATCTGTCCCGAATGCCCCTTCACCACCGGATTGTAGGAGCGCATCGAGATCGTTTCAGGATACTCGAATTTGCACTTGTCGGTCGTCACATCCTTGGGGATATCTACCAGCACCGGTCCCGGCCGTCCGGTGCTGGCAAGGTAGAAAGCCTTCTTGATCGTCAGCGCCAGATCCTTGACGTCCTTCACCAGAAAATTGTGCTTGACGCACGGACGGGTGATGCCTACCGCATCGCATTCCTGGAACGCATCCAGCCCGATCGCATGAGTGGGCACCTGACCAGAAATGATCACCATCGGGATCGAATCCATGTACGCGGTGGCGATGCCGGTCACGGCGTTGGTGACACCGGGACCCGAAGTCACCAGCGCGACGCCGACCTTGCGGCTCGAGCGTGAATAGCCGTCCGCGGCATGCGTGGCGCCCTGCTCATGCCGCACCAGTACGTGCTTGACCTTGTTCTGCTTGAACAACTCGTCGTAGATGAACAAGACTGCACCGCCGGGATAGCCGAAAACGTACTCGACCTTTTCCGCCTGCAGGCACTTGATAAGTATTTCTGCGCCCGATAATTCCATGATTCTCGCTGGGTTTTTCCCAAAACCTTGGACATTAATGCCTGTCCTGTGTTTGGTCAAGATTTTTTTGCTGCGGCGCAACCTCCTTACCCCAAGGATTAGGCGACGGGGCACCGGGTTAGGCACTAAAATCCGAAACTATTTCGAGGATATCGTCCTGGCTACCCGCAGCGAACTTTCCGAGTTTTTGGTCACGGTCGAACGGCGGGCCTACAAGCAGGCGAGATTTGCCGTGCGTGATGAGCAAGCGGCGCTGGATATCGTCCAGGATTCAATGCTCAAGTTATCGGAAAAATACGGCGCCAAGCCCTCGATGGAGTTGCCGATGCTGTTCCAGCGGATATTGCAGAACACCATCCGCGACTATTACCGTCGCTACAAGGTTCGCGCAACCTGGACTACGCAACTCTCATCCATGCTCTTTGGCAAGGACGCAGGAGAGGAGGCGGACCCGCTGGAAACCTTGGCGCCCGCCGAGGGCTCCAGCCAGGCGTTGGGGCCGCCGGATCATCTTGAAAAATCGCAGCTTATAGTTTCGATTGAGGACGAGTTGAGAAAACTGCCACCACGTCAACGCGAGGCCTTCCTGCTGCGTTACTGGGAGGAATTGGACGTTGCCGAAACCGCACGGGCTATGGGATGTTCGGAAGGCAGCGTCAAGACCCATTGCTCGCGTGCGGCCCATACCTTGGCCACCGCGCTCAAGCGCAAGGGGATAACACTATGAATGAACGCGAATTCGGCTTCCAAATCAAGCAACAACTCGATCGGTCGCTTAATCTTGAGCCGGCTACGCTGGAGCGGCTGAAGACCGCGCGCCAGCGGGCATTGGCGCGCCAGCGCGTAGCCGAACCTGCGTTTGTGCCGGTCTGGGCCGGCGCCGTTATTGGGCGCCTGTCGGGCAATCCGACCGCGGCAGGCGTTGCCTTGGGGGGCGCTGCCCTGATCCTTGCGCTCGTCGGCGTACAATACTGGCAACGAGCGCCTACTGTTGAGGAAATCGAGGAAATCGACGCCGCGCTCCTTACCAGCGACCTTCCGATCAATGCCTATCTGGACAAGAACTTCGATACATGGCTAAAGCGCTCGCAGCACTGACGCTCGGGCTATGCATCGCCCTCTCCAATTTCGCCACCGCGGCTGAGAAAAAGCAACCCGATTGGTCGCAGCTTACGCCTGAGCAACAAACGATTCTTGCGCCGCTGGCCAGCGATTGGAACAGTTTCGACAATAAGCGTCGCAAGAAATGGCTGCTGACAGCCAAGCGCTATCCCAAGATGAAACCACAGCAACAGCAGCGCCTGCAGACGCAGATGCAGGACTGGGCCAATTTGACCCCGGAGCAACGCCGTATTGCGCGCGAGAACTACAAGAAGCTCGAAAAGCAACCTCCGGAAAAGCGCGAAAAGGTGAAACAGACGTGGCGGGAACGTCAGAAGCGGGCTGCCCCGAAAAACGGCCCGCCCGCGCCTGCCGCGCCGCGTGGCAAAAATCTGTACCGCCCTTAGCGACTCCCGGCCAGACGCGCCATGGTGACGGCCGGAACCGGCGCAGACGCGCACACACCTTGCCCTTGTCCCAGCATCAAACGGCGACTCATCTGCATGGTATATGAGTCGTTGCTCCTCGGTGGCGTCACGTTCTTCGCCGGCCTGCTGTTTGTTGTCGCGACCGGCGCGAGTCCAAGCGGCTGGACACGCCATGCCTTCCAAGCTTACCTGTTCCTAGTAATCGGCCTGTATTTCGTCAGCTCTTGGCGCCGTGGCGGGCAAACTCTGGCGATGAGAACCTGGAAGCTGCGTCTGGTCGGCACAAACGGCGCCGGAATCACCCTGCGGCAAGCGATGCTGCGCTATGCCTGCGCCTGGCCTTGTCTGGCGCTGGGCGGAATCGGCCTCCTTTACGCCCCCTTTGATCGCGACCGGCAGTTTCTACACGACCGGCTGGCGGGGACAAAGATCGTGTGGAGCTAGGGCCATATTCATCTTCACCGCATGAGACGCGTTGTCTACAAATGCGGCGCTCGCCGTCTCACAACACCAGCGACGGCAGCCAGGTGACGATTTCCGAGAAAAGCATGATGAGGACTAGGCCGAAAATCATGATCAACGTGTAGGGCGTCACCGACTGGTAGATGTCACCCATCGTGACACTGGGGGGCACAATCCCCTTCAGATAGAACAGGTTAAAGCCGAAGGGCGGGGTCTGGTAACCAATCTCCATGTTGATGATGAACAGGATGCCGAACCAGATCGGGTCAAATCCGAGCGCTTTGACGATCGGCAGGAACACCGGCAGCGTAATCAGCATAATGCCGACCGGATCGAGCACCATACCGAGCAACAGCAGCACCAATTGAATGAAAATGATCGTGCCCCAAGGTCCGCCCGGGATGTAGGCCATCATCCCCTGGATCAGCGCCTGCGCACCCATGGACTGGTAGGCCGAGCTGAACGCGTGCGCGGCGAACAGAATCCACATGATCATCCCGGTCAGCCGGAACGTGCGCAGGCATGAATCGCGCAGCAGCGCCCAGCTCAACTTGCGATGTACGAGGGCCGAGATCATGGCGCCCAGCACCCCCACCGCCGCCGCCTCGGTCGGCGTCGCCAGACCGAAAAGGATGGAGCCCAGCACCATCGCCACGATCAGCAGCGGCAGCAGCACGGCACGCAGCGCGGCAAACTTCTCCGGCCAGGTGCCGCGTTCCGCTAGCGGCAACGCCGGCCCCATTTTTGGCTGCAGCCAGCAGCGGATGAAGATGTAGGCGCAAATCATCGCCGCCAGCATGATTCCGGGTACCACGCCCGCAGCAAACAGCTTGCCGACCGAGACACCAGTTATCAGCGAATACAGGATCATCAGCACGCTGGGCGGAATCAGGATGCCCAACCCACCTCCTGCGCTGATGCACCCGATCGCCATCTGCTTGTCGTAGCCGCGTTCGAGCATCGCCGGCAGCGCGATCGTTCCCATCGTGACGACGGCGGCGCCGCTGATGCCGACCATCGCCGCGAAAATAGTGCAAATGGCAACCGTGCCGATCGCCAGTCCGCCGCGCACACCGCCCCACCACAGGTGCATCATCCGGTAGAGCGCCTGTGCCACGCCGGTCTTCTCCAGCAGCATCGCCATCAACACGAACAGCGGTATCGCCACCAGGGTGAAGCTGTTCATGCTGCCCCACATCTGCGAAGCGACCATGTAAAACGACTTCAGCCCCCAGGTGAAATACAGAAAAATCACCGAGACGCCGCCGAGCACGAACGCCAGCGGCAGGCCGAGAGCGAGGAAGAAAAGCAGCGAACCGAAGAACAGCAGCGTAAGCAGGCCGACGCTCATTGCCCAGGCTCCACCATGTCACCGACGGTGGGCAGTGATTCCGGCGCCTCGATCCCGAACACCACCATGACGTCCCGCAGCAGTTTGACTATGCCCTGCAGCAGCAGCAGTGTCGCGCCGACCGGGATTGCCAGTTTCACCGGCCAGATCGGCGGATCCCAGGCCGACTGCGAATGTTCCCAGAAAGACATCGACTCCCAGGCCATCGCGCTGCCAAAATACAGCAGCGCGCCGGTAAATACGAGGAACAGAAACGAGGTGAAGACATCGACAACGGCGCGTGCGCGCCGCGGCAGGCGCGAATGCAAAATATCGACGTTGACGTGTCCGCCGTGCGCCATGATATAGCCGCCCGACAGCACCGCGTAAATGCCGAACAGAAGCTGTGTCAGTTCGCCGGTCCACACCTTGGGCGCGCCGGCGACGTAGCGGAAGAACACCTCGGCGATCAGCAACACGAAAATCGCCAGCAGTAGCAGCGACACCGATCTGCCGAGCCAGTCGTTGAACCGCGTGATTCCGCGCATGGCGGCAAATAGTGCGCGCATCTGCGAAGACCTCAATAGTGGACACGAAAACCGCCGCACGCGATGCGCGCGGCGAGGGCCGGCCCGGCGCGCGGCCGGACCGGATAGGCGCAGCCTACTTGATGTAGCCGAGTTCGGTCAGGAATTTCTTGACCATCGCGAGCGCCTTTTCCGCGCCCGGACCCTTCTTGCCTTCCTCGTCCCACTGCTTGACGGCCACCTTGGTCAGATGGTCCAGGACATCGGGCGGCAACTCGTTGATCTTCACGCCCTTTTCCTTGATCGCTTTGGCCAGAGTAATCTGCTCCAGGTACTGGTACTCGTTGGTGCGCATCCAGAACTGCTCATCGAGCGTGTCGATCATGCACTTGCGGACGTCGGCCGGCAGATCGTCGAGTTCCTTCTGGTTGACGATGAAGGCATCGGTGCCGGCAATGTTCAGCGCCGGTTTCACGTGGTACTTCGCGGCCTCGTACAGTCCCATGCTGTTCGCACCCTGCGCGGCGCCCCAATGCACGCCATTGATCACGCCGGTCGACAGCGCCGGATAGATCTCGGGACCGGGCAGGTAGGAGGCGGCTGCGCCCGCGGCGGACAGAAAGCGCTGCAGCGCGCCGGAGGAGCGGATCTTCAGCTTGCGGAAATCAGCCATCGAGTTGATCGGGGACTTGACCACCATCTCGGTCGGGTAGACCTTGTCGGTGGAGTAGTAAACACCCTGCGCTGCGACCTCGTCGCGGATCAATTTTTCGAAGCCGAGTTGCTTGTGGAAGTAGGCCGCCTCCCACACGTTGCGGAATGCAAACGGCAGGCCCGAGGCGATGCCAGCCGTCGACACTGTTTCGGGCAGGTATGCCGGCGAGATCGTTCCCATCTGGATGACACCGCGCTTGACGGCCGGGAATATCTCCTTGGCCGGAAACAGCGCGCCGGCCTCGTGCAATTCGAGGACCATCCGGCCTTTTGTGCACGCGGTCAACTCTCTTTGCAAGCGGCCGAGGCTGTCCTTGAACGAACTGCTCGCGCTCGGCCAGTGGGACTGCAGGCGCCAGGTAATCTTGTCCTGGGCGATGCCGGCGGCAGGAAATGCGAATGTTGCGACAATGGCCGCCGCGACGGCGGCCGCAGCCGGAACACGTAACTTTGTCTTCACTTCGTTCGTGACGTTGCGCATAGCTGGTCTCCTCAGGTGTAATGCCCTTAAGATACCCGCTTTAGGCGTGGAGAACAATAACTTGGTTGGTGGTCATGTGATTGGCGTGGCAGATATGCGCACCGACAATCGACGCAATACTATGAAAAATCCTAGTTGCGATTAACGCCTTTCCACCCACCACATCATCAACACCGCACTGCACAGGAACAACACGCTGGGCAACGCCGCAGAGTAGAACGGCGCCCAGTTCTGGATGATGCCGACGGACGAGGACAGGCCGTTGAGCAGGTGGAACAGCACGCCCAGCATGATGCCGGAAAATATTTTCACTCCCATGCCGCCGACGCGGACGTTGACATAGGCGAACGGCAGCGCAAGCGCCATCATCACCAGCGTGGCGAAGGGGTAGAGTAGTTTCTTCCACATCGCGATCTCGTAGCGCTCGGTCTGTTGCTTGTTTTCCGACAAATGGCGCGTAAACTGGTACAGGTTGATCGCCGACATTTTTTCCGGCTGTACCAGCAGCACCGACAGCAGGTCGGGCGTCAGCACCGAGTGCCATTCGGTCTGGGCGAGCCTGGACACGCTGGTGCCCCCGCTGTCAAATTTGGTTCGCACCACCCCGCTCAGGCGCCAGGTGTTGTCCCTCTCGTACTCGCCACGCTCGGCAAAGCTGATCAAGCGCAGACGGTAATCCCTGTCGAACTCGTAGATCTTGACACCACTGAGCGAACTGTCGGGCCTGACCTCGCGCACATTGATGAAGCGATATTCGTCCTTTATCCACAACCCGGAGCGAAACTCTTGCGCCACCACTGCACTCATGGCAGCGAGGCGCAGCTGTTGGGCGGCGCGCTCGGCATACGGCGTGACCAGCTCGCCAAAAGCGAATGTCAGCACCACGAATATGGCGCCGATGCGCACCAGCGCCGCACCAGCCGCATACGGCGACAGCCCGGACACCCGCATCACCGTGTATTCGGAATTGGCGGCGAGCTGAGACAGTGCATAGAGCGTGCCGATCAGCACCGCGATCGGAGTGAGTTCATACACATGCCCGGGCAAGGACAGCAGCACGAACAGCAAGACATACTGCAGACGGTAATTGCCCCTGCCCAGATAATTGAGCTCGTTGATCAGGTCGAAGAAAGCGAACAGCATCAGAAAAGCGACCAGAACCAGCAAAGTAGCCGCGTAGATTTCGCGCGCGAGGTACTTGCGCAGGATTGTCAACGCCCTCTCCTGAACGCCGCGTTGATGCTCATGCGGCGATAGAACAGCACCACCAGCAGCAGCAGCATGGCGACATGCACCGCCCACCAGCCAATATGGAAAGACAGCTTGCCCTGCGACACCCAGGCCTGGCTTACGCTGATCAGATTGCTGTACACCATGTAGGTGAGCAGGGCGAACACCAGGTTGGTGGAGCGGCTTGCACGCGGATTGACGAAGGCGAGGGGGATTGCGAGCAGGGTCAGGTTGAGCGCCGCCAGCGGCAGGCCGATGCGCCATAGCAATTCGGCCAGATTGCCCTGATTCGGGTCGTCCAGCAGCTTCTGCGTGGAAAGGGCGCGCGCCGGAAGCTGCCCGACCTTGGCTTCGCGCGTCTCGATGCGCGCGGCGTAGCGCTTGAACTCCATCACGCGGTACTCCGCCTCGCCCGGATTGCCCTCGTAGCGCCGACCGTCGGTGAGCACGATGAAACGATCGCCGTTGGCGGCGGTTTCCTCGAATCCGTTCCGGCTTACCATCACCCCCAGCCTGCCGTGTTGCATCGACGTGACGAACACGTTCTGTACCATGCTCGAATCGCCGGCGACGCTTTCGACGAAGAACACGCGTTCGGCATTGGCCGATTCGCGGAATACGCCCGGCGCGATGCGCGACAGTTCGTCACGGCTCTCGAGCTGGCGCCTGTACGCCTCGCTCTGGCTGTTGGCCCAGGGGGCCAGGAACAGCGACAACAGCGCGATTACCAGCACCAGCGGCACTGCAAAGACCAGCACCGGCCGCACCCAGGCCGTAAGCGGAAGCCCGGCGCTGAACCAGATCACCATCTCCGAATCGCGGTAGCTGCGGCTGATGGTCATCAATACCGAAATGAACAAGGTCAGCGACAGCAACACCGGCAGGTAATTGAGCGCCGAGAAACCGAGCAGTGCGAGCACCGCCTCCGACAGCAGCTTGCCGCTGGCAGCCTGCCCGAGAAAGCGAATCAGCTGGGTGGTGAGGGTAATGGCAAACAGCGTAGCGAAAACCGCAACCGCAAGATTGCCGAATTCGCGCAGCAGGGACCGCTGGAAAATCGCCACCTGTAAGCCTATTGCGACATGAGGGGATAGCTCCCCTCATGCTCTCCTAAACCGAACCGTCGCAATACTCACTTTGCGACGGGTTCCAAAGAATATGCCCGCGTTCCGGCTTTGCATCCATGCCGCGCCTGAGCGCAACGGCTTTGACTTGACGGGAACAAAGCAGGGATAATCAGGTGTAGTCGGTCGATTGAATATAAGGAGCAGCCATTGCAATTTAGCACAAAACGCAGCGCGCCGGAGATGCGCGCCACACCCTGCATCGCCGTGGGCGTGTACGCCGGCCACAAACCGAGCGCAGCGGCCGACGCGCTTGACCGTGCGGCGCGGGGGGCATTGCGCGAAGTCCTGCGCCGCGGCGACATGGAAGGCAAGCTCGGTGCCACGCTGATCCTGTACCGCATCCCGGGCATTGCGGCCGAACGCGTCCTGCTGATCGGATTGGGCGAGGAGGCGGACCTGCACGAGCGCGAATACCGCGAGGCCACGCGCGCTGCGGTCAAAGCCGCGCAGGAAACCGGTGCCGGCATGCTCACGCTGTGTTTCGCCGAGATCCGGGTGGGCCGCCGTGACGCCACCTGGAAAGCACGCCAAGTGGCGCAGGTGAGCGCCGAATGCGCTTATCGTTTCGATTCGATGAAAAGCAAGAAAAGCGACCCGCGACCGCTCGCCCATGTCGAGTTGCTGGCTGGGGCGCGCGATGCAAGCGCCGTGGCACGCGGCCTGCGCCAGGGCCAAGCCATAGGCGCAGGCGTGAGCCTGGCGAAAGACCTGGGCAACCTCCCGGGCAATGTCTGCACGCCGACATTCCTCGCCGAGCAGGCGAGAAAAATCGCCAAGCAGTGGAAACTCGGCGTGGAGGTATTGGAGCGCAAGGACATGCAGAAGCTGGGCATGGGCTCGCTGCTGTCTGTGGCACAGGGCTCGCGCCAGCCGCCCAAGCTGATCGTACTTAGCTATGCCGGCGGCCCGAAGAAGGCGAAGCCGGTCGTGCTGGTCGGCAAGGGCATCACCTTCGACACCGGCGGCATTTCGCTCAAGCCCGGCGCCGAAATGGACGAGATGAAATTCGACATGTGCGGCGCCGCCAGCGTGTTCGGCGCGCTGCGCGCCTGCGCCGAAATGAAACTGAAGCTCAATGTTGTCGGCATCATCCCGACCGCCGAGAACATGCCGGGCGGCGCCGCGACCAAACCGGGAGACATCGTCACCAGCATGTCCGGACAGACGATCGAAGTGCTCAACACCGACGCCGAGGGTCGTCTGATTCTGTGCGATGCGCTGACCTATGCTGAACGCTTTGAACCCGAAGCCGTGGTCGACATCGCCACCCTCACCGGCGCCTGCGTGATCGCGCTGGGCCATGTCGCCAGCGGCTTGTACAGCAACAAGGAAGCGCTCGCGCGCGAACTTCTCGCGGCCGGCGACGAAGCCTACGATCGCGCCTGGCATATGCCGCTGTGGGACGACTACCAGGAGCAGCTCAAGAGCAATTTCGCCGACATGGCCAATATCGGCGGCCGACCGGCCGGCAGCATCACCGCGGCCTGCTTTCTCTCGCGCTACGCCAAGAAGTTCGACTGGGCGCATTTGGACATCGCCGGCACTGCCTGGAAATCGGGCAAGGACAAGGGAGCCACAGGGCGACCGGTCGGGCTATTGACCGGTTTTCTGATGAAACGGGCGGATAAAGGGCACTAGGTGATGCAGGATGAGAAAAGAGGAAGGACCGCCCGTCACCGGTCGCGCTTTGACCGCATATGACGCGCATCGACTTCTATTTCGAGGCCGAAGACAAGCTGCAGGTCGCCTGCCGCCTGTCGGCCAAGGCGATGCAACAGAAGCTGCGGGTACTCATCTACGCCCCGGATGAAGTCGAGGCGCAAAGGATCGACAAGCTGCTCTGGACCTGGCAGGCCACCGGCTTTCTGCCGCACTGCATGACACGCAGCCCGCTTGCCGCCGAGACGCCGGTGCTCATCACCCACGACCCCGAGGACACACCGCACGACGAAGTGCTGCTTAATCTGCATTCGGCATGGCCGCCGGCGTTTAGCCGCTTCCGGCGCCTGGTGGAAATCGTCGGCCGTGACGAGGACGACCGGCAGGCGGCGCGCGAGCGCTTTCGCTTTTACCGCGACCGAGGCTACGAGATTGCAAACCACGATTTGTCCAAGGCGCATGGCTGAATGCCGCTGCAAAATGAATTTTGCAGCGGTCGATCCAGGGGAGTCTGAGCGGATGTATGCTCTCATTTCAAAATGAGCTCTGAGCCGGACGATCTGCTGAGCAAGGCCGACGCGCTGATGGCGCGCCACCATCCCGGGCGTGTCCCGGCCGCGCCCTACGCCGAGATTCCCGTCCTCGACGAAGTCGTGGATATGCCTGCGGAAAACGACGATCTGCCGCTACTGACCGAATATGTTGTGCCCGCCCCCCTGGACGAGGAGCAGTTCAAAACACTTGCAGCGAGCATCCGCGCATCGCTGCTCGCCGGGCTGCAACCCGAGATAGACGCTCTGATCGAGGAACGCCTGAAGCAGGCGCTGGCACCGCTGGTCGAAACAATGTTTGACGACCTGCGCGGCAACCTGCAGATGATTGCACGCGAAATTCTAGCCGACGCCATCCATGCCGCCGTGGAGCAAGAGCTCGAACAGCGCAAATTGAGCGGCTGAGCGCTAGCTGAATAGGAAGGCGCGCCTCCGTCCGCATCGATGCAAGGTCGAAGCATGACTGGAAAGCATCTTTCAACGGCCTGACTTCGGCATCAATCCGCTATAATTCGCGCTCCGCCTGTTCGAGCCGGTCGCTTTGCCTGCAAAGTGCTGCCCGATGCGCTTTGCCTCCAGAGAAAAGATGGAACTAGCCAAGAGTTTTGAGCCCCACGCCATTGAGGCGCACTGGTACCCGGAGTGGGAGCGGCGCGGCTATTTCGCGCATTCGGTCGATCGCACCAGACCCGCCTATTGCATCCAGTTGCCGCCGCCGAACGTGACCGGCACCCTGCACATGGGCCACGCATTCCAGCAGACGTTGATGGACACTCTGGTGCGCTATCACCGCATGCGCGGTTTCAACACCAATTGGGTCGTTGGGACCGACCATGCCGGCATCGCCACCCAAATCGTGGTCGAGCGCCAGCTGCAATCCGAGGGCAAATCCCGCGCCGAGCTTGGACGCGACAGGTTCCTGGAGCGCGTGCGCGCCTGGAAGCAGGAGTCGGGCTCCACCATCACGCGCCAGATGCGGCGCCTGGGCGTTTCCGCCAACTGGACCTATGCCGACACCGAAGGCCAGCATGCCGGCTATTTCACCATGGACGAGCGCATGTCGCGAGCCGTGGTCGAGGTGTTCGTGCGCCTGCACCAAGAAGGCCTGATCTACCGCGGCAAGCGCCTGGTCAACTGGGATCCGGTGCTCGGTACCGCAGTATCCGATCTGGAGGTCGACAGCGAGGAGGAAGACGGCAAGATCTGGGAGATCAAGTACCCGTTCGACGACGGGACCGGTGCGTTGGTGGTCGCCACCACCCGCCCCGAGACCATGCTCGGCGATGCTGCGGTAGCGGTCAACCCCAAGGACGAGCGCTACGCGAGACTGGTCGGAAAGCAAGTCACGCTGCCGCTGACCGGCCGCGCGATCCCGGTGATCGCCGATGATTACGTAGATCCGGAGTTCGGCACCGGCTGCGTCAAGATCACGCCAGCGCACGATTTCAACGACTATCAGGTTGGCCATCGCCATGGCTTGGCGCAGGTAAACGTGTTGACCCTGGATGCCAGGATCAACGACAGCGCGCCGGAGGCCTACCGCGGCCTGGATCGTTTCGAAGCACGCAAACGCATCCTCGCCGACCTCGAGAGCCAGGGGCTGCTGGTTTCGGAGAAGCCATACAAGCTGCGGGTGCCGCGCTCGGGCCGCACCGGCGTGATCGTCGAGCCGATGCTGACCGACCAGTGGTTCGTCAAAATGGAAGGCCTGGCGCAACGCGGCCTGGAAGCCGTGGCCGAGGGAGAGGTCAGGTTCTACCCCGACCACTGGACCACGACCTACAACCATTGGCTGGAAAACATTCAGGACTGGTGCATCTCGCGCCAGCTCTGGTGGGGCCACCAGATTCCGTGCTGGTACGACGACAAAGGCAACACCTATGTTGCTCTTACTGAACACGACGCATATGTGCAATATTTTGAGGCGTTAGACACACCAACTGCGAATGTTGCAGCCGCTGAACAGATGCTTGCTGACGGGGCATTGACGGAGGAGCGACTCACAGCGTCAGGAATTACGCCGCTCAGGCGCGACGAGGATGTGCTCGATACCTGGTTCTCCTCCGCCCTGGTGCCGTTCACTTCGCTGGGCTGGCCGGAAAAGAATCCGGACCTGGACGCGTTCCTGCCGTCCTCGGTCCTGGTCACCGGATTCGACATCATCTTCTTCTGGGTCGCGCGCATGGTCATGGTGACCCTGCATTTCACCGGCAAGGTGCCGTTCCGCCACGTCTACATCAATGCCCTGGTACGCGACGCCGAGGGACAGAAGATGTCGAAATCCAAGGGCAATACCCTGGACCCGCTGGACCTGATCGACGGCGTCGACTTCGATGCCCTGCTCGCAAAGTCGACGCAGGGATTGATGCTCGCCGGCCACAGGCAGAAAGTC
>JACZJU010000246.1 GCA_014860395.1 Burkholderiales bacterium | reverse complement strand
GAACGGCGACATGATAGAACTGGACGTGGCCAAGCGCCGCCTGCACCTGGACGTGCCCGAACAGGAACTCGCGCGCCGGCGCAAAAAATGGAAAGCGCCCAAGCCGCCGATGAGCCGCGGCTACACCAGGCTTTACGTCGACCACGTGCTGCAGGCTAACCAGGGCGCCGACCTCGATTTCCTCGTCGGATCCAGCGGCGCCAAGGTGCCCAAAGACAATCATTAATATTAGCTGTCCGCGCTGCGGGTGTAGGAGCGAGCTTGCTCGCGAACAGATCTCTCGCCGAGACCGTATTCGCGAGCAAGCTCGCTCCTACAAAAACATACGCCGGAGTTCGTTATATGGAGAGCATCCATGCTGCAGGCCGCTGAGCTTACAATCCGCCTCAATCCCGCCGACGACGTGGTCATCGCCCGCGTCGAGGTCCCCGAGGGCACGACGCTGCTCAAGGAAAACAATGTCCGCGTCGCCGCGCGCGTGCCCGCCGGGCACAAGATCGCGGTGCGCGGGCTCAAGTCCGGCGACCCGGTGCGGCGCTACAACCAGATCATCGGCTTCGCCACGCGCGACATCCGTGCCGGCGAGCATGTCCATGTGCACAACATCGCCATGGGCGACTTCGACCGCGATTACGCGTTTTGCGCCGACGCCAAGCCCACCGATTACGTCGCCGCGCCTGCCAGCTTCCAGGGCATCGTCCGCGCCGACGGGCGCGTCGCCACGCGCAACTACATCGGCATCCTCACCAGCGTCAACTGCTCGGCCACTGTGGCACGCATGATCGCGCGACATTTCGAAAACCGGCTGGACGCGTTTCCCAACGTCGACGGCGTGGTCGCGCTCACGCACAAGTCTGGCTGCGGCATGGCCTCCGAAGGCGAGCCCATGGACGTGCTGCGCCGGACCATGTCCGGCTATGCGCGCCACCCCAATTTCTTCGCGGTGCAGGTCGTGGGCCTGGGCTGCGAAGCGAACCAGATCAACAGCCTGCTTGCCGCGCAGCATCTGCAGCGCAGCGACAAATTCGCCGCCTACACCATTCAGGAAAAAGGCGGCACCATGAAGTCAGTGCGCGAAGGCATCGCGCGTATCGAAGCCGTCCTGCCAGAGGCGAACCGGGTGAAGCGCGAAACCGTGCCGGCGAGCCACCTCTTGCTGGCGCTGCAGTGCGGCGGCTCGGACGGCTACTCCGGCATTTCCGCCAACCCGGCGCTGGGCGCCGCGGTCGACTTGCTGGTGCGCCACGGCGGCGGCGCCATCCTGTCGGAGACGCCGGAGATCTACGGCGCCGAGCACCTGCTCACGCGCCGCGCCATCACGCGCGAAGTCGGCGAGAAGCTGATCCGCCGCATCAAGTGGTGGGAAGACTACACGGCGCGCAACGGCAACGAAATGAACAACAACCCCTCCCCCGGCAACAAGGCCGGCGGCCTCACCACTATCCTGGAGAAGTCGCTCGGCGCTGTGGCCAAGGGCGGCACCACAAACCTGGCCGACGTGTACGAATACGCCGAGCCGGTCACGGCCAAGGGCTTCGTTTTCATGGACACGCCCGGCTATGACCCGGTGTCGATCACCGGCCAGATCGCCGGCGGCGCAAATCTCGTCTGCTTCACCACCGGCCGCGGCTCGGCCTACGGCTGCAAGCCCGCGCCCTCGTTTAAACTCGCCACCAACACGGCGCTGTTCCAGCACCAGGAGGAGGACATGGACCTGAACTGCGGCAGCATCGTCGACGGCAAGGAGAGCATAGAGCAGGTCGGGCAGAAGCTGTTCGAACTGATCCTCAAAACCGCTTCGGGCGCGAAGACCAAGAGCGAAGCCTTCGGCTACGGCGAAGACGAGTTCGCGCCTTGGGTCCTGGGCGCGACCATGTAATTAATGGGCGTGCCTTCGAAAACGTGGCCGGGCGACCATTCAATGGGCGCCCGCCTACTCGCGCTACTCCTGTCCGCCGTCCTTGCCTGCCTGGCGCCGTCCGCCTTGGCCAAGGTGGCAGCGAAGAAAGGCGCCCACGGCGCCATCGCCGTGCAGCGCGAGACCGGCCAGTTCGGATATGTCTACGATGCGGCCACTACGCGCGCGGCCAAGGTGGAAGCCCTGAAGCAATGCGCCGACCCGCGCTGCGAAGTCGTGGTGAGCTTCAGCAATGCCTGCGGCGTCCTCGCACGCCAACCCGCGCGCGGACCTAAAGGATATTTTCCTGCCACCGGGGCCACACGACAGGAAGCCGAGACCAAGGCCCTGCGCCTGTGCCGCACCAACGATTGCGAAATCGCGGCCTGGGCCTGCACCAAGTAGTCACTCCCCCATCTGCAGCAGGGCGCCGCGCTGGCGCGCACCGCGGAAGGCGGCGAAAAAGATGCCGGCGCCCAAGGCAACATAAACCGCGTTCAACGCCACCGCGCCGACGAATAGATCCCATTTGAACGCACCTTCGAGCAGCACGCCGCGCATGCCCTCGAATACATAGCTGGTCGGCAGGCAGCGGGACACGCTTTGCACCCAGCCCGGCAGCACGCTGATCGGATAGTAGATCCCCGATATCGGCGCGAGGACGAAAATCACACCCCAGGCGAGGTTCTCCGCCGCCAGGCCGTAACGCAGCACCAGGGCCGCGACCATCAGGCCCACGGCCCAGCCGGTGACAAGCAGGTTGGTGAAGAACGCCACCAGCGGCAGCCCCAGGTCGAAAATCGAAGCTGCATAGAGGGCGATCGCCAGCGCCGTCGCCGCGCCTACGCCGACGCAGGTACGCAGGAAACTCACCGCGATCATCGATGCGATCAGCTCGAGCGGCCGCAGCGGGCTGACGAACAGGTGGCCGAGATTGCGCGAATACAGCTCCTCGAGAAACGCCAGCGCAAACGCGAGCTGGCCGCGGAACAGCACTTCCCACAGCAACAAGCCGGTTATAAGCAACGCCGGCACCTGGGCCACCACCGAGGAATTGGTAGCGAAGAATTTGGCGATGAAGCCCCACAGCACCATGTTCATAGTCGGCCAGTAAGCCGTTTCCAGCACGCGCACCCAGGACCGGCGCCATAGGTAGACGTGGCGCAGCACCATGCCGTAAATCCGTTGCAGCGAGCCGCTCATCCGTGCACCTCGTCTGCGGCCACCTCGGCCGGCCGGTGCTCCGCGCGCGCCACGTCTAGGAACACCTCTTCCATGCTGCGGCGGCCGTAACGCGCGATCAATTCCTGCGGGGAGCCGCGATCGACGATGCGTCCTGCCTTCATCATCAGCACCTGGTGGCAGATGCGCTCGACTTCGACCATGTTGTGCGAAGCGAGCAGCAGCGTGGCGCCGGATTGTTTTTGGTATTCGAGCAGGTGCGTGCGGATGCGGTCGGCGATGTCCGGATCGAGCGAAGCGGTGGGCTCGTCCAGCAACAGCACCTCCGGGCGGTTCAGCAAGGCCTTTGCCACCGACACGCGCGTGCGCTGGCCGGCGGAAAGCGTGCCGTAATCGCGGTTGAGCAAGGGGGCGAATTCGAACTGCTCGGCGAGCTCGGCAATGCGTTTGCGGATCTGCTTCAGCCCGTAGAGGTGGGAAAAGACGACCAGGTTTTCCCGCACCGTGAGCTTTTTCGGCAGATCGACATAGGGCGAGGTGAAATTCATGCGCGGCAATACGCGATAGCGCGCGCGCGCCATGTCCTCGCCCAGCACGCGCACGCTGCCGGAGCTGGGCAGCAGCACGCCAAGCAGGATCGCGAGCGTCGTCGTCTTGCCGGCGCCGTTCCCGCCCAGAAGGCCGCAGGTGGTGCCGCGCTCGACGTGGAAGCTCAGGCCGTCGACGGCCTGAACCTCGCCGTAACGCTTGACCAGATTTTCCACCGCGATGGCGTGGCTCAAGCGCGTTCCCTGCAGTTTCGCGGGTTCAACATATGTCGGGGATGCCATGCGCACGAGTGTTAGAATTTTAGCATGAAGCAGCTAACGCCCCGGTCTGCGGGAACGCGCCTGTACTGCGATATGCCTCTTTCCCCGGGCGCGGAAATTTCCTTGCCCGAGGCCGCCGCCCGCCATGCGGTAACGGTATTGCGGCTGCAGGTGGGCGACACGCTGAACCTGTTCAACGGCGAGGGCGGGGAATATCGGGCGAGTCTGGTTTCCGTGAGCAAGCGCGAAGCCCGGGCGCGCATCATCGAGTTTCATGCGACGGAGCGCGAATCGCCCGTGGACATCACGCTGGCCTTGGGCATCTCGGCCGGCGAGCGCATGGACTACAGCCTGCAAAAGGCCACCGAACTCGGCGTGACCGCGATCCAGCCCCTGGCCACGGAGCGCAGCGTGGTAAGACTCGCCGGCGAGCGCGCCGACAAGCGCCTGCTGCACTGGCAGCACGTGGCGATCGCCGCCTGCGAGCAATGCGGACGCAACCGCGTGCCCTTGGTCGCGCCGGTGCAGAAGTTTTTCGACTATCTCGCGGCAGTCGACCGCAACAAGCGCCTGCTGATGCTGTCGCCGGATGCGGACGCGCCGTTGAAACGGGTGGCCCCGGCCTCGGCGGCGGTGCTCCTGATCGGCGCCGAGGGCGGCCTCTCGCCATCGGAATTCGACGCCGCCCAGGCAAGCGGCTTCGAGCCGGTCAACCTGGGGCCGCGCATCCTGCGCACCGAAACCGCGCCGGTCGCGGCGCTGGCGGTACTGCAGGCATTGTGGGGAGATCTTTAATGGTAATACCCGGCCGCCCGGGATCGAACCGTGGGCCTGGCGAACACGGACGATCTCGATCGGCTGCGCGCAGTGGGCGAACAGGAGCACACGATGGTAAATAGGAATCCGGCCGGATTGAAGTCCGCCGTCTACGCCGCAATCTGGAGTGGCCGCTTCGATGCAAGAGCAGGTTGGCGGACGGGCCTGATCAGGCCGCTGCGTATGGTGCTAGTGCTCTTGCGCGACCTCGCCTACGGCCAGCTGACCTTGCGCGCGACCGGCCTCGTCTTCACCACGCTGCTTTCGCTGGTGCCCCTGCTCGCGCTCAGTTTCTCGGTGCTCAAGGCGTTCGGGGTGTACAACCAGATCGATCCGATTCTGCTCAAATTTCTCGCCCCGCTGGGCGAGAAAAGCGTGGACGTAAGCAAGTGGATTATCAAGTTCATCGAAAATCTCAACTTCAAGGTCCTCGGTTCGATCGGCCTGGCGCTGCTGGTATACACCGTGGTATCGCTGATGCAAAAGATCGAAGAGTCGGTCAATTTCATCTGGCATGTGCCGCAATTGCGCAGCTTCGCACGGCGCTTCAGCGGCTACCTGAGCGTGCTCCTGATAGGCCCGGTGCTGCTGTTTTCGATCATCGGCATTACCGCCACCGTTATGGCGACGCCGCTGGTACAGCGGTTGCTCGCCACCGAACCCCTCGGCGGCGTAGTCTACGCCCTGGGCCAGGCGATTCCGGTGTTTTTCGTCATTGCGCTGTTCGTGTTCGCCTACCGTTTCGCCCCGAACACCAAGGTACGGCTGAATGCCGCGTTGATCGGCGGCATCGTCGCCGGGATGCTGTGGCAGGTAGCGAGCTGGGCGTTCGCAGAATTCGCGCGAACCTCGACCCAGTACGCCGCGATCTATTCCAGTTTCGCGATTTTCCTGCTGTTTCTGATCTGGCTCTATCTCAACTGGCTGATCCTGCTGCTCGGCGCGAGCATCGCGTTCTACAGCCAGTATCCACAGTACCTGGTGCTGGAACAGGGCGAACCGCGGCTGAGCAATCGCATGCGCGAGCGTGTTGCGCTGATGCTCATGTATCTGATCGGCAAGAGCTACCGGGACGGCGCTCCGGCATGGACTTTTTCCGACCTTACGCAGCAGCTGGGCGTGCCCACCTACGCGCTGCAGCGGGTCATCGAATCGCTGGAGCAAGGCGGCTTGCTGCTGCAGACAGGCGACGATCCGCCTGCTTACCTGCCTAGCCGCGACATCGGATCCGTCGCGCTTAGGGAACTGCTGCACACGGTGCGCACGGCCGGCGAAGAGCGGTATCTGGGGCCGCAGTCCTTGCCCGCACCGGCCGAGATCGAATCCATTCTGGCAAAAGCGAACCTGGCGTTCGAAGAACAAATGCATGAGCTGACAGTCAGGGATCTGGTGACGCCAACTACTCCATCGCCCTAAACCGGGCCCCGGCATTCAATCTACGATGGGCTTTCCAATGCTCCATTCCTTCGCCAGCCCGTAGATCGCCGGGATCACGATCAGCGTCAGGATGGTCGAAGAAATCATCCCGCCCACCATCGGCGCTGCGATGCGGCGCATGACTTCCGAGCCCGTGCCGCTGCCCCACATGATGGGCAGCAGGCCCGCCATGATCGCCACCACGGTCATCATCTTCGGCCGCACGCGCTCCACTGCACCTTCCATGATCGCGGAATAAAGATCCGTCAGCGTGGGCTTTCCGCCTTCGGCTGCGCGCCGCGCCTTGCTCGCCTCCCAGGCCTGATCGAGGTAGATCAGCATCACCACGCCGGTTTCGGCGGCCACGCCGGCAAGTGCGATGAAGCCCACTGCCACTGCCACGCTCATGTTGTAGCCAAGCAGCCACATCAACCACACCCCGCCCACCAGAGCGAACGGCACCGACAGCATCACGATCACGGTTTCGGTGATCCTCCTGAAATTCAGGTACAACAGCACGAAAATGATCAGCAGCGTGAACGGCACGACGTACATAAGCTTGGCTTTCGCCCGCTCCATGTACTCGAACTGGCCACTCCAGGTGGCGTAATAACCCGGCGGGAATTTCACCTGCTCGCGCACCGCCTTGCGCGCGTCATCGACATAACCGCCGATGTCGCGATCGCGAATATCGACAAAAATATACGCCGTCAGCAGCGCGTTCTCGGTGCGGATCGCGGGCGGCGCCTGCTTCAGGCTCACGCGCGCAATCTGCCCCAGCGGAATCATGCCGCCGCCCATGATAGGCACCAGTACCTGAGTGGCGATGGCCTGCGGGTTCTGCCGCAGTTCGCGCGGATAGCGCACGCTGACGCCGTAGCGCTCCAGCCCCTCCACGGTGGTGGTCACCATCTCCCCGCCCAAGGCGGTTCCAACCACATCCAGCAGCTCGCCCACGTTGAGGCCCATGCGCGCCAGTTCGACGCGATCGGGTTCGATGTCGAGGTAATAGCCGCCGGTGACACGCTCGGCATAAGCGCTGGTGGTGCCGGGTACAGCCTTCACCACCAACTCGATCGCTTTCGCCAGTTTCTCGATTTCGATCAGATCTTTGCCGAACACCTTGATGCCGATCGGCGTACGAATACCGGTTGCAAGCATGTCGATGCGCGCCTTGATCGGCATGGTCCATGCGTTGGACACGCCGGGGATGGTCACCGCCTGGTCCATTTCGGCGATCAGCTTGTCCATGGTCATGCCCGCGCGCCATTGATCCTCGGGCTTGAGGTTGATCACGGTCTCGAACATTTCCAGCGGCGCCGGATCGGTGGCGGTGGCGGCGCGCCCGGCCTTGCCGAACACCGATTCCACCTCGGGAAAACCTTTGAGTATCTTGTCCTGTGTCTGCATTAGTTCCGCCGCCTTGGTGATAGACAAGGACGGCAGCGTGGCCGGCATGTAAAGGAGCGAACCTTCGTTCAGCACCGGCATGAACTCGGTCCCCAGTTGCATCGCGGGATAGGCCGATGCGCCCAGCGCGACCATGGCGGCGGCGATAGTGAGTTTCTTCCAGCGCATCACCCAGGCGATCACCGGCCGGTAGATCCAGATGAGGAAACGATTAACCGGGTTTTTCTTCTCCGGCATGATCTTGCCGCGGATGAACAGCAGCATCAGCACCGGCACCAGGGTGATCGACAGCAGCGCCGCGCCCGCCATGGAAAATGTCTTGGTGTAGGCGAGCGGCGTGAACATCCGGCCTTCCTGGGCTTCGAGCGTGAATACCGGCAGGAAGGACACGGTGATGATCAGCAGGCTGAAAAACAGGGCCGGCCCCACTTCGCGGCAGGAATCGATGATGATCTGCAGGCGCCGCGCCCCCGGCGGAGCGCGTTCCAGGTGCTTGTGTGCATTCTCGATCATGACGATGGCCGCATCCACCATGGCGCCGATGGCGATGGCGATCCCGCCGAGGCTCATGATGTTCGAGGTAAGTCCCATCAGCTGCATCGCGATCATCGCGATCAGCACGCCGATCGGCAGCATGACAATGGCCACCAGCGCGCTGCGCAAATGCATCAGGAATACGATGCACACCAGCGCCACGATAAGGCTTTCCTCGATCAGGGTGCGTTTCAGATTGTCGATGGCACGATAGATCAGGTCCGAGCGGTCGTAGACGGCCTGTATCGATACGCCCTGCGGCAGGCCGGAGGAGATTTCCGCGATCTTGGCTTTTACGTTACGAATGACGTCGAGTGCATTCTCGCCATAGCGCGCCATGGCGATGCCCGCGACCACTTCGCCTTCGCCGTTGAGTTCGGTCAGACCGCGACGCTCGTCGGGCACCAGTTCGACCCGACCGATGTCGCGGATCAGTACCGGCGTGCCCTTGTCTGCCTTCAGCACCAGATTCTCGATGTCGGATACGCCGCGCAGGTAGCCGCGACCGCGCACCACGTATTCGGTCTCTGCCATCTCGAGCGCCCGGCCGCCGACGTCGCGGTTGCTGGCGCGGATCACCTCCACCACTTTCATCAGCGGAATGCCGAACGCCTGCAGCTTGCGCGGCTCCACCGTGACCTGGTAGGTCTTGACGAAACCGCCCACGCTCGCAACTTCCGCCACCCCCTGGGCCTTGGTGAGTTGGTAGCGCACGAACCAGTCCTGAATGGTGCGCAGTTCGGCCAGCGAGCGATTGGCCGCGAGCACCACGTACTGGTACACCCAGCCCACGCCGCTGGCGGCCGGCCCCAGCGTCGGCGTGACGCCACGCGGCATGCGTCCGGAAGCGAAATTGAGGTATTCCAGCACGCGTGTGCGCGCCCAATAGATGTCGGTGCCATCCTCGAAAATCACATAGATGAAGGAGGCGCCGAATACCGACAGCCCGCGCACCACCCTGGACCGGGGCACCGACAGCATGGCCGTGCTTAATGGGTAAGTAATCTGGTCTTCCACCACCTGCGGCGCCTGGCCCGGGTATTCGGCGTAGATGATGACCTGCACATCCGACAAATCCGGTATCGCGTCCAGCGGCGTGCGCATGACAGCATAGACACCCGCGGCAACAACGAACAACGTGCCCAGGAGCACGATAACGACGTTGCGCGCGGACCATTCGATAATGCGCCCGAGCATGTCAGCGCCCCTGACGCGCGTCGGCGGCTGGCTTGGCCGCGGTGGATGGCTTCGCTGCGGTGGACGGCTTTGCTGCGGTGGACGGCTTTGCCGTGGCCGCCTCGATGCCGACGATGGTGTACTCGCCGCCCGCTTCGCCGGCCATGTCGAACACGATTCTCTGACCCGGTCTAAGCGCGCGCAACAGCGCCGCATCCTTGACGTTGAAATCCATGGTCATCGCCGGCCACTTCAGACTGGCGATCGGCCCGTGCGCAAGCGTAACGCTGGCGTTGGCCGGATCCACAGCTTCGACCGTGCCCTCGCCGCGATGGATCTCGGGCTTAGCGCCGGCGGCAGGCGCTACGGCCTCGGTCTCACCTTTCTCCTTCGGTTCCGCGCCATCCACGCTCTGCCCGAAGCCGCTGAACGCCGCTTTAAGGTTGCTCTCGGCATCGATCAGGAAGTTTGCACTGACCACCACATTCTCGCCCGCTTTGACCCCCTCCAGGACTTCGACGTAGCCATCGCCGCGCGCTCCCAATCTAACCGGACGCGGCTCGAACCGCCCCTCGCCGCGCTGTACCAGCACCAGTTGCCGCGTGCCAGTGTCGAGCACCGCTGAATCGGGCACGGTCAAAGTGGGCACCTTGGCGTGGATGGAACTGAACTCCGCCCGCGCATGCATCGAGGGCTTGAGCAGAGACCGCGGATTGGCGAGTTCGATCCGCGCCTTGGCCGTGCGGGTCTCATTATTCAGTGTCGGGTAGATAAACGTCACCTTGCCCGCGAACACCTGGTCCGGATAGGCATCGACCTTGACCTGCACCGACTGCCCAACCCGGACGTGCGCGAGGTCTTGTTCGAACACCTCGGCCAGCAGCCACACCTGCGTCAGGTCGGCAACCTGAAACAGCGCTTCCCCGGCCATGAAGCGTTTACCCTGGATCGCCATCTTCTCCAGCACCACCCCATTTGCGGGCGAGCGCAGCGTCAGATACTGGGTGGGCTTGCCATCCAGCGTCAGCCGCTGCAATTCGGTGTCCGAGATATCCCAGTTGCGCAGGCGCTGCAAGGCGCTATCCACGAGCCGCTGCATGCTCCCCTGAACTTCCGCGCTGCCAGCAGCGAGTGTTTGCACGCCTCTGCGCGCAATCAGATATTCCTGCTGCGCCGCGATCAAGTCGGGGCTGTACACGTCCATCAGCGCCTCGCCCTTCTTGACCACCTGCCCGGTGGTATTGACGTGGAGCTTCTCGATCCAACCATCGAACTTCGGGGTAACGGTGTAGAGCAGGCGCTCATCCGCCTGCACCGTCGCCACCGCCCTTACCGTGCTCCTGAGATCGCGCAAGGCGACTGCTTCGGTCTTCACGCCGAGCTTTTGCACCTTGTCCAGGCTGAGCTTGACCAGCGGCGTCGCCGACGCGGGCTCTTCGTCCGCGTACACCGCGATATAGTCCATGCCCATCTGGTCCTTTTTCGGCACCGGCGACGTGTCGGGCAGGCCCATCGGATTGCGGTAATACAGAACCTTGGGTTTTGTCGCGGCCGCTGGAGCGGGCACTGCAGTGCCAACCGTAGCGGCGGACCCTGCGTCGGACGCGGCACCGCCCGCAGCGGCCTGGGGCGCAGCCGGCGCCGTGTGATTCGTACCCCACCAGTAACCGGCAGCAAGCGACGCGGTGATCAAGACCAACGTAGATACAATCCAGGTCATGTGTTTCATAATTTTTCCTTTGAAACCATCTAGAACAGCTGCTTGCCGGTTAAGAGTTCGATCTCGGCCAGCGCTTTGTTGAAGTTGACCAGTTCCCTGGCACGGTTGATCTCGTAGCTATAAAGGCTCATCTGGCTGTCGAGCAGCATCAGCAGGTCGACGCGGCTGACCTGGTAGGCGGCGAGCGCCGCCTCGACCGCGAGCCGCGCCTGCGGCAGGATCGCAGTTTCGTACAGGTGCACCGACTTGCGGCTTTGCTCGGTGACCGCGACCTGTTGCCGCAGCCTGGCCAGCACTTCGTTCTGCTGTGCTTGCTGCATTTCCAGAGTCTGGTCACGCATTGCCTGCGCTTCGGCGATGCGCGGTTCGATCTTGTCTTCCCGCCACACCGGGAGGTTCATCGCCACGGTGAGACTCATCACGTCTTGCCGCGGCGTGCCGCTGAGGTCTTTCTCCCTCTGCCCGTAGGCAAAGCGCACGTCGAAATCGGGCTGCTTTTCCTTGCGCGCAAGTTCCAGCGCCTTGCCACTGCGGTCGATCGCACTTTGCAGTCCCAGCAATTGCGGGCGCTCACGCAACGCCGTCTGCTGCAGCGCTTCGAGATCGAACACCGCATCGCGCAGACCGGGCAGTTCCACCGCGATCGGTAAATCGCTTCCGCGCCGGCCGAGCAGGCGCGCGAGTTCCGCTTCGGTGACCGGGCGTTCACGCTCCATGCGCAGCAATTCCTCGCTCATGCGGCCAAGCTGGGTCTGCGCTCTGAACACCTCGGCCTGCGCCGTCTGCCCGACGGCGTAGCGACTCTCGGCGATGTGCATGAACTGCTCGAGGATCTGCCGGTTGCTTTTCAGCAGCCGCACCGTCGCATCGGTCAGAGCGAGATCGAAGTAGGCGGTCTTGACCTCGCGCACCACGCGGTTGCGCGTTTCCTTCAGACCGTAGCCCAGCGTTTCTGCCTCCTTTGCCGCGACCTGCTCGCGCAAAGCGCGTTTGCCCGGATAGGGCAGCTTTTGCGATAGACCGAGCATTTTCATGGTCATGTCTTCGCGATTGAATCGCAGCGGCTGGATCGGCAGATTGATGAAGCCGGCTTCGAGCATCGGATCATCGAGCGCGCCCGCAGGACGCACGCGCTCGCCTGCGGCCTCCGTCTCTTTCGCCGCCGCGCGCAATTCCGGATTGTTCAGCAACGCCTCTGCGACCAGCGAATCGAGCCCAGGCGTTGCAGCTGGTGTCGACGCGTTCTGCGCGCTTACGGGCGTCGCCAAAACCGCCGCCAACAGGCTAATGGCGAGTGCATTGATGCGCATTGGAACCTCCTTTCGATAGTGCGATGTCAGGTGCCCCGAAACCGGGGAATTGCAGCGTGACTGGCGAACGCGCGCTTTCACGGGCGACGCCGGACGGACGCGCAGGCAGGACGCACCGGCGCTCCGAACCGCGGGAGGAATCAGATCAGGAGACGGGAACTGTGCAGAAATGCTGCAACAGGCGGCGGCGCGGCGCCATAGGCTACAGGGCGCGCGGGCGCCGGCAGCGGAGGAAGCAGGCGGGACAGTGCGAAACTCGCCAGCACTGGTTGCAGCGGGTTGCCGCCGAACATACCGGCCAGTTTCAGGGCCGACGCCGAAGCTGGCGTGGTAATTCCGACACAAGTCGCGGCCTTGTGGCCGCCGCCGGAGTCCGGCATGTGCCCGGTTGCTTGCCCGCAATCGTAGCTCGACGAATGATCGCGCGAAGCAACCGCCGCCGCCACCTCACTGCAGGGCAGCAAGGCCGCGCTCAACCACATGCCGATCCAGAGGAACATGAACCGCCGCCCCCAGCGTTTGGCTGAACGCACTGACATCAGGCAGACCTGCGGTCCGACTAGATGACGGGTTCGTGAAGTATCCATGGCGGTCGGAATATACCTCGGTCAGTGCGCCCGATCTTGATCCAAGTCAATCGCGAGCTGTATGTGTTCTTCAGGCAAAGCGCCGCTTCCCGACCGGTCGGTGCCACGCTGGGGACGGACATATTCGATACCCTGCCAAGGTGTCGAACATTCGCCCCACATTGCGGCACGCGAACCGACGCCCCGGGGCGCCGCCAACCGAATTTGTAGCGCAGCGTAACACTTCAGGCCGACACTACCTCACCGTACAACAAGACAACGTGGCGCTTACATTCGCGTGATTGAATAGGAACTGACGCGACTGGATGACCCGACACAGGGGAAAAGGTCTCGCACAGTTCCAAACCTCAACAATCGGAGAATAGATCATGAAACGAGCAACGAAAATTGTACTCACCGTCGGTACGGCAATATCCCTAGGACTGGCGGCTGCGGCGGTCAGCGCGCAACCCTTTGGCTACGGCATGGGCTCGGGCGGCGGACACATGGGCGGTTATGGCCCCGGCTATGGC
This sequence comes from Burkholderiales bacterium, assembly GCA_014860395.1. Taxonomy (GTDB): domain Bacteria; phylum Pseudomonadota; class Gammaproteobacteria; order Burkholderiales; family SG8-39; genus 2-12-FULL-64-23. The sequence continues at coordinate 5,027 of JACZJU010000246.1, read as the reverse complement.
ATGGGCCGCGGGATGACGGGCGGCAACGGCGCAGGTCCTGGCTACAACATGGGGCCGGGGATGATGGGCGACTACGGTCCGGGGTACGGCATGGGGCCGCAGGCCATGTTCAACGGCTACGGCAATGCGGATGAAGGTCTTGCTGCGCTGAAATCGGAGCTGGGAATCACGGCCAAGCAGGATCCCGCATGGCAGGCCTTCGCCAGCAACGCCAAGCGACAGAATGAAAGCCGGCAGGCGTGGTTCGCGAAGATGCAGGAAGCGCGCAGCACAGGCTCGGCCCCGGAACAGCAGGCGCAGCAACTCGAGTTCATGAAGCAGCGCCAAACCGAAATGGCGGCCAACGCCGCGGCACTGAAGAACCTGTACGCCACACTCACGCCGGAACAGAAGGCGATTGCGGATCAGCGCTTCGGCGGAACCGGCCCGGGATGGACTCAGGGCTACCGCGGTGGTCCAAGAGGGTACGCCCGCTAAATGCGGAAGAAAGCGGGGCGGCATCGCCGCTCCGCATTTCGATTGTGACGTCCGGACCTCGGACCTAAGTTCATCCGCTAATTCGCCAGTTTGCAGGGGTAATCTACCTCCGGCAACTGAAGCGTCGCAGCAGGCGACACCCGCGCAGTCGCGCCGCTATTTCGCCAACCGAATTTCAGTAATGACCATGGCGCTGCCGTCCATCGCCGCCCTGAATTTCACCTTGTCGCCTTTCTGCACTTGCTCGAGCACGGCCGGGTCAGCGGTCTGAAACACCATGGTCATGCCCGGCATGTCGAGGTTCTTGATCGCACCGTGTTTGATGGTGATCTTCTTGGCATTCTTGTCGACCTTGCGCACGACGCCCTCGGTCATCTCGACTGCCGCCGCCGATTGATCCATTTTCATTTCGCCCATCTTGCCGCCACCCATAGTCGCCTGTGCCATGGCAGCGGATGAAGCAACGGAAGCGATGGCGAAAACGGTAACCGGGATAAGTGTATTCAGAGATTTCATGCTTGGTTCCTTTCAAAGATGCGGGTTAAATGTTTGCGCGGCCAGAACATATGGCAGCTGATTCGTCCTGACTCACTGCTTGCGACCGCCGTGGCCGGCAGGCTTGCGAACCTGCACTTCCACGTTTTTCATCGGCAGTTTCTTTGCGGGCATCGATAGCCCGCCTTCGGCCTGGAACCTGGCCGGATCGGCCAGCGGCCCGGTCCACTCGAAGGCGACGGTGCCTTGCGGGTGCTGGTACCAGCCCGGGTCCTTGTAATCACCCGGCTTTTGATCCTTGCGCACCTTGACTATGCTGAACATGCCGCCCATTTCGACAGAGCCGAAGGGGCCATGGCCGCCCATCATGGGTTCCGTGTTGTCGGGCAGGGGCATTTCCATTTCGGTCATGTCGGCCATGCCGCGCTCGGCCATTACCATGTAGTCGGGGAGCAGATTGGTGATTTGCTTGACTACGCCCCGGTGGTCAATGCCGATCATGGTCGGGACGTCGTGGCCCATCGCATTCATGGTGTGGTGGCTCTTGTGGCAGTGAAATGCCCAGTCGCCTTCTTCATCAGCAAGAAAGTCGACCTGCCGCATCTGGCCCACCGCCACATCGGTTGTCACCTCCGGCCAGCGCGTCGACCTGGGTGTCGGCCCGCCGTCCGTGCCGGTCACAAGAAACTCATGACCGTGCAGGTGTATCGGGTGATTGGTCATGGTCAGGTTGCCGATGCGGATGCGCACCTTGTCGTTCTTGCGCACGACCAGCGGGTCGATCCCCGGGAAAATGCGGCTGTTCCACGACCACAGGTTGAAGTCCATCATGGTCATGATCTTGGGCGTATAACTCCCGGGGTCGACATCGTAGGCGTTGAGCAGAAACACGAAATCGCGGTCGACTTCGTCGATCAACGGATGCTTTCCTTTGGGGTGCGTGACCCAGGAACCCATCATGCCCATGGCCATCTGCGTCATCTCGTCGGCGTGCGGGTGATACATGAACGTGCCTGGCCGGCGTGCCACGAATTCGTAGACCATGGTCTTTCCCGGTTGAATCGCTTTCTGATTCAGCCCTGCGACGCCGTCCATGCCGTTGGGCAGGCGCTGGCCATGCCAGTGGATGCTCGTATGTTCGGGCAGCTTGTTGGTCACGAACATGCGCACGCGATCGCCTTCCACTACTTCGATGGTAGGTCCGGGCGACTGGCCGTTGTAGCCCCACAAATGCGCCCTGAACCCGGGCGACATTTCGCGCACCACCGGCTCAGCCACCAGGTGAAACTCTTTCACCCCCTGATTCATGCGCCAGGGCAAGGTCCAGCCATTGAGCGTTACCACCGGGTTGTAGGGCCGGCCAGAAGCGGGAGTCAGCGGCGGCATGGTTTCGGCTTTGGTTTGAATCACGGGTTCGGGCAAAGCCGCCATCGCGACCTTGCTCACGCTAGCGGCCGTGACTGCGGCAGTCACCGCGCCCGCGCCACGGAAGAAATCTCGTCGAGTAAGCATTGAATTTCCCCTTAGCTCAGTGACCGGCCGCAGCTTCAGCGCCGGCCATTTTGGTTTTGGGTGCGGCACTCATGCTGGGCTTGCCCATCAGCGCCATTTCGAGATCGGCTTGCGCAATCCAGAAGTCCCGCAACGACTCGATATAGCTGTTCACGCTGGAAATCTGCGCGCGCGCATCGGCCAGCAATTCGAACACGCCGATAATCATGCCGTTGTAGCGCAGCTGGTTCTCCTCGGCGATACGTTGGCGCAAGGGCACGATTTCGTCGCGGTAGTGCCTGGCGATGTCGAAACTGGAGCGGTAGCCCCGGTATGCCTCGCGCACTTCAGAGCGGGCGTTGATCGCCGTCTCCGCGGCGCGGTAGACGGCCTGCATGTAAAGCGCCTCCGCCTTGGCAACTCTGGCCGTGCCCCAGTCGAACAGAGGCAACTCCAGGCTGACCTCGTAGCCGCGTTTGTACGGTTCGCTCCTCTGTCCCTCGAGCACCCGTGCCGGGCCGAACTCCAGCGCATTGATGAAGCGCGTAGTCCGGGTCAAGCCCAGATTTTTCGCCAGCGCCTCGGTATCGAGCTTCGCCGCCTGCACGTCCAGGCGCTGTTCCATCGCCACCTGCTCGACGTCGGGCAGATCGTTGGCGGCCTTGGGCAAGTCGGGCAGCCGCTGCGGCAGCCGGTATTCGGCGCGCTCGCCCCACAGTCCCAGAAGCCGCGTGAGCTTCTCGCGCGCAGCGGTCTGCGCCTGATCGGCGCGCGCCAGATTGAGCGCGGCGTCGGCGTAGAAGCCTTGTTCGCGTGCTTGCTGCAGCTTGCTCCAGTTTCCCGCTTGCGCCATGCGCCGCGCCAGCTCCGCGCCGGCTTCGGCCGTGCGCCTGACCTGTTCCATGTAAGCCATGGTCTGGTCTGCTGCAATCGCAACGTAGTACGCCTTGCGTGTCTCAGCCGCCAGGCTCAGCGTCTCCATCGCAATCGCGCGCTGTACCTGCGCGAAGCGGCGTTTTTCGATCTCCACCACCTGCGGCATGGTGATCAGCGAAAACACATTGAAGGTGAAGGCCTGCTCTATCTTGAACTCGTCGCCATAGCGTGCACGGAACATGGAAAAATGCGGGTTGGGCAAGCGGCCTGCCTGCACCAGATCGGCCTCGGAGATGCCCAGTCCATAGAACGATGCCTGCAGTCCCTGGTTATTCAGCAGGGCGATCTGCACGGCGTCATCCACCGACAGCGGTTTGGCAAGCAACTCGGTCACACGCTGGTCGATGGCGTCGCGATCGGCATCGGTCTTGGCCCACTTGAGTTCCTTGCCCACGCGCTCCTGCGTCGTTTGTTCGACACTGTTGAAGCCGCCGTCCTGGCTGAAGGTGGCGCAGCCGGCGAGAGCAAAAGCGACCGGTACGAGCAGCAGCATTCGTTTGCGTGGCAGATTAAGTGTGTTGTTCTTCATCGTCCGCTCCTCAGTTCATCTTGTGGCCGCGCATGCGACCTTGCATGGGTTTGGCGTCATCGGCCGGAACGGATTTGTCCGCGTTCGGCGGCGTCGGATCGATGGCCGGCTCAGGTTCCTGCGCCTCTTTGGCGTAGGCGCGCCACCCGCCTATGCGGCCGACGTTGTCGTTCGTCTCTTTCCATGACGTCACGGTGTCGTCGGAGAGAACGCGGTAGTTGGCCAAGGGGGATCGGTAGATAACCGGCGGCACCGGCGCCTCGGCATCCTGCGGATCAGCTATGGAGCCATTAGCCGCGGGCTGCGCCCACGCAAGAGGCGCTGCGGTAGCGAGGAACAAAGCCCACGCCACAATGAAACGTTGATACATGTTGATTCTCCCGAAGACATGTTGCGAACCCGGCACGCAATCATGCCGGAAACATGAAACGCAGCACTCGGATGCGCGCTTCAGGCGCGCGCCGCGCCGCTTAGGCGGGGAAGAATCGGGGGGGACGTCTCGGCCCGTCGGTGACGAAGCCGATGTTGCGGAAGGGCGTCGAGGCCATGCGTTCGATGGCTATGCCGGCGGGTTGGAGTTTGACCCTGGTCGCCGGGAAGCTTGTACCTACGCAGCAGGCTGCGCAGGCGCCACATTCTGGATTGTCCATTGCTGCAGCGATTGCCGGTCGGTGATCACTGTTCGTGAAATCCCTCCCCTCATCTCTGGAAGCGAGGTCAGTAAGATCGACGGTCGCGGCTGGCAGGGCGCGGTCTTGGTAATCCGCAGCCGGCGTATTGCGATGGCTATGCCCGGAACGATGGCCTGTTTCTTGCGCCGTCTTCACGCGCTGGTCCGCAGGGCCGCAAAACAGCATCGTCGACGCCGCGAAACCCTGAGCGGGAATCACCAGCATCGACAGATAAAGCAATACGTTTTTTAGCAGGCGCCGCATACGAACCAATTAGTCTCGCCTCTTCTGGAATAAGTTCAATTCTCATTGGCAGCCGCGAATATACGCCCTAAAGTCAAGATATTCAATCTCTTGAACAGGTTCGACCATATTCACTTCTGTTGATCGTGCCTGGAAAGAGCTGCGCGGCCTGCAGAAACGGGCTA
>JACZJU010000245.1 GCA_014860395.1 Burkholderiales bacterium | reverse complement strand
ATGCGCACCAACCTCGACAGCGTGTTCAACATGACCAAGCCGGTGTGCGACGGCATGGTCGACCGCGGCTGGGGGCGCATCATCAATGTGTCTTCGGTGAACGGCTCGAAAGGTGCGTTCGGCCAGACCAACTATTCCGCGGCCAAGGCAGGTATGCACGGCTTCACCAAGGCGCTGGCATTGGAGGTGGCGAAAAAAGGTGTGACTGTGAACACGATCTCGCCGGGCTACATTGGCACCAAGATGGTCACGGCGATTCCCAAAGAGATTCTCGACAGCAAGATCATTCCGCAGATTCCGGTGGGGCGCCTGGGCAAACCAGAGGAAGTGGCCGGACTGATCATCTACCTGAGTTCGGAAGAGGCGGCTTTCGTGACCGGCGCCAACATCGCCATCAACGGCGGCCAGCACATGCAATAACCCCCCTCACCCTGACCCTCTCCCCGCAAGCGGTGCGAGGGAACACGAGCTCCCGCTTGGGCAGTAGAGGCGGCGAGCGGGATAGGCGCGGTGAGGGAATGGGAAACACGCCCTCTCCCGCCTGGGCGGGAGAGGGTTGGGGTGAGGGTAGGGCAGGGCGCAGTCGAGGTATTTGTGCTACGCTGAACGCGACAAAAACGCCCCGCCTGGTCAGTGGCGGGGCTTGCATTTTAGAGTGGGATGTTACTTTTTTCCGGTGCTATTGAACATGCCCGCGGTGGCGGCCTTGATGCTTGCCTCGGACAATTCGGCGAACTGCTTGGTGGCGCGGTTAAGGTTGTCCATCATGGCGTTGGTTGCGGCTAAGGTCGATTTTACTGCGGCGGAAGCCACTTCGGCGCCCGGCGCACCCTTGGTCAACTGCTCTGCGCCGGCGGCAGTTTCCTGGTTGAGGCGAGAAAATTGCTCCTCGCTGAGCTTGGTCAGAAGGGCTTGAGTTTGGCTGACGACTTCATAGATGTTCTGGGCGTAGCTGGCGGTCTGTTGCATGTTCGACTGGGCGATTTTGGCGCGTAACTGGACCAGTTCCTGTGGGTCGCTGATGGAGAGCAGATCGCGTGTGTTTTTGCCAGCTTGCTCAAGGGAATTGCGGGCGGCTTCGAGATTGAGCTTCAACAACTGCTCGGCGCTGGCGATGCTCGCCTGCGCGTATGTGAGCGTGGATTCCAGAGCGGCTTTTTGCCAGTCCGCTAGCGGTTCTTGGGGGTTGGCCATCTTGGGCTCCTCGGTAAAAGAGTGTGGTGTGATGGATGTAAAAGCCTGTTATGCTGCGCCGCAGCATGAAATCATTGTACTCTGCTGAGTAAGAAAGTCAAGAGGATTGCTGCGATGCAACAAAAGAAGGAAAATGCGGTAAATCAAACGGATAGTGCTACGGCCACGGCGGCCGATGCGTTGCGGTTGATCAAGAAATATCCGAACCGCAGGCTCTACGATACGCGCACCTCGAGCTATATCACCCTGGCCGACGTCAAGGACCTTGTGCTCAAGCACGAGCAGTTCCAGGTCGTGGACGCCAAGACCGGCGAGGATCTGACGCGCTCCATCCTACTGCAAATCATCCTCGAGGAAGAAGCGGGCGGCATGCCGATGTTCACCTCCGATCTGCTGTCGCAACTGATCCGTTTTTACGGCAATGCGATGCAGGGAATGGTCGGCAGTTACCTGGAGAAGAATATGCAGACGTTCGTCCAGGTGCAGAAGCAGTTGCAGGAGCAGTCGCGCGCGATGTACGGCGACAACGGGAAGATCAACAAGGATCTGTGGGCCCAGTTCATGAATTTCCAGGGCTCAGCCATGCAGGGCATGATGTCGGCCTACATGGATCAGAGCAAGAACGTATTCATGCAGATGCAGGAGCGCTTGCAGGATCAGACCAAGAACATGTTCACCGGCTTTCCCTTTCCCGGCTTTCCCGGGCAGCCTGCGCCGCCGAAAAAAGACGAGGGCGACAAGTCCTGAAGCGTCGCCCTACTCTTGACCCGTTCAAAACTCACTGCCGCTCCTAAAGTCGGATTCGTTTCGCTGGGCTGCCCCAAGGCGCTGGTTGATTCGGAGCGAATCCTGTCGCAGCTGCGCGCCGAGGGCTACGCCATCTCGCCCTCCTATGAGGCGGCAGAACTGGTGGTGGTGAATACCTGCGGCTTCATCGATTCCGCGGTGGAGGAATCGCTGGACGCAATCGGCGAAGCGCTGGCGGAGAACGGCCGCGTGATCGTCACCGGCTGCCTCGGCGCCAAGGGCGACATCGTGCGCAAGGCGCATCCCAAGGTGCTGGCGGTGACCGGGCCGCACGCCGCCGACGAGGTGATGCAGGCGGTGCACGCGTATCTGCCGCGGCCGCACGATCCCTATACCGACCTGGTGCCGCCGCAGGGTGTGCGCCTCACTCCGGCGCATTACGCCTATCTGAAGATTTCCGAAGGCTGCAATCACCGCTGCACGTTCTGCATCATCCCTTCCATGCGCGGCGATCTGGTCAGCCGGCCAATAGGCGAAGTGATGCAGGAGGCCGAGAACCTGGTCCGGGCCGGGGTGAAGGAGATCCTGGTGATCTCTCAGGACACCAGCGCCTACGGGGTGGACAACAAGTACCGGACCGGCTTCTGGCGAGGCCGCCCGCTGAAGACGCGCATGACCGAGCTTGCGCGCGCCTTAGGCGAACTCGGCGGATCCGCCGGGGACTTGTGGGTGCGCCTGCATTACGTCTATCCCTATCCGCACGTGGACGAAGTCATTCCGCTGATGGCCGAAGGCAAGCTCCTGCCTTATCTCGACGTGCCGTTCCAGCACGCGAGTCCGCGCATCCTCAAGCTGATGAAGCGGCCGGCCTCTGGCGAAGTCAATCTCGAGCGCATCCGCGCCTGGCGTGCGATCTGTCCGGAGATCACAATCCGTAGCACCTTCATCGCCGGCTTTCCGGGCGAGACCGAAGTCGAGTTTCAGCAGCTGCTGGATTTTCTCGAGGAAGCCGAA
>JACZJU010000039.1 GCA_014860395.1 Burkholderiales bacterium | reverse complement strand
CTCGCCCCGCTCGCCGGCCCCAAGCGCGTCTACGGCGACATCCAGAAAGCACTCGAAGCCCTCGAAGGCGCGTATCGCCGTGCGGGCTACAGCACCGTGCAGGTGTACGTGCCCGAGCAGGAACTCACCAGCGGCGTGGTGCGCCTGCAGGTCACCGAAGGCGTGATCGGCAAAGTCATCATCAGCGGCAACCAGCACTTCGATGATGCCAACGTTCGTGCCAGCCTGCCCGAGCTGCAGGAAGGCCGCGCACCCAACCTGCGCAAAATGTCCGAGGCGATCCAGCTCGCCAACGAGAATCCGGCGAAAAAGCTCGGAGTGACCCTGGGCGTGAGCCAGGAAGAAGGCAAGGTCGACGCCAAAGTGGCCGTCACCGAAGAAGACCCGCAGCGCATCTTCGTCACCGCCGACTCCACCGGCACCGAAGCCACCGGCGTATCGCGCGTGGGCGTGGCCTACCAGAACGCCAACCTGTTCAAACTCGACCAGACGCTGACGCTGGCCTACACCGGCTCGGCCGACGCCCCGGCGGGAGTGAAGGTCGACATCTTCAGCGTCGGCTATCGTGTACCTTTCTACGGGATCGGCGACAGCCTCGATCTCATCTACGGCAATTCCGGCGTGAACACCCCCAGCACCTCGCCTACCCTGGGCGGAGCGCTCGGTATCGTCGGCAAGGGCGAAGTGTTCGGCGCGCGCTGGAACCACTACTTTGCCCGGCGCGGCGAATACAGCTCGAAGCTGATCTTCGGCCTCGACTACAAATACATCAACTCCAGCTGCACCACCGCGGGCACGCCCGCGAGCATCGACCCGCCGACCCCGCCGATCGCCGCCTGCGTGCCCTACACCACGCGGCCCCTGAGCCTCACCTACAACGGCCAGAAGCTGAGTCCGGGGAAGTTACTCGACTACAACATCGGCATTGCGCACAACTTGGCGCTGGGCACCGAGTACACCAACCTCGATGGCGCCATCGACCGCTACTCCTATCTGACATCGGGCAACCGTGCGACGTCGGACGACTTCAACATCGTGCGCCTGGGAGGCAGTTACCTGAACGCATTCCAGAGCGACTGGCAGCTGCGCTTTGCCGCGAGCGGCCAGTACGCCGGCGATCCGCTGGTCGCAGCCGAGCAGATCGGTCTAGCGGGTTCCACTGCCGTGCGCGGCTTCAACGAGCGCGCCGCGGCGGCCGACAGCGGCTATTTCGCCAACGCCGAAATCTACACCCCCGAGCTGGCCAAAGCTGCGGGCTGGCGCGGCAGCCTGCGCGTGCTCGCGTTCTACGACTTTGCGCGCGGCTACAACCATAACGTGCCCGCGGGCTCGCTCACCCCGACCAAGGTCGGCATTGCCAGCCTGGGCACCGGCCTGCGCTACACGCTCGGCAAGGACTTCAGCCTGCGCTTCGATCTGGCGCAGGTGCTCGACGCCGTCCCGCCCAACACCAAGGAGCGCGGCGACTGGCGCGGCCATCTGAATTTGATGCTCGGGTTCTAGACCATGGACATCTCGAATCATCCTGAACTTGTCATTCCGAGCATCGCGAGGAATCTGCTTTTGCCGAACATCTGCATGGCGGCCAGCATTCGCCGCCAGACGAAGGGAGTACATCATGCGCAATAAGCCGATGGTCCATTTCTCGTCCCGCAAGCGTTTGATCGTTGCGGCGATCTCTGCCTGCTTTGCCTCCGCCCCGGCTTTCGGCAATCCCACCGCGCCGCAGGTGGTCAACGGCGCTGCGAACTTTAACCAGTCGGGAAATCTGCTGACGGTGACCAATAGCAACGGCGCCATCATCAATTGGAACAGCTTCTCCATCGGCGCGAACGAGACTACGCGCTTCAACCAAAGCTCCGCCGCGAGCAGCGTGTTGAACCGCGTCATCGCCAACGACCCCTCGGTGCTGCTTGGGACGCTCAGCTCGAACGGCAAAGTCTGGCTGGTCAATCCGGCGGGCATCCTGGTTGGGCAGGGCGCACGCATCGACGTGGCCGGATTCGTCGCCAGCACGCTCAACGTCAGGAACGAAGACTTCCTCGCCGGGCGGCTGAACTTCGGCGCCACGCCGAACGCGGGCAGCATCCAGAACTACGGACAGATCACCACGCCCAGCGGCGGCAGCGTCTACCTGATTGCGCCCGAAGTGGAGAACCACGGCATCATCCATGCGCCCAACGGCGAGGTGATCCTCGCAGCAGGGCAGACGGTGCAACTTCTCGACACCGGCACGCCGGGCGTCAAAGTGGACATCACCGGCGCCGAAGGCGACGTGACGAACCTGGGCGAGATCGTGGCCGAGGCCGGGCGCATCGGCATGGCCGGCGTGCTGGTCAGGAGCAACGGCCTCCTAGACGCGTCCAGCGTGGTCAAAGAAGGCGGCAGGATATTTCTTAAGGCGAGCAGGGACGCCTACGTCGACGGCGCCGGGCGGATCGTCGCGACTGGCACCAAGGGCGGCAGCATCGAGGTGCTGGGCAATAACGTTACGGTGGCGGAGCAAGGCGTCGTCGATGCCTCGGGCGGACAACAAGGTGGCGGACACATTTTGCTATTGGCCGACATGGATGCGGGCCTTACCACAGTTGCCGGGAGACTCGCAGCCAAAGGCGGCGCGCTGGGCGGTGACGGCGGCTTTATCGAGACCTCCGGTGCGCACGTGAAGATCGCCGACAGCGCTCGCGTCAATACTTCAGCGCCGCGCGGAAAGGCCGGCACCTGGCTCATCGATCCCACCGACTACACCATCGCCAATTCGGGCGGCGACATCACGCCCGCCGCGTTGGCCACGAATCTCTATGGCGGTAATGTTGTAATCGAAACCGCCGAAGCCGGCGCAGGCGACGGTGACATTTTTGTGAACGATGCTGTTAGCTGGACTTCAGCCAACACCCTTTCCCTGCGAGCACACCGGGATATCAACGTCAACGCGCCCATCAGCAACAGCGTGGGCGGCAGCCTCGTACTGCGGGCGGACAAGACGGGGACGGGCACCGGCACGGTGACGTTCTACGGAGGTGGCAGCGTGACCGTCTATGGCGGCGGCCGAGTCGACCTCTACTGCAATCCGGCGAGCTACGCCAATCCGACGGATTACTCGAGCTGGCTGAGCGATACTGATTACACCGCATGGATGCTGGTCAACGACGTCGGCCAGGCATATGGCGGTACAGTCGGTTTGCAGGCCATGAACACCAACCTGTCCGGCAATTACGCGCTGGGCAAGAACATTGATGCTACTCCAACCTCGGAGTGGAACAGCGGGGCGGGCTTCGCGCCGATCGGCGGGATTTCTGAAGACCAATTCACCGGCACCTTCGACGGTTTGGGTCACGTCATCGATGGTCTGGTCATAAACCGCCCAGGGAGCAATAATGCGGGCCTATTCGGATATGTTGGCACAGCCGGTATCGTCCGGAATGTGGGTTTGGTGGGCGCCAGTGTCAGCGGCCAAGACTATGTCGGTGCGCTGGTGGGATACAACGATTCCGGCACGATTGGCAATAGCTACGCGACTGGCGCCGTCAGCGGCAGGAACAGTGTCGGCGGACTGGTGGGATACCACTATTACGGCATGATCAGCAACAGCTATACGAGCGGTAGTGCGACGGGCAAAAGCTATGTCGGCGGCCTTGTGGGTTACAACGAGGAAGACGGCGACACTAATATCACCAGCGTCCATGCCAGCGTTAACGTCAACGGTAACGATAACGTCTACGGCAACCAATATCTCGGTGGACTGGTGGGGTACAACAATTCCGGCAACATAGACAACGCCTATGCTACCGGTAGCGTCACGGGGGGCAGCGGCAACTATGTCGGCGGATTGGTGGGATACAACTCCTCCGGGGTTGTGAGCAACAGCTACGCTACCGGCAACGTGAGCAGTATCAGTTACCTTGGTGGGTTGGTAGGGCACAACTCCTTCGGGACTGTGAACAACAGTTACGCCACGGGCACCGTGAGCGGGTCCGGCGCCGACATCGGCGGGCTGGTGGGACACAACGACCACGCCACCGTCAGCAATAGCCACGCTACCGGAAACATCACTGGCGGTAGTCTTGTCGGCGGGCTGGTGGGATACAGCGACTACGCTACGGTCAGCAACAGCTACGCCACAGGCAGCGTGAGCGGCACAGACAACGTCGGCGGGCTGGTAGGGTACAACGCGGGCAGCGTCAGCGGCAGCTACCATAGCACCGGTATCGTCAGCGGCACGAACGCCGTGGGCGGACTGGTCGGGTACAACTCCTACATCGACAGCGTCAGCGACAGCTACGCCACCGGCAACGTGGCTGGTGGCAATAATGCCGGTGGCTTGGTTGGGTATAACTACGGCTATATCGACAACGCGTACGCCAGTGGCAATGTCTCGGGCAGTAATTTCGTCGGTGGGCTGGTGGGTTTCGATGGCGGCGAAGGCAACATCAGCAATACCTACGCCGCAGGAAGCGTCAGCGGCAGCGAAAATGTCGGCGCGCTGGTCGGAAACAACACGGGCAACGTGAGCGGCAGCTTTTGGAATAGCGACGTGAATGCGAACATGCCCGGCATAGGCGGGGGAACGACGACCGGAGCGACGGGACGGACCGCCGAACAGATGATGCAACTCGCAACGTTCACTTCCGCCGAATGGGACATCGATGCCGTAGCCGGCACTGAGGCGGTCTGGCGGATCTACGATGGACAAAGCGCACCCTTGCTGCGCAACTTCCTCACGTACCTGACCGTCACGGCGGATAACGCGACCAAGTCTTACGATCGCA
>JACZJU010000244.1 GCA_014860395.1 Burkholderiales bacterium | reverse complement strand
CCGCGATCGCCGGCTGCACCGGCGTAGCCGGCAGCACGCGCATAGGCAAGCACTGCATGATCGGCGGCGCCGCCAATATCGTGGGACACTTGGACATCGCCGATCGTGTCGTCATCCATGCCGCTGCCGTGGTCACCAGGTCGATTCACAGGGCCGGAAGCTACGGCGGTCACCCGGCCGAAGACAGCCGCAGTTGGGCGCAACATACTGCCGCGCTGCGCCACATGGATACGCTGCGCGAGAGACTACGCAACCTAGAGCAACAGCTGTCAACGCGGGAGAAGAAAGCTTGAACATCCAGGAAATCCTTGAGTACCTGCCGCACCGATATCCATTTCTGTTGATCGACCGCGTGATCGAGTGCGAGTTGGGCAAGCGCATCCGGGCGCTGAAAAACGTCAGCGTCAACGAGCCGTATTTCAACGGTCATTTTCCGTACTACAAGGTCATGCCCGGGGTGCTGATTGTCGAGGCCATGGCGCAGGCGGCGGCGATCCTTTCGTTCCGTACCATGGGAATCAAGCCAGACGACAAATCCGTGTACTATTTCGCCGGCATCGACAAGGCGCGATTCAAGAAGCCGGTGATGCCCGGAGACCAGCTGGTGCTGGAGGTGAGCATCGTGCGCAACGTGCGCAACGTGGTCAAATACGCAGGCAAGGCCTATGTAGGCGATACGCTCGTCGCAGAAGCCGAACTGCTCTGTACCCTGCGCCCGATATAATGATTCATCCGAGCGCCATCGTCCATCCCGGCGCCAAGCTGGGAGAGAACGTCAGCATCGGCGCGTACAGCATTGTCGGCGAGCATGTCGAGATCGGCAGCGGTACCCGGATCGGTCCGCACGTGGTGATCGAAGGGCATACCCGGATCGGCAGGGACAATCGCATTTTCCAATTCTCCTCGCTGGGGGCGGCGCCGCAGGACAAGAAATACGCAGACGAACCGACGCGGCTGGACATCGGCGACGGCAACACCATACGCGAGTTCTGCACCCTCAATTGCGGCACCGCGCAGGACGCGGGCGTGACCCGCCTGGGCAACGGCAACTGGATCATGGCCTATGTGCACCTCGCGCACGACTGCCAGATAGGCGACCATACTATTTTTGCAAACAACGCACAGCTTGCCGGCCACGTGCATGTCGGCGATTACGCCATACTTGGCGGCTTCACCGGCGTGCACCAGTTCGTGCACATAGGCGCCCACAGTTTCACCGCCATCGCCACAGTCCTGGTGCACGACCTGCCGCCATACGTAATGGCGGCTGGCGACACGGCCAAGCCCTATGGCATCAATAGCGAGGGGCTGCGCCGGCGCGGTTTCTCCGCCGCCGCGCTGGCCGCGATCAAACGCGCCTACAAGACACTGTACAAGTCCGGACTGACGCTGGAGCTAGCCAAGGCGCAGCTTGCGGAACAAGCCCAGACTTGCGCTGAAATCGGCCTGCTCACCGAGTTTCTGCAAGGCTCCACCCGCGGGATTGTGCGCTGACGTGGGCGCGGCGCAGATCACCATCGGCATGGTCGCCGGGGAGTCCTCGGGCGATCTTCTCGGCGCGCATTTGATTGCGGCATTGCGTACGCACCTGCCTGGGGCCAAATTCATCGGCATAGGCGGCCCCAAGATGGAGGCGCAGGGACTGGATTCCCTCTATCCGATGGAACGCCTGGCGGTGCGCGGCTATGCCGAGGTGTTGCGGCATTATCCGGGTCTGCTGCGGATGCGGCACAAGCTGAAACTGGCTTTGCTTGAGGCGCGGCCGCAGCTTTTCATCGGCGTCGATGCGCCGGACTTCAACCTGGGCCTGGAAGCCGGACTCAAGCGTGCCGGCGTGCCTGTCGTGCACTACGTCAGCCCCTCGATCTGGGCCTGGCGCGGCGGCCGCATCGGCGCCATCGCGCGCTCGGTCGACCACGTGCTGACGCTGTTCCCGTTTGAGCCGGAGATCTACAGAAAGGCGGGAATCGCTGCCACTTACGTCGGTCACCCGCTTGCCGATCTGATTCCGGAGGAAGACCAGACCGCCGCCGCGCGTGCGCAGCTCAAAATCGCCCCGGAGCGCAAGGTGATCGCGCTGCTGCCGGGCAGCCGCCAGTCCGAATTGCGCTACATGGCGGACACGTTCATCGCAACGGCCAAGCTGCTGGCGCAAAAGATAGAGCGACCGCTGTTTCTGGTGCCGCTGGTGAGTCGGGAAACGCGCGAATTTTTCGAAGAAGCCCTGCGCCGTGCCGACGCTGCGGAACTGCCGCTGACGATATTGTTCGGCCACGCAAGGGAAGCGCTGGCCGCCGCCGATATCGCCCTGGTGGCCAGCGGCACCGCCGCACTGGAGGCGGCGCTACTCAAGAAACCCATGGTGATCACCTACAAAATGGCCGGGGCAAGCTGGCTGCTGATGCGGCGCATGGGCTACCTGCCTTACATCGGCCTGCCCAATATTCTGGCCGGAGAGTTTGTCGTACCTGAATTGCTGCAGCACGACGCCACCGCGGAAAATCTGTCGCAAGCCTTGCTCAACGCACTCAAGGACAGTGTAGTCCGCGAGCGCCTGCCACAACGCTTTGCTGCCATCCACCGACAGCTCAGATGCAATACCACGGAGCAGGCGGCCAAGGCGGTGCTTCCTTTGCTCGCGCGGGTGGCAGGGTGAGCGCGGTCGCATGAGTCTGGTTTGCGGCGTGGACGAAGCGGGTCGGGGGCCGCTTGCCGGCCCGGTTTATGCTGCCGCGGTGATCCTGGACCCGGACTTGCCCATCAGCGGATTGGCCGACTCCAAGGCGCTGTCCGCGTCCCGACGGGAAGACCTGGCCGGGCAAATACGCGGCCGCGCGCTCGCCTGGGCGATCGCTTCTGCCTCGGTAGCCGAGATCGATGTGATCAATATCCTGCAAGCCAGCCTGCTCGCCATGCGGCGCGCAGTGGAGCAATTGCATGTCGCGCCCGGTGAAGTGCTGGTCGACGGCAACCGCTGTCCAATGATCGGATATCCGGTCAGGGCCATCGTCAGGGGCGACAGCACCGTCCCGGCCATTTCCGCGGCTTCGATCCTGGCCAAGACGGCGCGCGACGCCGAAATGCTGCGTCTGCACCAGATCTACCCGCATTATGGGCTGGACAGGCACAAGGGCTACCCGACTGCCGCGCATCTCGCAGCCCTGCAGCGGCACGGCGTATGCGAGATCCACCGCCGCAGCTACGCGCCGATACGCAAGCTGCTGCAGAGTTGAGCGTTTTCATTCCGGATTCCGCAGGTGCGCGATCGAAACCCGAAGCTGATACGCTCGCGCGAGAACCCGCGCTTTAAACTGCTGCGCCAACTCGCCACCTCTACGCGCGAGCGGCGCAAAGCGGGTCTGGCGCTGCTCGACGGCGTACATTTGATCTCGGCCTATCGCGCGAGCGGCGGCGTGCCCGAGCAGCTGATCCTGAGTGAAAGCGGCGCGGCGAACGCGGAAGCCGCCGAGTTGGCGGCGGGGGTAGCAGAGCAGGCAGTGCTGGTGCTCGCCGATCCCCTGTTCAACGACGTCGCCCAGGTCGCCACGCCCACCGGCATCGTCGCGCTGATACGCACACCCCAACCCGGTCCGCTGCCGCAGGAGATAGAGCGCTGCGTGATGCTGGAGAACATCCAGGATGCCGGCAACCTCGGCTCCATCCTGCGCAGCACTGCGGCTGCGGGTATCACAACCGTCCTGCTTTCCCAGGGCTGCGCCTTCGCCTGGTCGTCCAAGGTGCTCCGGGCCGGCATGGGGGCGCATTTCAGCCTAGCCATCTACGACAATGCTGATCTGCCTGCCTCAGCGCTCAGATTGTCCGGACCGCTGTTCTGCGCCAGCAGTCATGCCGAAAAAACCCTGTATCAGGCCGATTTGCGCGGCCCGCTTGCGTGGGCGTTCGGCAACGAGGGATCGGGCCTGAGCGCCGCGCTGAGTGTCGCGGCGGCGGAACAACTGCGCATTCCGATGCCAGGCGGCAGCGAGTCCTTGAACGTGGCGGCGGCAGCGGCGATCTGCTTGTTCGAGCAGGTGAGACAGCGAGGGTAGGGACCGCGACGGTTGCCTGGGCTCGCTTTTCCACCAGATCGCCGCTTGTGCGCGGACACGCTTTACCTCCGTGCAAGCCCTGTGACCGCACCTTGAAGTGTGTCGCCGCGTCGGTCAGGGCCGTCGATCAGCCATTGCGCGCTCTGCGCGCCAACCGTCTTTTTGGTACGGAGGTGAAGCGTGTCCGTACCAAAAAGACGGTTATGATTAAAAGCAACATCCGCTCGAGCTCGCTTTTCCACAAGATCGCCGATTGTGCGCGGACACGCTTCACCTCCGCGCACAAGCGGCGATCCGCGCGGACGGGCCGCCGTCCGCGCAAGTCCTGTCACCGCAGTTCGAAGTGTGTCGCCGCGTCAGTCAGGGGCGGGGATCAGGCATTGCGCGCTGCGCGCGCCAACCGTGTTTTCCACGCGGAGGTAAAGCGTGTCCGCGCGGAAACACGGTTATGGTTAAAGCCCTCGCGGCCTGGGGTTTTCGTCCGGGCTAAGCCTTGCTGCTCGATCGCATCAGCCGCTGTTTCTCACGATCCCAGTCGCGTTTTTTCTCGGTCTCGCGCTTGTCGTGCTGCTTTTTTCCGCGGGCGAGGCCGATGTCGATCTTGATCCTGCCGTTCTTGTAGTGCATGTCGAGCGGCACCAGGGTATAGCCGGCGCGCTCCACCTTGCCGATCAGGTGCTGGATTTCCTCGGCGTGTAGCAGCAGCTTGCGCGTGCGC
>JACZJU010000243.1 GCA_014860395.1 Burkholderiales bacterium | reverse complement strand
CGCAGCTGCGCGAGCGCTTGCCGGCCGAGGGCTGCTTCGTCGACATCGGCGCCAACGCGGGGGTTTACAGCTTCTGGGCGCATCACTGCATGCAGGGGCGAGGACGCATCATCAGCGTCGAACCCGACCCCGAGATGCGCCGGCGCCTGGCATTCAACCTGGCCAGCAACCAGATCGGCGACATCGAGGTTTGCCCGGTCGCGTTGAGCGATCATGCCGGCAGCGCCGAACTGCAGGTCAACCTCGCGCAGCGCGGCGAGAACACCCTGGAGGCCGCGGAGGCGCAGCGCGCCGGCGGCGAGCGTCAGGCCGTGACGGTGGAGCTCGACACGCTGCTACACCTGCTGCAGGCGCGCGGCATCGCGCGGGTGCACGCGCTCAAGATCGATATCGAAGGCCACGAACCGCCGGTGCTGCGTCACTTCCTCGAAAACGCTCCGGCCACCCTGTGGCCCGACCTGGTCATCACCGAGTTCAAGGCCGACACCGCGCCGATGATCGAGGAGTTGTTCACCGCTCGCGGTTACCGCCGGCGCACGACCACGCGGCTGAATTTCATTTTCGAGCGGATTTTACCCGGCTGAGACGTCGGCAAACTTTACAAACCACACCCTAGACAGGTTCGCATACCCTTATAAATCAATAACCTACGTGCTGGCACGCAACGTGCTTACGTGTCTGGTGAACTAACACGGAGGTTTATCTAATGAAACGAATTATTGCCCTGACGCTTGCCAGTTTGGCCTGCAGCACTGCATTTGCCGTCACTCTTACCGGCACGGTGCGTGACTTCGCTGCAGATGGCGTGAATTTCCAAGCTTCGTCTTATACCGCCGGCTCTGGCTGGGTGCAGTCCACTCTCGGCGGTTCCGGAACGCCCACGCTGACCGCTACTGGCGCCAGTAATATCAGCAACGTTGGGGCTGGTGCCTTCGACAACTGGTACGGGTACGCCGGGTCTGCCCCCAGCATGTCTTACGGTATCGACCTTGTCGATGTGGGCGGCGGAGTGTACGAGTACAGCAGCAGCGCATTCTTCCCGATCAACGGACAATTGTTGAACACTGGCATTAGTGGTAACAACTTCCACTTCACCTACACCATCGCGTCGAGTTTCTATTACAACGCCGGCACGGGACAGACGTTCAACTTCACCGGTGACGACGATGTCTGGGTATTCTTTGACAAGAAGCTCGGGATCGACCTCGGTGGCGTGCATGCTGCGCAATCGGCCGCCGTCAATCTCGATACTTTGTTTGGACCCGGTAAAGCGTCCGGAAACTACGCCTTTGATTTCTTCTTTGCCGAACGGCACACGACGCAATCAAACCTGAAGATCCAGACCACGCTGGCCTTCAACGAAGTTCCCGAACCGGCCTCACTGGCCTTGATCGGTATCGCGCTGGCTGGACTGGGCTTTTCACGCCGTCGCCAGAGCAAGTAACGAGCGTTCTCGCTCTGCCTGAAAAAGCCCGCTAACGCGGGCTTTTTCACATCTGGGCCCGAGCTATGGCCCGGTCGTGTGCGCTGGTGGTACTGTTATCGATTTTGCGAGGAGAGCATCGATGAGCAAAATCGGTTTCGTTGGACTCGGCATCATGGGCACCCCGATGGCCGAGCACCTGATCAAGGCTGGGCACGAAGTCTTCCTGTTCAGTATCCCGAGCAT
>JACZJU010000038.1 GCA_014860395.1 Burkholderiales bacterium | reverse complement strand
TGCGCAAAGTGGGGGAGCGCGCCATCAGAACGGAATCCCCACGGAGAAATGCACGCGCAGTTTGCCGACTTCGCGGCCGTAGGCAAGATCGAGATTGAGCAGACCGACCGGGCTCTTCCAGCGCGCGCCGGCGCCGTAGCCCTCCACCAGCTTGAAATCGCGCACGCTGTCGGCGGCGTTGCCGACGTCGTAGAACACGGCCGCGCCCCAGTTCTCGTTGAGCCAGTGCACGTATTCGGCACTGGCCACGCCGAGATAGCGGCCGCCGACGACGGCGTCGCCGCTTTTGACGCCCAGGCTTTGATAGGCGTAGCCGCGCACCGACTGATCGCCGCCGGCGCGAAACAGGAAATCCGAGGGTATCCCCTGGCTGCTGCGCGCGAGCGTCGCGCCGACTTCGGCGCGCAGGATCAGGCCGCCCTTCTTGCCGACGCTGCGGTAGTAGGTAGCCTTGACATAGTTGCGCACGAAATCCTGGTCCGACAGCAGCGCCTTGGCCGCCACGCCGATCTGGGCACTCAGCAGGTAGCCGTCGCTGGGGTATAGCAGATTGTTGACTTTGCGTTGCGTCCAGGCGTAACCACCGACCAGCGCCTGGCTCGAATCGCTGGGCACGCCGGAGATCGTCTCGTTCTCGGTTTCGTACTGCAGGCTGTAAGCCCTCTCGATACTGCCGGTCACGCGGGCGCGTTTTGCGCCGACGGTGTATTTGCGCGTAACGTCCTGCTGGATGTCGGTGCGCTCGGTCAGCGCGGTCAGGCTGTCGACATATCCTTCCGCGGTGCGCGGCAACTGTATGTTGGCGCTCAACTGCTGCGTCTTGGTCTCCAGTTTGAGCAGGCTCGACAGCCGCCAGGCGCGGTCGAGGAAATTCAGGTCCTGGTACTCGATCTGGCCGCGCGCGCCGGTATTCGTGCTCGCGCCCAGGCCGAAGCCCAGTTTGCGCGACTGTGTCTCGGTCAGCTGCACCTTCACCGGCACCTGCTGCGGCCGCGCGGGATCGATGTCGGTGCTTACCAGCGCGCTGGTGAAATAATGGCTGTCCTGCAGGCGCGACTGCAATTGCAGCAGCTGCGCCTGCGAATAGGGCGAGCCCGGTTTGATCGTGTTGAGCCGCTCGACGATGCTGCGCGGATAGCGCTCGAGGCCCTCGATCTCGAGGGCGCCGAAGGTGAACGCCGGCCCGCTGTCCAGAACCACCTTGAGCGATACCTCGCGTTTTTGCGGATCCACCGTCGCCACGCTGGAGTCGATTTTCGCAGCGGGGTACTGCTCGGCGAGCAGGAGCTGCAGCATGCTGCGTTTGGCTTCCTCCCATTGCGCCTGGCGAAATACCAGCCCCGGGCGCAAGGGCCAGCGCTCGCGCATCGCGGCTAGCCGCGTCGCGCGCTCCGCGTCCGGGATCGCACCCTGCAGTTCCAGGTCGACCGCGGCAACGCGCGCCGGATCCCCGGGCACGATGGCGAAGCGGGCGACCCACGCGCCCTGGCGCTCCTGCAGCGAGGAATCGATCGCGGGCGAATAGTAGCCTTCGGTCGCGAGCAGTTCGCGTATCTGGTCCGGCGTCCTGCGCACGAGAAAGCGCAGCTGGTCCGCGTTCATGCGCGGATTGTCGCGCGCGGTGTAGATCTCCAGGTGTTTCTGCAGCAGCTCGCGGTATGCGTCGGGAACGTCCAGTTCGACCGAGTAGCTGAATGCCTGAGCTTGCGAGGGTGAGGCCTGCGCCAGCGAGGGCGACGCCTGCGCCAGCGAGGTTGAGGCCTGCGCCAGCGAGGTTGAGGCCTGCGCCAGCGCAGCGCCCGGCAAGAGCAGCAATGCGCACGCCGCCAGCGGTGCGGCCAGAACGGCTAGCGCGCGTTCCCGCAGCCGATGCTTTGCATTCAGGTTCGACATTCGAGCACTATCCGACCTTGCCTGGCCCGGCGCGGCATCGCGGCTTCGTCTGCGCAACAGCCCGCCGACGATCAAATCTTCCCTTCCGTTTCGTGTCCCGGTGTTTCCGAGTGGGCGGCAAACGGTTTGCGCGCGGCTTCCGCGCGGTGCGCGCGCAGCTCGGCATTGGCCGCCTTCAGGCTGTCGAGCTCCTTGCGCTGGCGGCGGATGAGCCAGTTGGCGCGCAGCGTCGCCGGCGTGGAAACCAGCGCGACGATCAAGGCGCCCAGGGCGAGCGCAAGCAGCAGGATCACGCCTAGCGATCCGTCGAAGCGCCAGACGAGAAACACGATTGTGGCCGGCAGGCTGTTTTGCATGGCAAACGCCACGCCCGCGACCGCGATGACGATCGCAACGATAACGGCGAGCTGCATATTGTTTTCCTTGGCGCGCAAAGGCGCGAGAAAGCGCGGGATCTCTATCCTGCGCCGATGTGGCTCAACAGACGTGACTCAATCTTGACGCGGCGATTACCCGGTGTCAAGGGTACGACAGGGCGCGACCTGGATCGTTCCGATCAATCGCGCTGATACGGCGGCAGCTTCGCGCCGCAGTCCTTGCAGAACTGCGCTTGCGCCTCATGCCCTTCGCTCAGGCATTCGTGGCAGGTGCGCGTGGTGGGAGCGGCCTGGGCGAAGCGCCGCGCGGTCATCTCGGCGCTGACGATCCCCGTGGGCACCGCCAGGATGCCCCAGCCCAGCAGCATCATCACGGCGGCGATCAGGCGGCCGAGATCGGTTTGCGGCGTGATGTCGCCGTAGCCGACCGTGGTCATGGTGACGATGGCCCAGTACACCGAAAGCGGGATGCTGGTATAGCCACGCTCGGGTCCTTCGACGACGTAGAGCAGCGTGCCCATGAGCAGGGTGATCATCAGCACCACCGACAGGAAAATCAGGATCTTGCGCCTGCTGGCGGCCAGCGCGATCCCGAGCGCGCGGTATTCCCCGACATAGGCGGCCAGCTTGAGCACGCGGAAAATGCGCAGCAGCCGCAGGATGCGCACGTCGAGCAGCGCATGCGCGCCGGGCAGGAACAAAATCAGATAGGAGGGCAGCACGGCGAGCAGATCCACCACGCCGAAGAAGCTGGTGGCGTAGCGCCGCGGCTGCCGCACGCAGGCGAGGCGGGCGGCGTACTCGACCGAGAACAGGGCCGTGAACATCCATTCGAGCGCTTCGAACAGCGCGGCGTGGTCGCGCGAGATGCTGTCGACGCTGTCGAGTATGACCACGACGACACTCAGCAGAATGCAGGCGAGCAGCAGCAGGTCGAACGACTTTCCCGCGCGCGTGTCCGCCTCGAAAATGACGGTGTAAAGCCGCAGCCGCCAGCCGCGCTCGGGCTTGCCGAAGCGCTCCGCATCGGCGGCTGCGCCCCAGTCGCGCTGACTGCTTGCACTCACGCGTGCGCTACCAGCTGACCCCTCCATGCGAGTTCTCCGTAGGTGAAA
>JACZJU010000242.1 GCA_014860395.1 Burkholderiales bacterium | reverse complement strand
GCATCATGGATGCCGAAGACGCCGAAATCGCCGCGCGCTCCGGCGCGGACTCGATCATCGTTTCCAATCACGGCGGGCGCCAGCTCGACGGCGCGCCTTCATCGATAGCCGCCCTGCCGTCAATCGCGCAGGCCGTGGGCGACAAGATCGAGGTGCTGATGGACGGCGGCATACGCTCAGGCCAGGACGTGATCAAAGCCCTCGCGCTGGGCGCTAAGGGTGTGTTCATCGGCCGCGCCTATGTCTACGGTCTGGGCGCGATGGGCGAAGCGGGCGTGACCAAGTGCCTGGATCTCATCCGCAACGAACTCGACATCACCATGGCTTTCTGCGGCCTGCGCGACGTGAAGCAGGTGGACAAGTCGATCCTGGTGCCGGGGACCTATTGATCGTTTCGGGAAGAGGCAGCCGGCCCTGGCGCATGGGTTGCGGGACGCGCTGAACGCACCGTACAAGATCGGGCGCTGTCCTTTATAATCCGAGGCACATGCGCATCCTACTCAGCAACGACGACGGCTATTTTTCCCCGGGAATCTCCCGTCTCGCCGAAGTCCTCGCCGGCGTGGCCGAAATCACGGTGGTGGCGCCCGAGCGCGACCGCAGCGGCGCCTCCAATTCGCTTACGCTGGACCGGCCGCTCACGGTCAAGCGCGCGGCCAACGGTTTTCTGTTCGTCAACGGCACGCCGACCGACTGCGTGCACCTGGCCGTGACCGGCCTGCTCGATCAGCTGCCCGACATGGTGGTGTCAGGCATCAACCTCGGCGCCAATATGGGCGACGACACCATCTATTCGGGCACGGTCGCCGCCGCCACCGAGGGCTATTTGCTCGGCATTCCGTCGCTCGCGGTCTCGCTCACGAGCAAGGTCGGCAGGCATTTCGACAGCGCCGCGCGTGTGACGCTGGAGATGGTCGAGCGCTTGCGCCGTGTCCCCATGTCCGGACCGGTGCTGCTCAATCTCAATATTCCGGATCTGGCCTACGAGGAACTACGCGGGCTCGAGGTCACGCGCCTGGGCAAGCGCCATAAGGCCGAACCGGTGATCAAGGAAGTCAGTCCGCGCCAGGAAACCGTCTATTGGATTGGTCAGGCCGGCAGCGCGCAGGACGCGGGCGAAGGTACCGATTTCTACGCCGTTGCGGCGAATCGGGTGTCGGTGACGCCGCTGCAGGTCGATCTTACGCATCCGAACCAGATCCCGCTTCTGCGCGACTGGCTGAAATTATGAACCGTCGCTTCCAGCCGCCGATGCAGGGCATAGGCATGACCTCGCAGCGCACCCGCGCGCGCATGGTCGAGCGGCTGCGCCAAGAAGGGATCCTGGATGAGAGCGTGCTTGCGGCGCTGGGTACCGTGCCGCGCCACTTGTTCGTGGAGGACGCGCTGGCAAGCCGCGCTTACGACGACGATGCGCTGCCGATCGGCTTTTCGCAGACTATTTCCCAGCCCTATGTCGTCGCCCTGATGATCCAGGCGCTGCGCGCCGGGCGCGAACTGGGCAAGGTGCTGGAGATCGGCACCGGCTGCGGCTACCAGGCGGCGGTGCTGGCGCAGCTGGCGACCGAAGTGTACTCGATCGAGCGCATCGCGCCGCTGCTGGCCAAGGCACGCGCCAATCTGCGCGCTCTGCGCCTGTCCAATCTGCGTCTGAAGCACGCCGACGGCACCCTCGGTCTGCCCGAGGTCGCGCCGTTCGATTCCATCATCCTCGCCGCCGCCGCAAGGCAGTTGCCGCAGGCATTGCTGCAGCAGTTGGCGCTGGGCGGCAGAATGATATTGCCGTTCGGCGCTTCCGAACAGGTGTTGCGGCTGGTGGAGCGCACCCGTTCCGGCTACAGCGAAACCACGCTCGATGCCGTGCGTTTCGTGCCCATGCTGATGGGGGTGGAGTGAAGCGCGTATCGATATTGCTCTGTTGCGCAGCCTTGGCGGTGGCTGCGCTGGTCGGTTGCGCCAGTCGGCCGGTGCAGGCGCCCGTGCTCGATCGTGCGCCGGCGCCTGCGACCAAGCCTGCGGCTGCGCCGCGGGCCGAAACTGGCTCCGACACGTATACCGTACAGCGCGGCGACACGATGTACAGCATCGCGCTCGACCATGGCCTCGATTAAAAGGAACTCGCCGCCTGGAACAATGTGGGTGATCTATACCGGATACATCCCGGCCAGCAGCTGCGGATCAAGCCGCCGGTAGGCAGGCAGGACGCCCTGGTGACGGTGAGCCCGGTAACCACTTCGGGGCGGGTAGAGACGCGTCCACTCGGCGCGGGGGCAGGGTCCATTCGTCCGCCGGGTGCGCAGGGAGCGGTGGCGCCCGGAACCGCGACAGGTCCCGCGACGGAGGGGGCGATCAAATCAAGACCGCTCGCGCGCAAGCTGCCGTACTCACCGGAGAACCTGGCGCTGTTGCAACGCGAGGAAGCGCAGCCTGGTCCGGTGCCTGCGCCTGCACCAGTCGTTGCACCCGCTACCGCGGCGCCTGCCGTCGCGCCTGCGCAGGAACCTGCGGGCAAGCCCGATGCCGCCGCGGACGACGAGGACAAGGTCGATTGGGGCTGGCCGGCGCGGGGCCAGATCATCGCCGGCTTCTCCGAAGCGACCAACAAAGGTCTGGACATCGCCGGCAAGCCGGGCGATCCGGTGATCGCGTCCGCCCCGGGGCGCGTAGTCTATAGCGGCAGCGGTTTGCGCGGTTACGGCAAGCTCGTCATCATCAAGCACAACAAGACCTACTTGTCGGCCTATGCCCACAACAGTGAAATTCTGGTGAAAGAAGGGCAAAGCGTGGTCAAGGGACAGAAGATCGCGGAGGTCGGCAGTACCGACAGCGACAGGCCGAAACTGCATTTCGAGATTCGCAAGCTCGGTAAGCCCGTCGACCCGGCCAAATACCTGCCGCCGACGTGACGGGCAAATCCTCTTCCCCGGACGAGGATACGGAGGGCGAGGCAGCGGCCGAAGCCGACGCTGAACCCCGGGCCGCGGCGCAGTCCGAGCCGGAAACCGAATTTCTCTCCGACGTCACCCAGATCTATCTGCACGAAATCGGGCTCAATCCGCTGCTCTCGCCCGAGGAGGAACTGCACTACGCGCGACGCGCCGCCCAGGGAGATTTTTCGGCGCGGCAGAAGATGATCGAGCGCAACCTGCGCCTGGTGGTGAACATAGCCAAGCACTACCTCAACCGCGGCGTGCCGCTGCTGGACCTGGTGGAAGAGGGCAATCTTGGACTGATGCACGCGCTGGGCAAGTTCGATCCCGAACGCGGCTTTCGCTTCTCGACCTATGCCACCTGGTGGATACGCCAGAATATCGAGCGCGCGATCATGAATCAGTCGCGCACCATACGACTGCCGGTGCACGTGATCAAGGAGCTCAATCTGGTGCTCAGGGCCAAGCGCCATCTGGAGACGCACGGCGACCGGGAGGCGAGTGTGGACGACATCGCGCACCTTCTGGGCAAGTCGGCGGAGGAGGTGCGCGGCGTGCTCGCGCACAACGAGCATATGGCCTCTCTGGATGCGCCGCTGGACATCGATCCGATGCTGTCGATCGGCGAGTCCATCTCCGACGAGCAGAGCATCAATCCGGAGGCTGGATTGCAGATCCAGGAGGTGGAGTCGCTGGTGCAACAATGGCTGGAACAGCTGAACGACAAACAGCGCATTGTGATCGAGCGCCGCTTCGGTCTGAACAGCCAGGAGGTGTGCACGCTCGAAGAGTTGGCCGAACAACTGGACCTGACGCGGGAGCGCGTCAGGCAGATCCAACTCGAGGCACTGGGGCATTTGCGTCGCATTCTGCGCCGGCGCGGGCTGTCCAAAGACGTGCTGCTGTAGCGGGCGAGCGCTGCCTGCCGCTATTTACGCCGACTACAGCGGAGTGTCGTGCGTCACCCGCGGATATCGGAATTATTCGACGAGTGTCTCAGGCGGTCTGCGCTTCAAAATCGACGGGTCGTTTTCCTCGCCGATCTCCTGTGCGAACCGGATGTTCTTCTGCAGTTCCTCGATGTACAGGTTCTGCCCGCCGAAATGCTGCTGTGCGTAGGCGTAGCAGCCGCCCAACTCGACATTGAGCCTCTTGCTGGCACCCCGGAAAAAACCGGGCGTCTTGATCACCAGGTCTTCGCCCGAGGCAAACACCACCTGCTCCATGCCTTCGGCATCGCGCTTGCTCGCGAGGCCGCCGGCAAGAAACTCCGGATACAGGCGGTCGCGGCATTTCTCCAGGTAGCATCGATCCGCCATCTGCGCGATGATATCGGCCGAACCGAGCATGCTGCCCAGCAGTCTGTAGATGTGCGAGGGCACCTTGATTTCTCCGACGGGAATCTCGAATCCGGTGAAATGGATCAATTCGGCCGCAATATCGGCCATTTCCGGCATGCCGATTTTCGGCAGGTAGCCCTTCAGAAATACCGACCCGCGCGAGACGTGGGTCAGAGTGTACTCGGCGCCGTTCTTGTGCTCTTGGTCCCTCAACTCGCGCACGTAGCCCATGTCGTGGAACAGTGCGGTGATCACGCCCAGGCGGAACAAGGCGTCGCCGAAGGGTTGGGTGCCGACGTGCGAGCGCTCGTAGCCGTCGATCAGGCGCGCCATGGCGAGCGTCACGTCCAGTACATGCTGGACGTCGTGATACGCCGTGTCGCAGGGATGATAGCCGGGGTATTCGCCGCGGTAGAGCCGGGTCAGGTCGCGAAAAGCGTGGTCCAGCAGCCTTGTCGGCGCGTTCGGGTAGAGATCGAGGTAGATGCGGCTCACCTCGTCATTGACCACCTGCGGATCGGTGGTGTTGAACTGCGCGCTGACGTCGTAATCGTTGCCGCGATGATTCATTGTTACCTCCGCGTCCCTAGGGTCTGTTGACATTCAGCACGTGAGCGCGACGGGGGTAATTTGGGATGCAGCGCAAGGCGCGAGGAGTGCCGTTTGGTCGTTCCAAACAAGCGACGAGCAACGCAGCGCTGCGCCCAAATTATCCCCCGTCCCTTTGGGTTGCCTCCAAATGCGGCGCCTGCGGCGTTGCGCTCCTCGCCAAGGGAACCACCCTTGGCTTCGTCGCGCGCCTTGCAGTCATCCGCATTTGGAGGCAACGCGTCTCATGCGGTGAATGTCAACAGACCCTAGGCTCTCACCATTGCGGGTCGAGGGTGAAACCGGCAGATGATTCTCAATACGAATCGTATCATTATTCCCGACAATGCAGGTCCGCGGAGAAATTCCGCAGGTCTCGACAATATTTGACAATCTCCGCTACCGCGTAGCATACGCAATAGATTCAATCGAATAGAGCGCGGTAGCGGGCTCCCTGCCGAGCGGGCGCGGGGACCGGTATCGTGGCCGCAGCTAGGTCTTCTTCTTTGCCTTCTTCCTGGTCTTCTTCTTCGGCTTCGGTGTGGGTACCAGCACGGTTCCGCGGCATTTTTTCGCCCCGCACCAACAGGGCCAACGCGCCTTTACCGCCTTGGTGATGCGCTCGCCGGCCTCGATACAGTAGTCGTAGGACAGTTCCTCGCCCGGCCGGATGTCGCGTGCCGCGCGCACGAACATGCGCTTGTCCTCCTCATAGGTATCGCAGTTCGGCTCGCAGGAATGGTTGATCCAGCGCGCAATATTGCCCTTGGAGCCGCCGTCGATATTGTGGTTGTGCGCAACGCCGAAGATGAACGTATGGTTCAGGCCATTCATGTTTTCTGGATAACGGCGCGCAACCTCGGCTTCGCTGATGATTTCGCCCTTGTATTCGCATACCGTTTCGTCCTCGCGGATGGCGCGGCGGGCGAACACGCCGCGACCGTGGATGCCGGAGCTGCGCACCGCGATGCGCGGCCCCTTGCTATTTGTCTTGCTGCTTCTCATGGCGTGATGCTCTTTCGCGAAAAGTGCGCATTGTTGCGTTGTCCGGAGCAACTTGCAAGCGCCGATTGCGCCGGCGCCTTTTGCGGCGTGATCGGCGTTATCATCTTGCCTACTTTTCCTACCTAATCAAGGCTGCTCCATGACCGACTTTCACGGAATTTTTCCCTATCTCGTTTCGCCGATCGACGAGGCCACCGGCCGCGTGCGCGAGCGCGTGCTGCGCGATCTGGTCGAACATCTTATCGGCTGCGGTGTGCACGGCCTCTCGCCACTGGGCAGCACCGGCGAGTTCGCCTATCTGTCGTTCGAGCAGCGCACCGAGATCGTGCGTATCGTGATCGATGCCGCGGCGGGACGGGTGCCGGTACTGGCAGGGGTCGCCGCGTTCGCAACCACCGACGCCGTCAGGCAGGCGGAGGCGCACGCCAGGCTGGGTGCGGACGGCATGATCCTCATTCTGCAGCAGATGTTTCCGGTGCCGCCGCGCGGCATCGAACGCTATTTTCGCGCCGTTGCCGAGGCGTTGCCGCAGACTTCGATGACGCTGTACACCAATCCCGGCCTGCTCGGCGGCGACATCCCCATGGATGTGCTCGATGCCTTGTCCCATAGTCCCAACATCGAGTACGTCAAGGATGCTTCGGGCAATACCGGACGCATCCTCACGATGCTCAACCGGATGGGCGCCCGCATCAAGGTGTTCAGCGCCTCCGCGCATATACCTCTCCTGGTGCTGAAGCTGGGCGGCGTGGGCTGGATGGCCGGACCCGGCTGCGTCATGCCGCGCGAATGCGTGCGCCTTTACGATCTGGTGCGCGCCGGCAAATGGGACGAGGCGCTGGCGGAACAGCGCCGGCAATGGGCCATCAACGAGGTATTCACCAAATACGCGCTCGCCGCCTGCATCAAGACCGCGCTGCAGCTGCAGGGCTTCGACGTGGGCGACGCGATCGCGCCGCAGGAAGCGCTCAAGCCCGAGGCGGTGGAGGATATCCGGCGCGCGCTTGCCCAACTGAGCTAGTGGAGCGCCAGCACCTTCATTTTTGCGCGGCCGCCGATTTCACCGCTTGCGCCAATTCCAGCACCGCAGCCGCGTACATGCTGGAGCGGTTGTAGCGGGTGAGTACGTAGAAGTTCTTCAGGCCCACCAGATACTCGCTGGTCTCCCCGGGCGTTTCGAGCTCGATCAGGGCGCAAAGGGCGTCCGGCCTGGTTTCGCCCGTCGTGCTTACGCCGATCGCCGCCAGGTCGCCGCAGCGGTAGTTCGGCTTGATACCCGCATCGATGAGCGCGCGGAAAGCCTCCCCCTGTACCTGCGCGGGGTAGGCCACCGGCTCGCCCGTCTCCCAGCCATGCTCCTTCAGAAAGTTCGCGACACTGCCGATCGCGTCGGCGAAATTACCGGAGAGATCCCGCTTGCCGTCGCCGTCGAGGTCCACGGCGTAGCGTCGGTAGCTGCCGGGCATGAACTGGGGAATGCCGATGGCGCCGGCATACGAGCCTTTCAGCGACAGGGCGTCGACGCCCGCGTCGCGCGTGTACAGCAGGTAGTGCTCCAGCTCGGAGCGGAAGAAATCGGCGCGCGGCGGGTAGTCGAAAGCGAGGGTCGTCAGCGCATCGATGACGCGGTAGTTGCCCGTATTGCGCCCGTATACGGTTTCGACGCCGATTATTCCGACGATGATTTCTTCGGGCACGCCGTAGAGTGCGGCGGCGCGTGCGAGCGATTCGCGCTGCTGCTCGCGGAACTCGACGCCCGCCTCGATGCGCCGCGGCGTGATGAACAGCGCGCGATAGTCCTGCCAGGACCTCGCGCGCGCAATGGTGGGCGGGGTGATGGCCGTGATAATGGCAGGCTGGAAGCGCGCGTGTCGGAACAGTGTGCGCAGTTCTTTACGCGCAAAGCCATGCTGCTCCACCATCCGGCTGATGAACTGGCGCACATCCTTGCGCGCGGCGTAGGGCGCGGGCTTGCCCGCGGCGGTCGAAATAGAGGACGACAGCGCGAAGGCGAGCAACGAGCAAAGAACGAGGCGCGCGAGCCGGCTCATACGCTCAACTCCCGCACCAGCAGGCGCAATTCGGAAAGCATGTGCGCATCGGTGCGCCTGCCGTAGCGCAGCGCGATGTAGCGTTCGCCGATGGCGCGTATGCGTTCGGCCTTGCCGGGAAAGCGCGAGGCCGTGCGCGCGACGAAATCGGCCGGACCTTCATGCGCGGCGCGCGGACAACCGCTCTTGCCGAGCTTGGTGCAGAACTTGAGCCACAGGCGCTGCACCGGGTCGGCAGTGCGCATGCGCCGCAAAAGCCACGCGGTGAGCAGCACAAGCAGCGCGCCCACGCCCCAGAACAGCGTCAGCGCCATGCTCCCCCAGTTCGGCTCCTTCATGCCCATGCTGGAGAGGAATTGGCGCTGGCGATCCGGATCGTAGCCCAGCACCAGCTGATTCCACTTGTTCGCGAGCGCATCCCAGTTGTAGCGCAGCCCGCGCAACCAGGAGAGCGTGGTGCGCGCCATCAGCGGCAGCGGGTCGGTCGCGGGTACCGCCGCGCCAATGCCGGATTCGACGCGTACCGGCGATGCAGCGGCTGTTGGGTCGAAACGCACCCAGCCGCGGCCTTTGAGCCAGGCTTCGGTCCAGGCGTGCGCATCGGACTGGCGCACTATCATGTACCCGTCCACCGGATTCACGTCGCCACCCTGATAACCGGTGACCACGCGCGCCGGCACGCCGGCCGCGCGCAGCAGGAACACGAAGCTGGAAGCGTAGTGCTCGCAAAAGCCTTGCTTGCTGCCGAACAGGAATTCGTCCACCGAATCGTGCCCGAGCAGGGGCGGCTCCAAGGTGTAAACAAAACCCTGCTCGCGGAAATAGCTCAGCGCTTTCTGCGCGATGGCCAAATCGCTCGCGCCGTCCGCCGCCCACTCCTGCGCGAGGCGGCGCGAGCGCGGGTTAAAACCTACAGGCAGCTGCAGCCCCGATCTCAGGTTGCGCGCATCGTCCGTGCCGCCCTCCGTGAAATCGGTATAGGAGCGCATTTCGTAGCGGACACGATTGCGCACCGGCCTGCGCGACAGCAGCGTGTAGTCGGACGTGACTCGCGCACCGGGGGGTGTCTTTGCCGCCAATTCCAGCGCGAACAGCCAGCTGTAGTTATGCGGTTCGAGCGTGACCTCGTAGTCATAGGGCTTGCCGCCGGCCTCGAACTGCATCTGTGCGTAACGGCGGACATTGCCCGGGCGCCAGGTGCGTCCATCGAAGTCCCAGAATACCGGGCCGCGCCAGTACAACTGCGACCTCGGCGGCACGTCGTCGCTGAACTTCACGCGAAACGCAATGGCGTCGGACTGCGACAGCCGGCTGATCGCGCCCGGCGACATCGAGTCGGACAAGCCGGTGACGCCGCTGTAGGCATCCTGCGGCAACCCCCATAGCGGGCCCTGCACCCGCGGAAACAGG
The DNA here is from genome assembly GCA_014860395.1 of Burkholderiales bacterium. Lineage (GTDB taxonomy): Bacteria > Pseudomonadota > Gammaproteobacteria > Burkholderiales > SG8-39 > 2-12-FULL-64-23. Next base: position 4,359 of record JACZJU010000242.1, on the reverse strand, counting down.
AGAAACAATACCAGCATCACCGGTCCCGCCTGCGCCAGCAGCACGCCTGCGGTCTTCAGGTTGGCCTGCAGCGAGCGCCCGGGCGCGGCGAAGTTCACCAGGCTGGCGGTGTTGATCAGCGTAGTGGCGAGCATCAGTCCCGCAGTGGGCAGCGTCTGCGAGTAGAAGAAATTGGTGAGCGCCAGAAAGTAGGAGAGCAGCACCAGCACCACGGCATCGCGCGGCTGGCGCAGCTCGAGCAGCTTGAGCGACAGGAACAGCACCAGCATGGCCACGCCCGAATCGCGTCCGAAAATCGTGCGGTAGGTAAGATAGATGCCGAGTATGCCGCCGAGGACAAACAACGCCAGCAGCCATTTGCGCGGCAGCGCGCGATCGCCCCAGCCCAGGTAAATTCGCCAGGCAAACAGCATCAGTGCGATCAGGTTCAGCCACCAGGGCAGGCGCGGCGTATGCGGCGCAACCACCAGCACCAGGCCGGCGAGCAGCCAGAACAGGTGGCGCAACTGGATTTCCGCACTCGGTAACTTGCTAGAGACCATGCATTACGAATGAGGGGATATCTCCCCTCATGCTCCCTTATATTTGCCCGTGCACAATGCAATTTGCACGGAATTCCTAGAGTTCATATAGCGCAAGCTCCCGCAGGCAGGCGAGACGGTGCGGCTCGCCTGCATCCGGCGCCAGTTCCAGCCCTGGCAGGCGCAGGCCGTAGCGCAATCCGTCCAGGTCGGCAGCAAGTACCCAGCGCGTCATGCGCGACAGTTTGGACTCGAGATCCAGATCGGCGGGCAGTTGGTCCAAGGCCAGCCACAATTCGGCGGCGGCGCGGCCGCTGAACACTTTGGTCTGCAGTTGCTGTTCCCGGGCGGCGGCTTTCCAGTGGATGTGCCGCGGCGAATCGCTCACCTGGTACGCCCGCAGCCCGGCGAAGTCGTCGCTGCCGCCGCCGGCGACGCGCTTCTCACCGGTGCCAGCGGACGGCTCGGGCAGCGGCAGCAGCCCGTCGTCGGGTCTGGGATAGACGAGGCAGCGCATGTCCGGCTGTATATAGCTCCAGGCGCGCAACAGGCCGAGGGGAAAGCGGGTTTCCATGGTAATGCGTCCGGCGCTGAGCCATCCGCGTCGCGCCGCCGCAACCGGGATGCTCACCATGGCGTCGCGAGCGGACGCAACATCGCATCGCGTTGCCTTGTCCTGATGCCACAGCGCGATGGCGCAGCGGTCATAGCGCGAACGGTTTTCGACGAACAGCTCGAACCATGCGACTTCTCCGGCAAACACCGGCTCGGCGCGGCCGGGGGTGATATAGAGATGCACCAGGTTGCGGAAGGTATGCAGGATCGCGACCAGCCCCATGCTCGCGAGCAGGAAGGTGAGTACGTAGCCCAGGGAGAGGTTGTAGTTGATCGAACCGACAAGCATCACGCCCACCGCCATGCCGAAGGCGAGGCCGGCGCGGGTCGGCAGGATATAGACCCGGTTCTGCCGCAGGAAGATGGTGCCGGGCTCAGGCCGGCGCGGTCCGAAGAACGCGAGATAGAGCTGCGAGCGGCTAAGGATCTTTTCGAACATCGCGTCAGCGGCTAGTGATAGTCGACGTTTTCAGGGGATCGCCACCGCCTCGATCAGCGCGGCGGTGACCTCGGAGGCGCGTTTGCGCGCGCCTTCGTGCGCCGGCGCGAGGCGGTGGCCGGCCACACCGGGCAGTATCGCCTGCACGTCTTCGGGCAGCACCTTGTCGCGGGCTTCGAGCATGGCCCAGGCCTTGGCTGCATGCAGCACGCCGAGCGCGGCGCGCGGCGACAGGCCGCTCGCGAACTCGGGCGCGCGCCGCGTGTGCTCGACTATGGCTTGAATATAGTCGAGCAAGGCCGGTGCCGCGTGCACCTGGGTGGCGCTCGCCTGCAGCTCTATCAGTTCGCCCGGTGCGAGGCAGGGTTCCAGCGTCGCAACCATGTTGCGCCGCTCCGTACCCTGCAACAAGGCGCGCTCCGCGTCGCGGTCCGGATAGCCGAGTTCGATGCGCATGAGGAAGCGGTCGAGCTGCGATTCCGGCAGCGGGAACGTGCCGACCTGGTGCGAGGGGTTCTGCGTGGCGATCACAAAAAAAGGCTCGGGCAGCGGTCGTGTCGCGCCTTCTGCGGTGACCTGGTGCTCCTCCATCGCCTCCAGCAGCGCGCTCTGCGTCTTGGGCGTGGCGCGGTTGACTTCGTCGGCCAGGATCAGCTGCGAAAAGATCGGCCCGGGATGAAACTTGAACGTGCCGCTGTCGCGATCGAAAACGGAAACGCCGATGATGTCAGCGGGCAGCAGGTCGCTCGTAAACGAAATGCGTTGGAAAGCCATGCCCAGGAGCTTTGCCAGGGTGTGGGCGAGCGTTGTTTTGCCCACACCGGGCAAGTCTTCGATCAACAGATGGCCGCGCGCCAGGATGCAGGCCACGGCCAGGCGTATCTGCCGCTCCTTGCCGAGAATGACCTTGCCCGCGTTGGCAATCACCCGGTGTATGGCTGTGTCGCGTGTGGCGAATTTCTGTTCAGCGTGTAGCAGCAAGCGGATTCTCCGTAGTGTGTCCGGTCAAGCCGGGCGCTCGCGCGCAGTCTGCGGCGGCGCATACCCGCCCGGGGATGGGCGGACCCGCGCAATGCATTCGTCATCTTACGTGGATTTCGGCTAATATTCAGCAAATCCCATCCCGGTAAGATGCTACATGGCCACTGCTTTCATCTCCCACCCGCAATGCCGCAAGCACGACATGGGCGCCTACCACCCGGAGTGCCCGGAGCGGCTGAGCGCGATCGACGACCAGTTGATCGCCTCCGGCATCGGCCCGCACCTCACGCACCATGAAGCGCCCCAGGCGAGCGTGACCAGCCTGGCGCGGGTGCATCCGATGGAATACATCAGCCACATACGCTCTAGCGCGCCGCACAGCGGCACCGTCCATCTGGACCCGGACACCGCGATGAATTCGCATACCTGGGATGCCGCGCTGCACGCAGCCGGCGCGGCGGTGCTTGCCACCGACCTGGTGATGAATCGTCAGGCCGACAGCGCTTTTTGCAGTGTGCGCCCGCCGGGACACCATGCGATGCGCAGCCGCGCCATGGGCTTCTGCCTGTTCAACAACGTCGCCATTGCGGCGAGGCACGCGCTTGAGCAGCATGGCCTCGAGCGCGTCGCCATCGTCGATTTCGACGTGCATCACGGCAACGGCACGGAGGACATTTTCAGCGACGACCCGCGTGTGCTGATGGTGAGCACCTTCCAGCATCCCTTCTATCCGTACAGCGGCACCGAGGACGTATCGCCGAACATGGTCAACGTGCCTTTGCCAGCCGGCGCGGGCAGCCAGCCGTTTCGCGACGCGGTGACGCAGCAATGGCTGCCGGCGCTGGAAGCGTTCAAGCCGCAGATGGTGTTTTTCTCCGCCGGGTTCGACGCCCATATCGAGGACGACATGGCGATGCTGCGGTTGGTGGACGCCGACTACGCCTGGGTCACCAAGGAGGTCAAGGCGGTGGCGGACAAATACGCCGAGGGGCGCATCGTGTCGGTGCTCGAAGGCGGCTACAACCTGTCGGCGCTCGCACGCGGCGTGGTCGCGCACATCAAGGTGCTGGGGGGGTTGTAGAGTCCCGTCCCGATTCTTCCCGATCGAAGCGGACGGCCGCAACGGCCTAAACGACTGTCTGTCGCGAATTATTTAACGCCGGCGTCGACAAAAGCCGGTCGGCGTCGAAATAGTGCTTTTCTCGCTCCCCCCTATTGGGGCATAGTGATACACGGATGTTAACGATTTTCCCGCTCGTCCGTCTCTTGTCCTCCCGCGCCTCGCGGAAATGTCCAGGCTGACTTCGAGGGCCGCACCAGGTACAAGTTGCCGAGTCCTGCGGTCGCTGAAATCGTTTCGAATCTTTAGGGCTCCATGGGCACCAGGAAAACAGATACCGGCAAGCGCAAAGGCGCCAAACAGGAAAAAGGGGCGCGGATACCGGAGCCGCGATCCGGGATAGCGCCTTCCCAGAGAACGAAGACCCCGGATGGACCCGATGCTTCGTTCGGCTTCCCCGTCGTCGGCATCGGCGCGTCCGCCGGCGGCCTGGCGGCGTTTGAAGCCTTCTTTTCCGGCATGCCCGCAGACACCGATCCGGGCATGGCTTTCGTGCTGGTGCAGCACCTCGCCCCGGACCACAAGAGCATTCTCTCCGATCTGATCCGGCGCTACACCCGCATGCAGGTGTTCGAGGTCGAGGACGGGATGACGGTCACGCCCAATTGCGCTTACATCATTCCGCCCAACCGCGATATGGCGTTCCTGAACGGCACGCTGCAATTGCTGGAACCTGCCGCGCC
>JACZJU010000241.1 GCA_014860395.1 Burkholderiales bacterium | reverse complement strand
TCAATGGACTGCACGGGGATGCGCCGCGTATCGTAGTGGCGCCGAATTCGATCGCCGACTGCGTCTCAGCGACGCAGTGGGCGGTATACCTGGCCGAGGCGATGCAGTCGCCGGCCATCGTGCTCTCCGACCAGTACTTCGGCCAGACGCGCGCGGTGGTGGATCCGCCCGCTGATATAGGCCTGGTCGGCGAGCGCGCAAAGCCCAGCGCGGGGGCAGAGGGCTACAAGCGCTACGCCATCACCGAGTCGGGCATCTCGCCGATGGCGATTCCGGGAAACCCCGGCACCGCGTACACGGCCGACGGCCTGGAGCATAACGAGCGCGGACTGCCTTCGAGCCAGTCGGGCGATCACATCAGGCAACTGGACAAGCGCGCGAAGAAGCTGGCGCAATTCAATTACGGCGAGCGCTGGGCCGACATCGAAGGCAAGGGAGAGCTTGCCGTCGTCACTTTCGGTTCCTGCACCGGCGCGGCGCGCGAGGCGATCGCGCGCGCGGCGGCCGAAGGGGTCAAGGCACGACTGGTGTCATTGCGCCTGCTCAGCCCGGCACAACCGGAACAATTCGCCGCGGCGCTCGCGGGCGCGAAACGGGTGCTGGTGGTGGAGCAGAATCACACCGGTCAGTTATACCGGTACCTGCGCGCCGAGTACGACATGCCGGGCAAGGTGAAGAGCTATCGCCACCCCGGTCCGCTGCCGATGCGCCCCGACGAAATACATCAGCAAATCACCGAATGGAGCCGCTCATGAATTCCGCCGTCGTAGCCACGCCGCTCAAGGCGCAGGCGTTCAAATCCGATTACAAGCCGATCTGGTGCCCGGGCTGCGGCGACTATTCGGTGCTGTCCTCGTTCACCAAGGCGTTCGCCAACCTCGAGCTGCGGCCGGAGAACGTCGCCGTCGTATCCGGCATAGGCTGCTCCTCGCGCATTCCCGCGTACACCAGCTGCTACGGGTTCCACGGCGTGCACGGGCGTTCGCTCGCAGCGGCGGCCGGACTGAAACTTGCGCGTCCCGACCTCACGGTGGTGGTGGCGAGCGGCGACGGCGACGGCTATTCCATCGGCGGCAATCATTTTCTGCATGCCTGCAGGCGCAACGTCGACCTGACCTACGTTGTCATGGACAACCATGTTTATGGCATGACCAAGGGCCAGCCTTCACCCACCACCGAGCCCGACTGGGACTCCAAGCTTTCCCCGGGCGGCACCGGTCTGCGCACCTTCAATCCTTTGGTGATCGCGCTCGCGGCAGGCGCAAATTTCGTCGCGCGCGCGTTTGCCGGCGATCCTAACGGCACGGCCGACCTCATCGCCGAGGCGATACGCACGCCGGGATTTTCCTTCGTAGAAATACTCAGTCCCTGCATCACTTTCCGTCCCGAGCAGCGCGAGTGGAAGCAGCTGGTACGGCCGTCCCCGGTGACTTACACCGCGGACGCGGCGCAGGCGGCAAGGCGCCTCATGACCGACGACGGTCTGAACATCGGCGTTCTGTACAAGGGCGACCGTCCGCCTTACCAGCCGCCGGTCGGCAAAGGCAAGAAACGTCCATCCGACCTGGAAGTGGAGTTCGCACTATGAGCACGAAAAAGAGCGTCAAGAAGGTCAAGAAACCGGCCGCGAAGACAGGAGCGAAGAAAACCCTGAAGAATGCGCCGAAGAAAGCAGTGAAGAAAAGCGTGAAAAAGACCGGGGTCGCCGCTGCAGCGAAGCGTGCTGCATCCAAGTCCGCAAAAGCGCAGCCGGTCGCGAGCGCCGCCGACTTCATGGCGCACGCCTATGCGATGGAGGCCGAAGCCGCCGAGCGCTATGCCGAATTCGCCGATTCGATGGAAATGCACAACAACCTTGAGGTGGCGGAACTGTTCCGCAAGCTCTCGCGCATCGAGCAGCGCCATGCCGACCAGATCCTGGAGCAGATGGGCTGGAAGCAGTCGCCGGTCAGCGCGGCCAATGTGCGCTGGGAAGGCATGGAAGGGCCCGAGACCGCGGACCCGACGGAACTGCATTACCTGATGCAACCCTATCACGCACTGCAGATCGCCCTGCACAACGAAAAGCGCGCGCGCGACTTTTTCGCGCATCTGGCCAAGGTCACCAAGGATGCCGGGGTGCGCGCGGGGGCGCTGGAGATGGAGGAAGACGAGGCCGAGCACGTGCACCTGATCGAAGAGTGGCTCGCGCGCACGCCCAAGCCCGACGCCAATTGGGAAGCGGACCAGGACCCGCCGGTGCTGTCCGACTGAGCGGCAGGACATGGACGTACTGTTGCCGCCGGGCTGGGCGCCGCCCATAGGCTATGCCAACGGCATCACCGTGGCGCCGGGGCGCATCGTGTTCATCGCCGGCCAAGTCGGCTGGGATGCGCAGCAGAAATTTCACTCCGCCGAAATCGCGCCGCAGTTCGATCAGGCCCTGCAGAATGTGCTGGCGGTGCTCGCCGAGGCCGGCGGCCGGCCCGAACACATCTGCCGCATCACCGCATTCTGCTGCGACAAGCCGGCATACCTTGCGGCGCGCCCGCAGCTCGGCGCGATCTGGAAGCGCCTGATGGGACGGCATTACCCCTGCATGAGCATGATCTTCGTCTCCGACCTGCTCGACGAGCCGGGCAAGATCGAACTCGAAGCGACGGCAGTCGTCCCCGCTAGCTAGTGTCCTGTTCCGTAAATTCGCTCGATAGTTCGCGGCGCATTTGACCGACAGTCGGCGTTGCTCGGCTTCGCCGTAGGCCCAGCTACTGTCTCAGCCTCGCGCCTTGCCTGACGGCCAACTGCGCTCGCTCCTTTATCGTCGGAATTTACGGAACAGGACACTAGGCACGTTCAGGCGGTTTTGCGGGGCTTCGCAAAATCCCCTGGCTCGAGCAGCTTCGAACAGAGGAATCCGATCACCAGCCCCCAGAACGGCGCGCCGATGTTGAAAATTGGCACGTTGGCCACGGTGACGATGAAAGTGACCAGCGCGCCGACAGTGTGCGTGGTGCGAAAGGACGCGACGAATGCGGTCTGCAGCACGCGCAGCATCGCGAGGCCGCCGAGCGCGGCGATGAAGGCCTTGGGCGTTGCCAGCATGAGGTGGGTGAAGGTGGGCGCGAGCGCGCCAAAGCCCAGGGCGAGCAGTCCGACCAGCAGCCCCGCCGTGTACTGCCTGCCGCGCTCGCCCGAATGCGAGATGATCGCGTTCACCGGCCCGGTGAGGCAGGTCGATACCGCGCCGACCAGGGCGGAAATCACAGATCCCGCGCCGCAGGCGATGGTCACTGCATTGACCGGCGGCTTATGACCGGCCGCGCCTAGCACGGCGAAACCCTGACCGTTTTGCACCGCAAGCACCGTGATCGCGAGCGGCACGACCAGTTCCACCATCGCGCGCCAGGAAAACACCGGCGTGTAAAGCGTGGGCTGGGCGAAACCGAATATGGCGCCGGAGCCGGGCTGGAAGCGATCGAGCACGGCGATCGCGATCGCGCCCGCGGCGAGAGCGACGATCAGCGGCGGGATCGCGCGGGCCAGTCGCGGCAGCGCGCTCACGGCGAGAAATGCGATCACCATCGGCGCTGCGATCCAGACGTCGTCGCGCAGCGCATACACCAGGTCGAGGCCGAAGCGCAGGAATACGCCAGCGACCATGGCCATGACGATGGGCATCACCGCCGCGTGCATCGCGCGCCGCACCCAGCCGGAAGCGCCGAGCACGAGCATCAGCAGTCCAGTGACATGGTAGGCGCCGATGACTTCGGCGAAACTCAGGTGGCCCAGCGCCGGCCCGATCAACACTGCGCCCGGAATGCTCCAGAAGAATACCAGCGGCTGGCGATAGATCCAGCAGAAGGCGAGGCTGATGAGGCCATTCAGGAAGAACGAGCCGAAGAGCCAGGAGGAGAGGTCCGATTCGGAGAGGCCGCCCTGGCTCGCAACGGCGAGGATGATCGCCACCGGTCCGGTGGTCGCGAATATGAACGCGACCAGCGCATTCACCGCGTACAGTCCGCCGAAATCGGATGCCACCTGTCGCAGTGCGGGCGGTGCTAGGTCGGGAGCTTCAAAGGGCATGGGAAAATCAGGGTGTTCTTATCGGTGTCAGTCGGTTTGCGCAAGGCGCGCTCGTCCGAGATGGCGGCGCGTGATCCAATTTGCGGCATGCCGAAGTGTAGCCGATTCCGGAAAAAAACAGGGAACCGCTCTGCGATGGGCGAGGCAGTCGCGAGCGCGACAACTTGCCACGCAGGGGCGCGCAAGCTAACCTCGCCGTGTGCGCACAAAAATCAATTCAGGCGGCGGCAGCGAGGGCGACAAATAGTGCTGGTGCTGGACAAGCTGAGCAAGACCTACGCAGGCGCGCGCAGTCGCAGCGTGCTGCGCGATGTCGACCTGGTGCTCGCCTCGGGCGAGTACATCGCGGTGATGGGCGAATCCGGCATAGGCAAATCCACGCTGCTCAATTTGATCGCCGGGCTGGATCGGCCGGATACGGGCAGCGTCCGGCTCGACGGCATCGATCTCACGGGTCTGGACGACGACGCATTGACCCTCCTGCGGCGCGAGCGCATGGGCTTCGTGTTTCAGGCCTTCCATATCCTGCCTTATCTTTCGCTCGCGCAGAACGTGGCGTTGCCGCTGATACTGAACCGCGTCGCCGAACACGAGGCCGCGCAGCGCACGCAGGCGATGCTCGCGGCTGTCGGCCTCGCCGGGCGCGAGGCGAGCATGCCGCGCGAACTGTCGGGGGGTGAACTGCAGCGCGTCGCCATCGCGCGTGCGCTGGTGCACAGTCCGAAGCTGCTGCTCGCGGACGAGCCTACGGGCAACCTCGATCCGGAGAGCGCTGCGCAGGTACTCGCGCTGCTGCGCGCGCAGGTCAAGACCCGGAACGCAGCCTGCATCCTGGTCACGCATTCGCAGGCGGCGGCGGCGACGGCGGACCGCATCATGATTCTCACTGCGCAGGGTCTGCGGGTGGCGGACTGATGCGCGCATCGGCCGCGCCGGCTCTTACGCCGCTTGCTCTGTCGCGCACGGTGCTGTTCCTCGCGCCGCTGGCGCAGCACAAAGGCAGGCTCGCGGTTTCGGTGCTCGCGATCGCACTGGGCGTGGCACTGGGCTATGCGGTGCAGCTCATCAACGCCGTTGCGCTGAACGAGTTTTCGCAGGCGGTGCGCGCGCTCGCGGGCGAAGCCGATCTGGAAATCCGCGGCCCGCGCGCGGGCTTCGACGAGGCCCTATATCCGCGCATCGCGCGTCTGCCGCAGGTTGCGCTGGCAAGTCCGGTACTGGAAGTCGATGCGAAGCTGCCCGGCAGGCGCGAATCGCTGCGCGTCCTGGGCGTCGACGCCTTTCGCGCGGCCGAAGTGCAACCGGCGCTGATCGGTGCTGCGAGCACGGACGTGCTCGACCTGCTGCGCCAGGACGCGTTATTTTTAAGTCCGACCGCAGCCGAAAGCCTGGGTCTGAAGATCGGCGACCGGCTGGCGTTGCAGGTGGGTCTGGCAGAAGTGAATTTTCGCGTGGCTGGTTTGTTGCGCGGCAGCGGACGCGAGCGTCTCGCGGTGATGGACATTGCCGCGGCGCAGCTCGCGCTCGGCCGCCTGGGGAGCATCAGCCGCATCGACATCCGCCTGCGGCCCGGCGTGGACTCAGATGCATTGCAGGCGCGCCTGCAGGCGGAGCTGCCGCCGGGCCTGATCGTCGAGCATCCGCAGAGTGACCTGCAAAGGAATGCCAGCCTGTCGCGGGCTTATCGCGTGAACCTGAACGTGCTCGCGCTGGTGGCGCTGTTCACCGGCGGTTTCCTCGTGTTCTCCGCGCAGGCGCTGTCGGCGGTGCGCCGGCGCGCGCAATTCGCGCTGCTGCGCGTGCTCGGCGTGAGCCGCGGCGGTCTTGCGCGCATGCTGCTCGCCGAGGGCGCGCTGATCGGCGCGGCCGGCGCGGTGCTCGGACTGGTCGCAGGCTACCTCATGGCCGCCGCCGTGCTCGCGCGCTTCGGCGCCGATCTCGGTGCCGGCCAGTTTCGCGGGCTGCATCCGGATCTGCATGCCGAGCCCTGGGCGAGCGCGCTGTTTTTCGCGCTGGGCATGCTGGTCGCGGTGGCCGGCAGCCTGACCGTCGCGCTGGAGGCGGCGCGCGCGGCGCCGGCGCAGGCGCTCAAGGCGGGCGACGAGCAGACTGCGTTCGCGCGCCTGCGGCCCGTCTGGCCGGGCGCGGTGCTGTTGCTGCTGGGCGCACTGTGCATCCTGCCTGGGCCCGTAGGCGGCATTCCGCTGTTCGGTTATATCGCGATCGCGCTGATGCTGGTGGGCACGCTCGCGCTGATGCCGCGCCTGGCGACGACGGTGTTCTGCCTGCTGCCCAGCCCGCGAGGCGCCGGCGCGCGCCTCGCGC